>DASSPI010000046.1:0-5279 GCA_035699705.1 Xanthobacteraceae bacterium
GACTGGATCGTTAGGCCCGAAGGCGGTTCGATTCTTTCTTCTCGCTAAAGCTTCCCGGCCTCCCAGTACATCCGTGGCAAAGCCGAACCGCTCTAAAAGATAATATGGGCGTCGATAGCGGTTATTTCAAGGCCCGGCGGCAGGCTTATGCGAACCAGCCGGAGGTATTAGGCGTTGGCGAGCCGTGACACCCGCGCAGCCAGGCCTGTTGGCGAGAGTCCGGATTGTCGGGAGGGGATGGCCTATGCCGAAGAGATCGTCACGCCCGCGGAAGTGACCGGCTCACTTATTACATAGCATATAGTTGGCATATAGCGGCGCTGCGCCAGCTTCACCTCCGCCAAGCTCGCCTATGGCGCCAGCCAGGGCAGCGCGTCTATCAGAAAAACGCGTCGATCACGTCGGTCTGGTCCTTTACGACACGCATTATCAAGGATTGCGCTATGGCCAGCGCGCCGACATGCAGACGCACGGGTGAGGCTGAGCTGGTCATTCCGGAGCGCACTGAAAGCGCGAGCTCGGAATCCATCAATGCAGACCGGGGTTATGGATTCCGGACAGCCTCGTTTTACTCGACTTCCGGAATGACGAAAGATTGTGGATGAAAGTCGCCGTCCGTCCCGCCGTCGCTTTCGACTTCGCAAGGTCTCTGCTCAAGAGCGGCTCTTATTGGTAATGAACGACCGTGGTATGGCGATGGACGAACACCCCACCGCCTCCAGCGCTTCTGAACTGCATACGTAAGATGTGGTTGCCGGGTGCAACATTCGGAAAAACAAACTGGTATGAATAGGCGCCGGAAATAACCGCGTTGTTGGGAGCGGTTGAATACTGGACCTCAGCGGGGATAGCGGCGGTGATATTGTCAAGAGTCGCACGGATCATCACCGAATCACCGCCCAGCTGAAATGTCTGGGCCGAAAATTGAACGAGAACACAGGTAGGACGCGTGCCTCCCTGCGTGAAAATCACTGCGGCCTCGGGAATGTTTCCAAAGATTTGGGACTGCCTGAAACTTTGATCCAAAGACGAGGCGACAACTTTCGCCCTTGTCGGGCTGCCGTTGACGAGCATTGGCGCGGCTGCGGGGCCGGGCAGGGTCACGATCGGAATGAGCAGGGCTGCGCCGACGTTGCTAAGAGCGTCGCTTCACGCCGCATGGAGATCACGTGACGGTCCTCCGTGTGAGCTATGCCGACTCGTGTACAGAGCAGTCTTGGATTCCTGATCAGTATCTCGAAAAATCGCGTGGCAAGCACCGATCCGCCGAATCTTGTTTTGTTCTGCTCGCACGATAAAATCATATCCCTTTGTTGATCTGATCGGAATGGGCGCGAAACCTAGTTCATTCAGGGGGTAACCATGATCGTCCGTGCTCTTGCTGTCTTTTGGCAGCACGGACCCGCTGACCGCGAAGTGGCGACCTGGGCCGGCATGATCGTGCTGTTTCTCTTCGGCAAGCTCGGGTTCGAGAACATCGCCCCTATCCTCAAGCGTTGACAACAACGGAAATTGCCGATGCCGCCGCAAGCAGTACTATTGCCTTACAAGCACTGGCATCTGGATAAGCGGGTCCCGCTCGCGCTCATCCTGACCATCGTCATCAAGACCGCGGGCCTGCTGTGGTGGGCTTCCAGCCTGTCCGAGCGCGTCAATTCGCTGGAGCGGACGCGGGAAGCGACGGCGCCGCAGGCCGACCGGCTGACCCGCGTCGAGGTCAAGCTGGAAGGCGTGCAGTCCGGCACCGACGAGATCAAGCGGCTGATCCGCGCGAGCCTTAACACCAAGAATAGAGGAGGGCAGCCATCCAGAAGCAGAAACGGCGCAAGCGGTGAGTCCACTTGCGCCGTTGTTCGTCTTAGCCCGCGCTCTCCACGCTCACCGGCGCCAGGCCGTTGAATCCGAGCGCCCGCGCGCCCGCCGGCGTCAGGTCGATGATGCGGCCGCGAATAAACGGGCCGCGGTCATTGATCCGCACCACGACGCTCTTGCCGTTGCGCTTGTTGGTCACGCGCACCTTTGTGCCGAACGGCAGCGTCTTATGCGCCGCGGTCAGCCCGCTTGGCTTGGCGAATTCTCCATTCGCGGTTTTTTCGCCGGCATAGCCATAAACCGAGGCGATTCCGGATTCCGCCATGGCGGCGGATGAGCACACAACAAAAAAGGCGCTGCAAATCGCAGCGCCGAGGCGCACGACCATATTCACACTCCCGTTTTTTATTCCCTACAGGCGTGCGGGTAGGAAGCTGAGCGAGCCCTTTGAGGGCGAGAGTGAGGCCATTTTGAGAAACGGGCTCTGCTATGCAATGGGCAGCGAAAATGGAGCGCCATCATGCATGACACGCAAGGCTCAGCGATGCTGGGGCTGAGCCGGTTCCCGCGCAGAGTGGTAGCTCCACAGCATAAGTAGGGTTACTTGGTACAGAACAGCGTCCCCCCGGGCTGAGGCATAGCCACTGGCGCAGCGGTCGTGGAGTCGTATGGCAAAAAAAGCTCCCTAATCGCCCGCGGTGGCGTACGTATAGGTAATCCGCGCGGAAAAAAAGTTGTCACCCGAGTTAAGGCAGGTAGCGAAACTGTATGTGTACAGCGCGTTGTTGATGAGCGCCAATGCCGCAGTCACAGGTATTGCGCCGCCTTTTCGCGTGTTGCTGTCATCCGCGAAGGTTTGGATGGCAACGAGATGCTGCGTGCTGTCCGACAATCTGTGCCGCAGCACCATGCCTCTGGGATTACCACTGCCGGCGCTGCTGTACCAGAACGCCACGGCGGTTATCGTCGCGCCGTGTGGTAAATTCACGCCGGTGTTGAAGCAGGCGTTGCCCGCCAAGCCGGCGCCCCAGCTGTTGACGTAAGTAGCAGTACTCCTGTCAGGGCTCATGGCCATCTGATCGATGGTGTAATAACCCGCCCTTGGTGAGCTGTATCTGAACACAGTATCGGTGATGGCCTGCGCCACTCCGCTGAATGACAAGGCGGCGAGAATGCCCATGGAGGCAGCAACGGCTGCATTGCGCAAGGTCAAGTAAGCCGGCATGTGATGGCGCTCCAGTTAAGATGGAACCAGCCTATGCCTGCCTGCGGGTCCTGCCCAGCGCAATAAAGGCCGGAAAGGAAGTTTCGATGATGCGTTAGATTGGTTGGGCGCGACCGTAGCGATGGCGCTCGCATTAACGCAGACAAGACCCCACTCAAGCAAAAAGCCCGCCGCATCATGCGGCGGGCTTTTTTTGTTATCTGCGATCCGTTATTGCTCTTGATTCAAAAGATTTTGCTTCCAAATGCCGGAAAGGCCCGGCATTGAACGCTGGCGGCACGCCATAGACCGAGCCCGCGCACATTCCCATTGGAGACCAGATGGCCGGCTACAAGGACCCCGACTTCAGAGACCGTCAAAAGGCAGCGGCAGCGGCGAGGAAAGCGGCCCTGGAAAAGCACCGCGCCGCCGCGGCCGATCCGGCCGCCGCCGAAAAGCAGGCCGCCCGGGTGGCGGTGATCGAGGCACGCCAGCTTCGCACCGTGGAGCGCGAAAAGGCCAAAAAGCTGCGCGCGGCCGAAAAGGCCAAGGAAGCAGCGCAAGCCGCCGAGGCCGCGAAGCTTGTGGAGCAGCAGAAGCGTGAGTCGGAAGCACTCGCTGCAGCGCAAGAGGCGGACCGCGAGGAGGCGCTGCAGGCCGAGCAGAAGGCGGCCCGCGACGCGCGCTACGCCGCGCGCAAAGCTGCCAAAAAGGTCAGGCGAAGGGGCTATTGATTTTGCCCCGGCGCATCGCGGTCATTGGCGCCGGCCCCGCCGGGCTGATGGCGGCTGAGACCGTGGCTGGCTCGGACGTGGAAGTCACGGTCTACGAGGCGATGCCGTCGGTCGGGCGGAAATTCCTGCTGGCCGGGCGTGGTGGCTTGAATCTCACCCATAGCGAGGATCTCGAGCCATTCCTCGCGCACTACGGGGCGGCCGCGCCGCGCTTGCGTCCTGCGATCGAAAGCTTTCCTCCTGCCGCCTTGCGCCAATGGTCCGAAAAGCTCGGGCAGGAGACCTTCGTCGGCACGAGCGGGCGGGTGTTTCCGAAATCGCTCAAAACCTCGCCCCTGTTGCGCGCCTGGTTGCAGCGGCTCGACCGGTCGGGTGTGCGCTTCCGCTTGCGCCACCGCTGGATCGGCTGGGACGAGGGCGGTGACATCATAGTAGAGGCGCCTTCGGGACGGGTAACTGTCCCTGCCGACGCCGTCATCCTGGCGCTGGGCGGCGCGAGCTGGCCGAAGCTCGGCTCCGACGGCGGCTGGGTGCCAATCCTGGAAAAATCCGGCATCGCAATCGTGCCGCTGCGCCCGGCCAATTGTGGCTTTATCGCCAACTGGACCGGGATCTTCCGCGACCGGTTCGAGGGCCAGCCGCTCAAACGCATCGCGCTCAGTTTCGGCGGCAGGACGGTGCGCGGCGAAGCCATCATCACCCGCGACGGGCTGGAAGGCGGCGGCGTTTACGCGCTGTCGGCGCCGCTGCGCGAAGCGATTGCAGGAAGCGGCGAGGCCGTTCTCACCATTGCGCTCCGGCCCGATATGTCGGCGGCCGAGTTGCAGCAAAGGCTGCAAGCCCCGCGCGGTAAACAGTCACTGTCCAATGTGCTGCGCAAGGCGGCGAAGCTCTCGCCCGTGGCGATCGGCCTGCTGCACGAGGCCGTTGCGTCGTCCTCGAAAAAGCTCAACGCCATGAGCGCTGCGGCGCTCGCCGAATTGATCAACGCCGTGCCCGTTCGTCTGGTCGCGACCGCGCCGATCGAAGGAGCGATTTCCAGCGCGGGCGGCATCTCCTTCGACGAGATCGACAAAAATTTCATGTTGCGGCGACGTCCCGGCGTCTTTGTCGCCGGCGAAATGCTGGACTGGGAAGCGCCGACCGGCGGTTACCTGCTGCAGGCATGTTTCTCCACCGGCGCGGCAGCGGGACGCGGTGTGCTGGCCTGGTTGCGGGATGCCAATGCTCCAGCCGAGGAGGCTTAAAACAACTCATAGAGATCGGAGAAGTAACGCGCCTTCACGCTGTCCCAGCTGCGCAATCCATAGGCTCGAACAAAATGCGCCGCCGCCTCCGCGCCAAGATGTTCTTGGATCTCGTCCGCCAGCACGGCGAGATCGGTATAGCGGTCGCCGCGGCCCGCGCTGCCGCAGTCGACAAAGCCAAGGTTTCCCCCGGCATCGACGATGAGATTGGTGAGGGTTGCATCGCCGTGAACGACGACGAGGTCTTGCTCCGGCTGGTTTGCCGCGAGCCGCGCCAGCAAG
>DASSPI010000047.1:0-5058 GCA_035699705.1 Xanthobacteraceae bacterium
GAACCGACACCATCCGGCGCGGGGCGGTGTCCATAACGAAGGGCTGGTCGTCGACGGTCCAGTCGCAAACATAGTCGAGGCCCGCTTCGGCAAGCAGGTCGAGGGTGTGCCAGCTTTCCTGCAGGCCGGGGCCGAGCCAACCCCTAGGCCGCCGGCCGGTCGCGGTTTCGATGCGCGACAGGGTGCGGCCGATGAGCGCCCGCTCCTCGTCAATGGATGTGGTGTCGCTCAGACGACGCGTATTGCTCTCGCCGTGACCCATGAATTCCCAATCGAGCTTCAGCGCTTCCTCGATGATTGCGGGTGCCGCGTCGCAGACCTCGCTATTAAGCGCCACGGTGGCGCGGATGTCGTATCTCGCCAGGACCTGCATGATGCGGAAGACGCCGACGCGGTTGCCGTATTCGCGCTTTGCCCAAGAAAACACGTTCGGGATATTCGCCCCGCCGTCCGGCATCTTCTCGTCCAGCGCGAAGGTCTCGATGTTGGGTATCACCCAGAACGCCAGACGCTTGCCGTCCGGCCATTCGAGTTTCGGCCGTCCCACGATTGGACTGTAGGGAAAAGGCCCGGTGCGGCCCGGTTTCATGTCAGCCCCCGAAGTTTTTTCGCTGATCGTCTGCGCTCAAGGCGCAACCATGCTGCGCCCGGCTCGACGCGCCGCGGCGGCGCGGCTGCGGCTTTCAAGGCGTCGAGACGGAAATGGCTGCCTTGAGCCTTTCTGCGAGGTTCGGCGACACGCGCGTGATGTCGGTAATCACCCGCTCGACTTCCGCTCCGGAGGTTGGGCTGACTTCGAGTCGCGACTTCTCGGCATCCTTGATGAACTCCGGATCGGCAGCCGTCGCCATGAAGGCGGCGCGCAGCGCCTGGACGCGGTCGGCAGGAATCCCGGGCGGCGCCAGAACCGGGCGCGCGACGGATTTCTGCGCAAGAAACGCCTCCATCACCTGGCGGTCCTCCGGACTTTTGGCGAAGTCGAGCGCCAGCGGCACATCCGGCAGATCGGCTGACTTTTTCAGCGCGGTCTGCATGAGCAGGCGGATCTTGCCTTCCTGCAGCATATGCGGATTGCGCGAGCGTATATTTGACAGCGACCAGTCCCCCAGGCCCATCACTTCGCCCCGTTCCATCGCCAGCAAGACTTCGGTGGTGCCCTGATAACCGGAAACGATGCGGAATTTTGTGCCGATCAGCGCATTCATCAGTCGCGGCGCCGTTTCGGTATCGATCGTCGTGCCTGTCCCGCCCACGATCATCTCCGTCTTGAACAGATCTTCGGTCGTCTTGATCGGCGACGTGTGCCAAGCGACGACGATCCCGATCTCGGAGGCGAGGTTGCCGATCCAATTGAATTTTTCTATCTCGAAGCGAATGCCGGGTGCGTTCATCACTTTCGCGACCAGCATATCGCGTTGAATAAGACCGAAGACGGTCCCGTCCTTGGGCGCAACATTGTAGAGGTGATTGGTCGCTTGCAGACTGCCGGCGCCCGGCATGTTCTGCACGATGACATTGGGATTTCCGGGAATATGCTTGCCGATATGGCGGGCCAGCAGCCGCCCTTGAGCGTCATAGCCGCCGCCGGTACTGGCGCCGACAATCAGTGTCACCTGCTTGCCTTTGTAGAAGTCGGCAACCGATTGCGCGACGGCTGGCGTCGCGATGAAGAACGCCGCGGCGGCGAAAAATAAAAGAACGCGCAAGTTCCGCATCATAAGCTGCCCCCTCCAAACATATCGTCAGCACAGCATAACATGCTTCCGCGTCAGCCGCGCAAGCTCTGCTGTCTCGATCTCGGACGCAGCACCTGAAGAGATGACGAACCGCTGCCTGCCGCTGATTTTCTCCCGCCGGATGTTGTCTCCGGGCCGGGCGCTACTTGAGGGCTGAGACCGGCGCGTAGCCGGTATTCAGCCATTTGGCAATGTAGTCGTAGAAATGCGTCCGCGCATTCTTGTAGGGCGCGCCTTCGCAACGCGAGCAATTCCCCATCCCGTGGGTGGCGCCGGCGATGACGGCGAAGTCTTTCGCGCGAGAGGCCGACTTTTCGTAGATCTCCTCGTTGTCGCGGATGAAGTAATGGCCCTGCGCGGCCAGAACCAACGTCGGCACCGTAATATACTGCACCATGCAAGTAGTCGAGTTGTTGCTGGAGCAGTGATCGATGTCGGTCATCGCGTTCTTCGACCGGATGGCGCCGGCGCCGAGGAAAGACTTGACGGTGACGTCGATCGACTCGGCGTAGGTCGCATCGGCGTCCTTGATGCGGGGCACGCAGGGCCGGACCGTCGTCACGATGTCGGTGACGATCGATCCATCGTCCTTGACAAGCTTGCGGGGCTTGTCCGTCTTGGCGTCGACGGTGCGGTCGAGCTGCACCAGACGGGCGCCGTTGCGATGGGCCACGAAGGGCGCATCGTCGACCGGGAAATGCTTTCCGGCCGCCATCTCGGCCTTCATCTTCAAGGCCTGGTCGACCAGCCTGTTCATCCGTGCGGATTGGCCTTCGAAATAGCGCTTCTGGAATTCCGCCGAGAAGGTAGAACAGCCCTTCGGATTGTAGCCGTTCTTTTCCAGGAACGGGTTCAGGCTGTCGTCGAGCGTTCCGGCGTCGGCTTCGTTGAGCACCGCCGGATTGGCGCTGCGCAAACGGTTCATTGGGTTGCCGGGGTGGGTGTCGCGAAACACGATGGCATCGGCCGGCGGCCCGAGCAGGCCGGGATCGTCCGCGCATTCGACGATCTTGTTCGTTCCCTTGCAGACACTCAGTCCCTTTTCCGCGAGCGCCTGATAAAAGGCGACGTTTGGCCCGCCGCCGCTGCCACCCAGCAACACGACTGTCTTGGCGCCCACTTCTTTCTTCAGATACTCGACCGCGGCCTTGATATCCTTCGGCATCTGCCCTTCCCAGTCGACGGCCGCCTCATTGTTGACCGAGTGGGTATTCAGCCCGAGAACGATGACGCCGCGCTTCGGCATCTCCCGATCGATCAGGGGGCTGATCCCGTCGTCATGCATCCGGTTGTTGACCCGATGGACCGCAATCATCGCAGTTGTCGGATTGGGATACACGGCGGGATCCGGCATATAGAGCGCGCCCTGCGTCTGATCCTTGAAGTGCACAAACCGCGGGGGCGGGAATCCCGAACCCTGCGCCAACGCCGTCCCAGCCTCGCAGGTGATCAAAGCCAAGCCGGCAGCGAATAGAGCGACGGATCGTGGCGATAGTCCGGTCATCAGCTCCTCCCTTGGGGCCAAGCTCGACAGCCTATGTTATTACCGTCGGCACGGCAGCGCGCGCTTAATGTTTATCTGAGAATGGGTAGAGCCGTGCCGGAGGCCTGTCAATCCAACCCGCCCGCGCCGCGAAAATCCAGCGCGATGTTCTTTTCTATACCGAGCTGCATTGCTTTCCCGATCAGCCGATGCGGAGAGCAGCATGCATTTTTTTCAACATGGAGATCACGCTGAGCGCCGTGATCCGGCCGGTCCTCGGATTCTCCGTCGGTATATTCTCGATCGACATGTCCAATCGGGCGGAATCGGACTCGACCACAATGCGGTGCATATTTCTCACGGCGCCTGGATCCGCCCAGATTTCCAGCGTGGTCAAATCCGGGCCGATGCCGGCGAGCGACAGCGCAACAGCAACGTTCAGATTTGCGGGAAAGCCGATCGCCGCCTCCCTGGCGGTTCCACGAAACACGCGTAAAGGTTCGGTCAAGCCTGCGATATCGATCTTTTTTTCGACCAGATACGGAGCGCCGAGCAATCCTTCCACCGGCTTTCGCGTCGTCATGGTGACAGAATAGATTTTGCCTTGCGCGGCTGCGCCGACCGCATCCAGTCCCAACAACGCACCAGTCGGAACAATGATCTGTCCGCCATTCTCTCTGGCGACCTCGACGAGATCAAAATGCGACAGCAGAGCCCCGGCACTGAGAACCACGGCTTTCTTTCCTGCCGCAACAGCAGGCCTCACGATCTGCTCAAAGATGGCGGCCGGGGCACACTCCAACACGACATCGGCATTTCGATGCAGGTCCTGCAGAGACGTTATGGGCGCATCGCAGCCGATCTGAGCGAGCGTGCGGCGGCATTTGTCCACGTCGCGCGCTGCAACTGCGGTGATTTCTGTTTCCGGAACCGCGCCGCTTGCGACCGCCCTCGCGACGGCGGCGCCGACCGTTCCCATACCCGCGATGGCCAATCTGGTGCGAATGCCGGCCCGCGCCGCGGTCGAACGGACCGTTGGCGGCGTTTGCCGAGCGAAGGTATCGGACATGTGCTTGTCCCTGCTTGACCCGAGTGCACCCCACCCGAGGCAAAATAGCAATTAGGTTGTGAGCTTGAAATTGTGGTGGACCCGGGAAGACTCGAACCTCCAACCCGACCACTGTGAGCGAGTCGCAGGATGAAGGGCGCGCCTAATTGGCAGCGCATGCGTCCAGTGGCAGGCGCGGACGGCATCGCAGCCCTCCGCCGCGCGCTCCGCCAGCGCACAGCCGCCCGCTTCGTCACCAAATTGCCCGTGACCCGAAAGCTTGAGCGCGATCAATGCGTCCATCGCGCCAGGCTCGCCATTCGGCGTCCTCGATGCTCCTAAATAGAAAGTGGTCCGTGTAGGCCCTGCGGGACGTCCTTGCTCGGAACTCGGCCCGTTCAGACCAAATATATTCGGTCGGGCAACTCCTGCTCTTTCGGCCCCATTGGCGGAAAGTGCTTGGCGAGTTCCTTTTCGCAGAGTTTGATCGCTGCAAGGAACCCGTCCGCGATCCGGTCCTGACGAGCGTGCGCTACGAGCGCATCAACGGCCGTCTGCCACGTCGATTGTGGTACGCGAGCGGCGATCGCGTCGTCAGCGACGATACGAGCATAGCGTTCCGCTAATGAGACGAAGATCAAGATCCCGGAACGATCCTTCTTCCGCGATATTCCCCGGCTAGTGAACTGGTCCATTGCCGTCCGATAAGCGATGCGGCGACGTGCTCGGCGGGGGATGAGCGCCGCCCGTATTCGGGGCGCCGACAATACCAATAACAACAACAAGAATAA
>DASSPI010000048.1:0-31830 GCA_035699705.1 Xanthobacteraceae bacterium
CTTATGTGACAGTGCGCCGGTGCGCAGAGCACGCCCCACTGCGCTGCATTAACTAGCGCTCGACCGCCGGCCATGCCGCGCTGGCGCGGGCGGCAGCCCATGCTAAAAGTCGCCCACCAGGCCGGCGGCCCAACAATCGGCACGTTATCCGGCCTGGATGGCTGAACCGGCAGATACCGGGGCCAAGGAGCAGAAGTCCCATGGAAGAATTTCACCGCGTCCGCCGTCTTCCACCTTACGTTTTCGAGGTCGTCAATAAGGCGAAGGCGGTCGCACGCAACGCGGGCGCAGACATCGTCGATCTCGGCATGGGAAATCCGGACCTGCCGGCGCCGGCCCATGTCATTGAGAAACTGAAGGAGACGATCGGCAAGCCGCGCACCGACCGCTATTCCGCTTCCCGCGGCATTGCCGGGCTGCGGCGCGCACAGGCGGCCTATTATGGGCGCCGCTTCGGGGTGAAGCTCAATCCGGAGACGCAGATCGTTGCCACGCTCGGCTCCAAGGAAGGTTTCGCCAACGTGGCGCAGGCGATCACCGCGCCGGGCGACGTCATCCTTGTGCCGAACCCGAGCTATCCGATCCACGCCTTCGGCTTCCTGATGGCGGGCGGCGTCATCCGCTCGGTTCCGTCCGAGCCGACGCCGGAATTCTTCGTCACCATGGAACGGGCGATCGAGCATTCGACTCCGAAGCCGATCGCGGCGGTGGTCTGCTATCCCGCCAATCCGACCGCTTACGTGGCCGAGCTCGATTTCTACAAGGACCTCGTGGCCTTCGCCAAGAAGCACGAGATCTTGCTCCTGTCCGATCTCGCCTATGCCGAAGTCTATTTCGACAACAACCCGCCGCCCTCGGTGCTGCAGGTCAACGGCGCCATGGATATCGCGGTGGAATTCACCTCGATGTCGAAGACCTATTCGATGCCCGGCTGGCGCATGGGCTTCGCCGTCGGCAACGAGCGCATCATCGCAGCTTTGGCGCGGGTGAAATCCTATCTCGACTACGGCGCCTTCACCCCGATTCAAGTGGCCGCGACCGCCGCGTTGAACGGGCCGGACGATTGCATCCGAGAAATGCGCGAATGCTACAAGCGCCGGCGCGACGTCCTGGTGGATTCCTTTGGCCGCGCGGGCTGGGCGATTCCCGCGCCCAAGGCATCGATGTTCGCCTGGGCGCCGATTCCGGAGCCGTTCAAGCCGCTCGGCAGCATCGAATTCTCCAAGCTGCTGGTGGAAAAAGCCGAGGTCGCGGTCGCGCCCGGGATCGGCTTTGGCGAATATGGCGAAGGCTTCGTGCGCATCGCGCTGGTGGAAAACGAGCAGCGCATCCGCCAGGGCGCCCGCAATATCCGGCGTTTTCTTGAATCCGGCCCGGAAACATTGCACAACGTTGTTCCTCTCGCTACGCGGCGCTGACGCCGTCCGCAGTTAAGGATCGGCATCGCGATGCTGGCGCCTCTCAGAGTAGGTCTTGCGGGTCTTGGCACGGTCGGCTCGGCCGTGGCCGGACAGATCGCGCGTGCGCGCGACGAACTCAAGGGGCGCGCCGGCCGCTCGATCGAGCTGGTTGCCTATGCCAGCAAGGATCCACCCAGGGACGCCTCGCTCGACCTCTCCAAGATGCGCAAAGTCGCCGATCCGCTCGCGCTCGCCCGCGATCCCGGCATCGATGTCTTTGTCGAACTGATGGGCGGGGAGGGCGATCCGGCGAAAAGCTCGGTCGAGGCCGCGCTCGCGATGGGACGCCCGGTCGTGACTGCCAACAAGGCTCTGCTCGCCAGGCATGGCGTCGCGCTCGCCAAGCTGGCGGAAAAGAACGGCGCGGCACTTTATTTCGAGGCGGCGGTCGCCGGCGGCATTCCGATCGTGAAGACGCTGCGCGAGGGCCTCGGCGGCAGCCGCATCGGCCGCGTTTACGGCATCCTCAACGGCACCTGCAATTACATCCTCACCCGTATGCATGAGGAGCGGCTGTCATTCGCCGATTGCCTGAAGGAAGCGCAGCGGCTCGGCTATGCCGAAGCCAATCCGACCTTCGACATCGGCGGCTTCGATACCGCGCACAAACTGGCGATCCTCACCAGTCTTGCTTTCGGCAGCGAAGTGGATGCCGAGGCCGTGCACGTCGAAGGCATCGAATCCATCACGCTGGCTGATCTGGATGCTGCCGATGAGCTGGGCTATCGCGTGAAACTGCTCGGCGTCGCCCAGCGCACCGATGCCGGCATCGAACAGCGCGTGCATCCGACCATGGTGCGCAAGGGCTCTGTCGTTGCCGGCGTCAATGGCGTCACCAATGCGGTGGCCATCGATGCCGATACCATGGAATTGACCCTGATCGGTCCGGGCGCCGGCGGGGCGGCCACCGCCTCTTCGGTGGTGGCCGATCTGATTGATCTGGCGGCGGAGCGCCGGATGCCCGCTTTCGGCCGGCCTGCTGCCGGCATGAGCAAGCCCGCGCGGGCGCCGATGCAGCGTCATGAGGGCGGCTATTACATCCGGCTTTCCGCCGTCGACCGTCCGGGCACCGTCGCGGCCATCGCCACGCGCCTGGCGGAGCAGAATATTTCGCTGGAATCGATTGTGCAGCGCCACCGCGGCGTCCATGGCGGCGAGGATCCGAACACCTCGGCCGGCCCGGTGCCTGTCATATTGATCACTTATGCCACCACCGAAGCGGCGGTTCGCAAGGCGCTCTCGGCGGTGGAGGCCGACGGGGCGATTGCCGAGCCGCCTCAATTGATCCGCATCGAAAAACACCGTTGATTAAAAGATAAGCTTGAAGGGAAAGCGCTATGCCATCGATTACCGTTCAGCCGCACTTGGTGCTCGAGCGCATCCTGTCGCTCGAGATTGTGCGCGTGACGGAACGCGCGGCGGTGTCGGCGGCGCGCCTGCGCGGGCGCGGCAACGAAAAGGCCGCCGACCAGGCCGCGGTCGATGCCATGCGGCGCGAGCTGAACAAGCTGCCGATCGACGGCACGGTGGTGATCGGCGAGGGCGAGCGCGACGAAGCCCCGATGCTGTTCATCGGTGAGCAAGTCGGCGGCAAGAACGGGCCGAAGGTCGACATCGCGGTCGATCCGCTGGAGGGCACGACGCTCTGCGCCAAGAACATGCCGGGCGCCATCGCCACCATGGCCATGGCGGAAGGCGGCACCCTGCTCAACGCGCCCGACGTCTATATGGACAAGATCGCCATCGGGCCCGGCTATCCGAAGGGCGTGGTCCATCTCGATGCCTCCCCGGAAGAAAATATCCGCGCGCTCGCCAAGGCCAAGGACGTGAAGCCTTCCGATATCACGGCACTCGTGCTCGACCGCCCGCGGCACGCCGATCTCATCGCGGCGATCCGCAAAACCGGCGCCGCGGTGGCGCTGATCACCGATGGCGACGTGGCGGGCGTCATCCATACCGCCGACGCCTCGACAACCGGCATCGACATCTATGTCGGCATCGGCGGCGCGCCGGAAGGCGTGCTGGCGGCGGCCGCGCTGCGTTGCATCGGCGGGCAGATGCAGGGCCGGCTCATCCTCGATACCGAGGAGAAGCGCGAGCGCGCGTTGAAGATGGGTATCACGGATCCGCGCAAGCGCTACGAGATGGAAGACATGGTGCGCGGCGATTGCCTGTTCTCGGCCACCGGTGTCACCACCGGTTCGATGCTCAAAGGCGTGCGCTTCGGCAAGCAGACGATAGAGACGGAGACCGTGGTGATGCGCTCCGTCACCGGCACCGTGCGCTGGATCCGCGCCGAGCACCGGCAACTTGAAAAGTTCTATCTGGACTGATTTAGCGGTTTTTCCGCTCCATCGTCATGGCCGGGCTCGTCCCGGCCATCTCTTCAGGTGGGCACGGTGCGCCCCTGAGCGGGATGCCCGGCAGCGCAGACAAGTCTACGCAGTCTGCGCAAGCTAGACTGCGTGCCGGGCATGACGAACGAACAATGCTCTGGCGGCCTGGAATCGGCTAGAATCATCCGGCGATGAATATCACTTTCTCCAACCGCCTCTTTCTCGGCGTCGAACGCTCCGTCTGTGGCCGCGCCTGGCGCGACCGGCTCGACGAGCGCGGCGCCGCGCGCGCGCTGGCGATCGCGCAGCGGCACAATCTGCCGGAGATGCTGGCGCGCATCCTTGCCGGGCGAAATATCGAGGTCGACGAGGTCGAAAGCTTCCTCGATCCCACCATCAAGCGGCTGATGCCCGATCCTTATGTGCTGAATTCGATGCAGGCCGCGGCGGAGCGCATCGCCGATGCGATGCAGGCCGGCGAGAGCGTCGCGATCTTCGGCGATTACGACGTGGACGGCGCCACGTCCTCCGCGCTGCTCGCCTTGTTCCTGCGCGCGGGCGGACTCGATCCGCTGGTGCATATCCCCGACCGCATCTTCGAAGGCTATGGTCCGAATGTGGACGCGATCCGCGCACTCGCCGCACGCGGCGCGAAATTACTGGTCACGGTGGATTGCGGCACCACCAGCATGGAGCCTCTGGCGGAAGCGCAGCGCCTCGGCCTTGATGTCGTCGTGATCGATCACCATCAGGCCGACGAGCAGCTTCCGGCTGCCGTGGCGGTGGTCAATGCCAACCGGCGCGACGATCTTTCCGGGCTCGGCCATCTCGCGGCCGTGGGGCTGACTTTCGTCACCGTGGTGGCGATCAACCGCGAGCTCCGCCGCCGAGGTTTCTGGTCGGAGGCGCGGCCGGAGCCGGATCTGCTTTCGTTTCTGCATCTCGTGGCGCTCGGCACGGTCGCCGATGTGGTGCCGCTGAAGGGGCTGAACCGCGCCTTCGTCTGCAAGGGACTGATTGCGCTGCGCCGGCGCGAGCATGTGGGCCAGACCGCGCTGATGGATGTGGCGCGCCTGAGCGGGCCGCCGGAGCCTTATCATCTGGGGTTTCTGCTGGGGCCACGCATCAATGCCGGCGGTCGCATCGGCCGCGCGGATCTCGGCGTGCGGCTGCTGATGGAAAGCGATCCGGTGGAAGCCGCACGGATTGCCGAGGAGCTCGACCGTCTCAACCGCGAGCGGCAGGTGATCGAGCAACAAACGCTGGCGGAGGCTGAAGCGGAAGCGATGGCGGCGCTGGGGCTGGAGGAAAGGGGCGCGGTCGTGGTGACCGCTGCGGCAGGCTGGCATCCCGGCGTGGTGGGGCTGGTGGCGGCGCGGCTGAAGGAACGCTACGGCCGCCCGGCCTTTGCCATCGCCATCGACCCCGCCGGCATCGGAACCGGCTCCGGGCGCTCCATTCCCGGCGTTGATCTTGGCCAGGCGGTGCGGCGCGCGGTGGCGGACGGCTTGCTGATGAAAGGCGGCGGGCACGCCATGGCCGCAGGCGTCACGTTGGACAAAACTGCGCTTTCGGCGTTCCGTGCCTATCTGGAACAAATGCTAGGCGAGTCGGTTGCCGCCGCAAGACGCGATGACACGCTGCGGATCGATGCGGCTTTGTCGGCATCCGCCGCCAATGCGGAGACGATGGCAATGATCGCCCGGGCAGGTCCGTTTGGTGCGGGCAATGGCGAGCCGATCGTGGCGTTTCCCCACCACACCCTCGTCTATGCGGACCCGGTCGGCCAAAACCATATCCGTGTGCGTCTGAAGGGCGGCGACGGCGGCTTCGTCAATGCCATGGCTTTCCGCGCGGCCGGCCAGAAGCTCGGCAACGCTCTGCTGGCAAGCCGCGGCCGCGCCGTGCATGCCGCCGGCTGCCTTGCGCTCGACCGCTATCAGGGCGAAGAGCGCGTGCAATTGCGCATCCTGGACATGGCGCCCGCGGACGGTTTTTCGCCGTAATCGGGTGCGACAGAGCGCGGGAACGGACCAAACCAGAATGCCCACGCGCCGCGAATTGCTACAGGCGGGCGCCGCCGCGGCGGCCATCATTGCTGCAGAAGGCCTGGGCGGTTTTCGACGCGCGCTGGCGCAGCAACAACTCACCGAAGCGGACCTGCTGAGTTTTTCGCGGCTGGGCAATGTCACGCTGCTGCATGTCGCCGATCTGCATGCGCAGCTGCGTCCGGTCTATCTGCGCGAGCCGTCCGTCAATCTTGGCTTTGCCGAAGCGCGCGGCACCCCGCCTCATCTCGCGGGCCGCGAATTCTTGCGCCACTATGACATTCCGGCAAAATCGCCGATGGCGCACGCGCTGACGTCGGAGGATTTTACCGCGCTGGCGAAAAGCTATGGCCGCATCGGCGGCCTCGATCGTCTTGCCACAGTCGTCAAAGCGGTGCGGGCGGAACGCGGACAGGACCGCGTGCTCCTGCTCGACGGCGGCAATACCTTCCACGGCTCGCTCGGCAGCTATCGCACCCAAGGCCAGGACGTCGCCGATTGTTTCAAGCTGTTGAAGCCGGATGGCGGAACCGCCCATTGGGAATTCACTTATGGTGAAGCCCGCGCCAAGGAGATGGCGGAGAAGTTCGGCTATTCCTTGCTCGCGCTTAACGTGCGCGACGCTGCCGAGAACAAGCGCATCTTTCCGCCTTACAAAACGATCGAGAAGGGCGGCGTGCGCATCGCCGTGCTCGGCCATGCCTATCCGCATACGGCGGTCGTTCATCCGCGCAGCGTTTTGCCGCCCTGGACGTTCGGCCTGCGCGAGGACGAAATCACGAGAACAATCGAACGCGCACGGCGGGAAGGCGTCTCGCTTGTGGTTCTGCTGTCGCAAAATGGTTTCGACGCCGACCGCAAGCTCGCCTCCCGCGTCGAAGGTCTCGACGTTATTCTCACCGCGCACGGCGGCGACGGGGTGCCTGAGCCGGTGCGGGTGGGCAAGACGCTGCTGATTGCGTCCGGCAGCCACGGCAAATTCATTTCGCGGCTTGATCTCGACGTGCGTCCGGAAGGGCTGCGCGACTTCCGCTACAAGCTGATTCCGTTATTCGCCGATGCCATCCATGCCGATCCGGAAATGGCTGAGGCGGTGGAAAAAGCGCGCGCGCCCTTCGCCGAGGAGCTATCGCGCGTCATTGGACACACGGAATCGCTGCTCTACCGGCGCGATACTTTCCGCGGAACATTCTGCGACTTGACCAGCGCCGCGCTGCTGGCGGAGCGCGACGCGGAGATTGCTTTCTCTCCCGGTTTCCGCTGGGGCACGACCGTGCTGCCCGACTCGCCCGTCACTACGGAAGACCTGTTCAACGCCACCGCGATCAGTTATCCGCAGGTTTATCGCGCAAGCATGACAGGACAGCGCATCAAGGATCTGCTGGAAGATGCCGCCGACGGCCTGTGCAACAGCGATCCCTATCGCCGGCTGGATCGCGATATGGTCCGCTCGGGCGGGCTGCGCTACCGCCTCGACCCGGGGAAGGCGCTCGGCAGCCGCATCTCGGCGCTGCAACACAACCGGACGGGGAAGGCGATCGATCCGGCCAAGAGTTATGCCGTCGCCGGCTGGGGCAGCGTCGCCGATAGGGTGGAAGGGCCGCCGGTCTGGGAGGTGATCGAGAGCTATCTCGGCCACGTCAGGACCGTGCGCATCAAGCCGCAAAGCAACGTGCGGGTGGTGACCGGCTGACGCTCCGCTTTGCCTCCGTCCGGCCTTTCGCCTATGACAGCGGCGGAAAATCAACGGGCGGCTGACTTCATGAGCAAACTTCAATTATCGCTGGCGGTGGGGCCTTACGACCGCACTCGCGCCCTCATTGACGGCTCGGTGCAGATCGACGGCGTCGAGCCCATCTGCATGACGCTGTCGCCGGAGGAGATTTTCTTTCGCGCTTTCCGCCACGCGGAGTTCGATGTCTGCGAATTGTCGCTGTCGAGCTTCACGGTGAAGACCGCGCAGGGCAATTGCCCCTACGTCGGCGTGCCGGCTTTCGTCTCGCGCGCCTTCCGCCACACCTCGATCTATGTGCGCACCGACCGCATCAAGAAACCGGCCGACCTGAAGGGCAAGAAAGTCGGCGTGCCGGAATATCAGCTCACCGCCAATGTCTGGGCGCGCGCCATTCTGGAAGAGGAGTTCGGCGTCAAGCCGTCGGACATCTCCTGGGTGCGCGGCCCGATCACGGACGCGGAGCGGCCGGAGAAGATCTCCATCAAGCTGCCGCCGGACGTGAAGCTGGAGGATGCCCCCGCGGGCAAGACCATCTCGCAATTGCTGGCCGATGGCGAGATCGACGGTTTCATTGCGCCGCGGGCGCCCGATCTCGACCTGCGCAAGCATCGAAATATCGGCTGGCTGTTTGCTGATCCGACCGCAGCGGCGAAGGATTATTACAAGCGCAGCGGAATTTTCCCGATCATGCATCTGGTCGGCGTGCGGCGCGAATTGGTGCAAGCGCATCCCTGGCTGCCGGCAGCTTTGCTTAAGGCCTTCGAGCAGGCCAAGACGGCTGCGCTGGAACTGCTCAACGACACTTCCGCCACCAAGGTCACGCTGCCTTTTGTGGAGGAAAGCCTGAAAGTCGCGCGCGAATTGATGGGCGAGGATTTCTGGCCCTATGGCGTCGCGCCCAACCGGAAGACGCTGGAAGCATTTTTGCGCCGCCATCACGCCGAAGGTCTGTCCTCGCGGCTGCTGAAGGTCGAGGAGATGTTTCATCCCTCGACCTACGAGAGCTTCAAGATTTAGCTGAAACACACTCTCCGCTCATTCACCGAGCAAGCGGGAATCCAGTTGACGCGCTGGTCCCGTGTTCCGCCTTCGCTGAAGCTTCGGCGGACACAGGCCCAACCCGCCGAAGCCTTGTGCGCAGGCGGGTCGCGGGGACGTGCGGTGTGGCAACAGCGAATCTTCAGCCGCCTTGCCGCAGGCGGGCGAGCACCTTCAGCCCGGGGTAACCGTCGGCCGGCGTGATACCGACTTTCTGCTGGAAGGCGCGCACCGCCCGCATGGTATCGGGGCCGACGCGGCCATCGGTGCCTTGCGTGTCGAAGCCCGCCGCCGTCAGGCGCTTTTGGATTTCCTGCAATTCCGCCAGAGTCATCCGGCGCTCGCCGCCGGGAAATTGCTGCTGGAAATCCGGCAGGCCGCGGATCAGGTCGCCGAGATGCAGCAGCGCCAGCGTATAGGCGTCCGACGGATTGTAGGAACGGAAGGCGAAATAGTTCTGCCCGATCAGGAAAGCAGGACCGCCCCGCTCCGGGATCCAGAGCCGCACTTCATCGCCGGGCCGGGCGAAAGCCGCGCCGTCAGCGCGTGCGACGCCGAGCTCCCGCCATTTGGCATAGCTGCGCCTTGTCTTCTTGTCGGCCAGTTGCCGGTTGAAGTCATCCGGCAGTCGCACTTCGCAGCCCCAGATCTCGCCGCGCCGGTAGCGTCCGCGCTTGGCGATATAGGCGGCGGTGCCGGCCAGTGCGTCGTCGAGCTGGAACGGCGTGATCTTTCCGTCCTTGTTGTGGTCGATGCCCATATTCAGCCAGACCTCGGGCATCCATTGGGTATGGCCCATGGCGCCGGCCCAGGAACCCACCATCTCGGAAGGTTGTGCCCAGCCGCGCTGGATGATGACCAGCGCGTTGAGCAATTCCTGTTCCCAATATTTGCGCCGGCGCGGCTCGCCCCAGGCCAGCGCCGCCAGCGCCGGGATGATGGGGCGCATGTAGCGCGGATTGGCCACCACGTCGCCAAAGGACGATTCCATGCCCCAGAGGCCGAGCATGAGATAGCGGTCGACGCCGTAATCCTGCTCGATCTTCGTCAGCAGCGCTTCATGCTCCTTGGCGCGCGACTTGCCGGTGATGACACGGTGGTCGGAGCAGCGGCGGTTGATGTATTGCCAGAGCTTTTCGGTGAATTCCGGCTGCGCGCGGTCCTGCTCATAGACCGACGTATCCGGCTTCAAGCCGTTCATCACCCGGTCATAGGTCTGCTCCGAAATGCCGCGCGCAAGCGCGCGGGGGCGGAAGGCCGCGACCCAGCGCTCGAAGCTGGTTGTGGCACGCTGCGCCTGCGCGGAGCCGACAGCCGCAGCAGAGACGAGCGCGCCGAGCATGCCGGCAAGCCATGAGCGGCGGGTGAGATTCGACATAAGCTGCATTCTAGCCGCGCAATGGGGCGAGGCAATCGCAGCGCCGATGTGCGACGAAAAGCCCTTTCATACCGCGCCGCGGAGGGCTCGATCACGAACGCCAGGACTTCGGATCAGTCTCTTGCTCTCCCGTAGCGGTGGGACCCAAATGAATTGAAGCCGGAAGTTTTTTTCTTCCTCTTCGCCTTCACCCGGGCGCCGCCATCGGAGTCTGTGCTGGCATTGCTCTCCGCGCCGGACGTCGCACGCGCCTCCGAACGAGCCTCGGTGGAGGGGCCCGCGTCGAGGTTGTAAGCCGTCGAGCCGCCGCCGCTGATCATGCCGGCGGTGCTGCCGGAGCTGCCGGCCGCGATGCCCGTGCCGCCGCCAATGCTCACCTGTGCGCCCGCCGCCGAGGTGCCGAGCACCAGCAAGGAAGCCAAAATCAGTGTTCTGGTGTGCTGCATAAACTCGTCCGACTGCGTTCTTGTCTGCTTTCGCCCGGGCTTGCTTTGTCCAAAATTGTGCTGGGGACTATAGCGTTATTTCTTCGACTTGGTACGCGTAGCGCGCTTTTTTATCCCATCCCGCACGGCGCGGGATCAGTCCTTGGCGCGTTCCACGTAGGAGCCATCGGCGGTCATAACCACGATCCGGGTGCCGGTGACGATATGGGTCGGCACCATGGTGCGAGCGCCGTTCGAGAGCTTGGCCGGCTTGAACGAACCCGAGGCAGTCTGCCCCTTCATCGACGGCTCGGTTTCCACGACTTCCAGAGTAACGCGCGGCGGCAACTCGATCGACACCGCTATGCCCTCGTGCATGCTCAGCCTCACCTTCATGCCTTCTTGCAGGAACGCCGCTTGGTCGCCGATCACATCGGCGGGCACCGATACCTGGTCGTAGCTTACAGTGTTCATGAAGTGGAAGCCGTCGGCGTCCTGATACAGGAAGCTATACTCGTGATCCTCGACATGCGCGCGCTCGACCTGTTCCGTGGTCTTGTAGCGCTGCTGGGTCTTCACCCCGTCGCTGATCCGGCGCATATCGACCTGGGTGGTCGGGGTGCCTTTGCCCGGATGGAAGTTTTCGGCATTGAGCACGGCATAGAGCTTGCCGTCGATTTCGACGATATTGCCTTTACGAAGCGAACTGGCGATGACTTTCACGGGTCTTCCTCGGTGGTGGAGGCCGGTTGCCAGCCCCATTTGGGGCGGTGCTCCAGCAGTGATTTCGGGCCGCACCATACTGATCTTGAGGCCGGATGCCAGCATTTCCCGCGCTTTTGACCTGTATTGAGGCAATTTAGGAATGCCCGAGCCGTCGCCCTGGTGGACTCCGGCCCTGCATGCCGACCGGCGGCCTTTCCTGCTGGCCCGCGGCCGGATTGCGGCGCGGCTGCGACAATGGTTCGCGGTGCGGGATTTCTTCGAGGTGGAAACGGGCATCCTGCAGCGCTCGCCCGGCAACGAGACCCACCTGCATGCCTTTGCCACCGAGCTGCGCGGCCCCGATGGCGCCTCTGTGCGGCGCTATCTGCGCACCTCGCCGGAATTTGCCTGCAAGAAGCTGCTGGCATCGGGCGAACGGCGGATCTTCGATTTCGCGCGGGTATTTCGCAACCGGGAGCGAACCGCGCTGCATGCGCCGGAATTCACGCTGCTGGAATGGTATCGCGCCAATGAGCCTTATGAGGTGCTGATGGAGGACTGCGCAGCCATGCTGGCGCTGGCGGCAGAGGGCGCGGCGGCCATCCGCTTCAGCTTCCGCGACCGCAGCATCGATCCGTCCTTGCCGCCCGAGCGCGTCAGCGTGGCGGAGGCCTTCCAGCGCCATGCCGGCATTGATCTGCTGGCAACCCTTTCGGGCGGGCAAACCGACCGCGACAGCCTTGCCGCCGCTGCGCAGACCGCCGCTGTGCAGATTGCGAACGACGATAGCTGGGGCGACATCTTCAGCCGCGTGCTGGTGGAAAAGATCGAGCCCAGATTAGGCATCGGCCGCGCCACCATCCTGGACGAGTATCCCGCCGTCCTGTCGGCACTGGCGCGGCCGTCGCCGCGCGATGCGCGGGTCGCCGAGCGCTTCGAGCTTTATGCCTGTGGGGTCGAACTGGCGAACGGCTTCGGTGAACTGAACGATCCGCTGGAGCAGCGCCGCCGCCTGATCAACGAGATGGCGGAGAAGAAGCGGCTCTACGGCGAGAGCTATCCACTGGACGAAGACTTCCTCGACGCCCTCGGCGCCATGCCGCCGGCCAGCGGGATCGCGCTGGGCTTCGACCGCCTGGTGATGCTGGCGACCGGCGCCTCACGCATCGATCAGGTTCTGTGGACGCCGCCGATCGATCCCGCGAATTGACCCGGCGCTTTCGCCTTGTTTAAAGCGCGGATGCCCGGCAAAAGCCCCGTTCAAATCGAATGGACCAGACGCCATGACTGAACGCACCCTCCGCACCGCCGCCGAGTTACACGCCAGCGGGCTGATCCCCGCCGAGCAGGTGGCCGAGCTGGAAAAAGTCGCTGCGCGCTATGCGGTCGCGCTCACGCCCGCGGTGACGGGGCTGATCGACTTGGCCGACGCCAATGATCCGATCGCGCGCCAATTCATTCCCGATATTGCCGAACTGGTGACAAAGCGCGAGGAAAGGGCGGATCCGATCGGCGACGACGCCCATAGCCCGGTGGAGGGGATCGTGCATCGTTATCCCGACCGCGTGCTGCTCAAGCTGGTGCATGTCTGCGCGGTCTATTGCCGCTTCTGCTTCCGGCGCGAGATGGTCGGCCCGGGACAAAAGCATGCGCTCACCCCTGGCGCCCTGGAACAGGCGCTGGCTTATATCCGACAGCATCGCGAAATCTGGGAAGTCATCCTGACCGGCGGCGATCCGCTGGTGCTGTCGCCGCGAAGGCTGCAAGCGGTCGTCAAGCAATTGGCGGCGATCGACCATGTGAAGGTGTTGCGGCTGCATACGCGCGTGCCGGTGGTGGATCCCGGCCGTATGACGCCGGCGCTGGTGCGCGCCATCACAGCCTTCGGCAGGGCCGCCTATGTGGTGCTGCACGTCAACCATGCGCGCGAGCTGACGGCGAAGGCGCGCGCCGCCTGTGCGCGGCTTGCCGACGCCGGCATTCCGCTGCTCAGCCAGTCCGTGCTGCTCAAGGGGGTCAATGACGACGCGCAGACCCTCGGGGATCTGATGCGCAGCCTGGTCGAGTGCCGGATCAAGCCCTACTATCTGCATCACGGCGATCTGGCGACGGGCACTGCGCATCTGCGCGCCTCGATTGAACAAGGGCAGGATCTGATCCGCGCCTTGCGCGGCGACTATTCCGGCCTGTGCCAGCCTACCTATGTGCTGGACATTCCCGGCGGGCACGGCAAGTCGCCGGTCGGGCCGAATTATCTGCATGCGGCGGGGGAGGCGGGCTACCTGGTCGAGGACTACCGCGGCGGCCGGCACGGATATCCGCCGCCGGCGGAGCGCTAGCGGCGCAACTGTTCCAGCTCGGGAAACGGCTGATAGGCAGCGGTGGCGCAATAGTCGCGCAGCGGCCGCAAAACCTCGCTGCCGGCGCCGGCATCCCGCTCGGCTCGGCCGAGCTCGATCAGGCGATCGAATTTGCCGGAGACGAAGACCGCAAGGTGATCTCTTAAGCCGGTATAGCGCCCCGTACTGTTCTTGGCGTTGTAGCGCAGGCAGCTGGCATAGCGTTCAAGATCGATGACCATCAGCTTCTGCGGGTCCGACATCGCCGCATTGCGCACATTCTCCGGATTGTTGAGATAGGTGCGCATGAAGGCGAGCAGATCGGGTTTGTAATTTTGCGGCGGGACGTTCTGCGCTTCCAGGGTCTTGCGTTGGGTCTCGATAACGTAGCCGTCCGCGCAGCCGCTAGCGGCGATGCCGATCAAAAGGAAGAGCCAGGAGATCCGTGCCATAACTGCCGGAAGGAATCGGTTTTTGCCGCCAATGCTGAGCTAACGCTTTGCGCCGGATTGATTCAACACCCGAAAAAGCGGGTTTCCCGCCGGTAACCCTGCGCCATTAAATCACGTCCGGTTGGTTGCAATTGGGGCCGAACACCCCTATGTGTACGGCGTTCGAGATTTTGCCTGATCTGGATTTTTCCCCGAAAGGGGCTTCTCCCTGACAACGCTGAATTCGGACAAGGCGGCGCGATAGTCGAGCCGCCTAACAAACGCCGATGTGCGTTACAAAGGAGCTACAATGGCCGTAGGTACGGTAAAGTTTTTCAACTCGCAAAAAGGCTTCGGCTTCATCCAGCCGACCGATGGCGGTCCTGACGTGTTCGTTCACGTCTCCGCGGTCGAGCGTGCCGGCATGCGTGGCCTCGTTGAGGGTCAGAAGATCAGCTACGACGTGGTGAGCGAGCGCGGCAAGAGCGCCGCCTCCAACCTGCAGGAAGCATAAGCTTCGCTGATCATGAATGAGAAAAAGCCCGACGCCGAAAGGCGCCGGGCTTTTTCTTTATCTCCTTCAGGGCGACGACGAGATTACGTCACCTTGAGATTTTCGGCTGACTGCTTGCCGCGATTTTCCACGATCTCGTATTCGACGACTTGCCCTTCGTTCAGGGTGCTGAGGCCGGCGCGCTCCACAGCCGAAATATGTACGAATACGTCCCGACCGCCGCCGCCCTGCGGCTGGATAAAGCCGTAGCCTTTGGTCGGATTGAACCACTTCACAGTGCCTCGAGCCATCATCGATCTCCAAGTAGTAAACCTTGCAGCCACGGTCGCAGCCACACCACACAGCTAGGATAGCGCAGAAGCCACCAATACGCCATGCCCAGATTACAAGCAGGGCCGGCGTCCGCCCACGGGCCGGGGCCGAACCGTGCCAAGCAACGTCGCTTCGGCAGGCCGCCTCGCTTGGTAACAAATCGGTGATGCCTGGCGCGCCCTACGGGAATCGAACCCGTGTTTCCGCCGTGAAAGGGCGGCGTCCTGGACCGCTAGACGAAGGGCGCGGAGGCCGGCGAGGTATAAAGTGCTTAGGCGGCACCGGCAAGCGGTACGGCGCCCTCACCATTTCCCGGTATTCGGCATGGATTTCCAGGGCTCGCGTGGGGGCAGCGGTTCGCCTTTCTGCAGCAATTCGATCGAATGCCGGTCGGGGGAGCGGACGAAGGCCATCTGGCCGTCGCGCGGCGGCCGGTTGATGGTGACGCCGGCCCGCATCAGACGCTCGCAGAGCGCGTAGATATCGTCCACCTCGTAGGCGAGATGGCCGAAGAAGCGCGCCTCTCCGTAATCCTCGGAATCCCAGTTGTAGGTGAGTTCGATCAGCGGCGCGTCGCGACCGGTGCGCTTGCTCTGCTCCACCAGTGCTTCGTCGGCCGGCGCCGCCAGGAATACCAGAGTGAAGCGGCCCTGTTCGCTGTCGCGCCGGCGTACCTCCCTCAGCCCCAACTTGTTGCAATAGAAATCAAGCGCATCGTCGAGATTGCGCACGCGCAGCATGGTGTGCAGAAATCGCATCGCCGGTCCTTTCGCTGTCGAAACCGTTCAGTACCTTAGTACTTGGTCCCGAGTATAAATGATCGCGCCTGATCTCCAGACTGCCATCGACCGGCTGCGCGCACTGATCGACCGCTCGCGCGTCATCGTCCCGTTCACCGGCGCCGGCATCTCCACCGAATGCGGCATCCCGGACTTCCGTTCGCCGGGCGGGTTATGGACCAGGAACCGTCCCATCCCGTATGACGATTTCATCTCCAGCCGGGAGATGCGCAACGAGGCCTGGCGGCGGCGCTTCGCGTTGGAGCCGAATTTCTCCGCGGCGCGACCGGGGCGCGGACATCGCGCATTGGCATCGCTTTTCCGCGCGGGAAAGATTCCCGCTGTGATCACGCAGAACATCGACAACTTGCATCAAGCCTCGGGCTTTGCTTCGGAATGCGTCGTCGAACTGCATGGCAATACGACCTATGCGCTATGCCTTGGCTGCAACCAGCGCTATGAGCTGTCCTGGGTACGCGAACGCTTTGAGCCATCGGGAGAAGCGCCCGACTGTCCGGGCTGCGGCGGACACATCAAGTCGGCGACGGTCTCATTCGGCCAATCCATGCCGGTTTCCGCGATGCAGCGAGCGGAAGAACTGACCCTCGCCTGCGATCTTTTCATCTCCGTTGGATCCTCGCTCGTGGTGTGGCCTGCGGCGGGATTTCCTTTGATGGCAAAACGAAATGGCTCGGCTCTTGTCATCCTAAATCGCGAGCCTACCGACTTCGACGATCTTGCCGATCTTGTTGTACGCCAAGACATTGGCGACGCGCTTGCGCCTTTCGTCTAAACGATTCGAATCGGCAAGGATGTTCACAGGCCCACGCGCAATTGCATTTTTGTCTTTTACATCGGGCACTCGGTGTTATCCTCGATTGCAGAGATTCGTTGAAGCGTCCGGAAGAGGCGCCATAAGCGGCGGCGTACGGCGTCATGTCGTCCGACGGGATTGAGCAAAAAATGCCCGTGAGAAATGTCGGGCTCGGACCGGAAGCGGTCAGTGGCGTCGACGAGGCAACGTCGGCAAACCTCATCGAGCTTACCGGTGTCATCAAGTGGTTCGATGTGGCGAAGGGATTCGGCTTCATCGTCCCTGACAACGGCATGGCGGATGTCCTGCTGCATGTGACCTGCCTGCGCCGCGACGGTTTCCAGACAGCCTACGAAGGCGCGCGCGTGGTGGTGGAAGCTGTGCCGCGATCGAAGGGGCTGCAGGCTTTCCGCATCCTCTCGATGGACGAGTCGACAGCGGTGCATCCCGCGCAGATGCCTCCGCCGCGCACCCATGTTACGGTGACGCCTACGAGCGGTCTCGAACGAGCCCAGGTGAAATGGTTCAACCGGTTGCGCGGCTTCGGCTTTCTGACGCGGGGCGAGGGCACCCCCGACATCTTCGTTCACATGGAGACCCTGCGCCGCTTCGGCCTCGCCGAGCTGCGGCCGGGCCAGTTCGTGCTGGTGCGCTTCGGGCCGGGGCCGAAGGGCCTGATGGCGGCGGAGGTGCGGCCGGAAACCGGACCGCACGGGCTCGCCTCCCACTGAACGGCCGGCTCCGGTTCCGGCTCTCTCCGATGATCGGATTCCCCTTCCGCGCGGCGTTGCTGGCGTTTGGAATTCTTGTCCTGGACGGTCCCGCGCTGGCGCAGACCGCCAATCTCCAAAAGATCGAGATCGCGACCAAAGGTGGCACGCATTCCTTCCTGGTCGAGATGGCCGCCAACGATGAGGAACGCGCCCGCGGGCTGATGTATCGCAAGGAGCTGCCCGAAGGGCGGGGCATGCTGTTCGACTTCAAGCGGGAGCAGGAGGTCGGCTTCTGGATGAAAAATACCTATATCCCGCTCGACATGATCTTCATTCGGGCCGACGGCACAATCCGCCGTATTGCCGCCAATACCGAGCCGCTGTCCGAACGGACGGTCATGGCCGGCGGCCCGGTCCGCTATGTGCTCGAGGTGATCGGCGGCACGGCCCGCAAACTCGGGATCGAGCCCGGTGACAAGGTCAACGGCGCCCCATTGCGCTGAACTTCAGGGTTTCGGCCCTATCGCGGGTTGCTGGCCCGGGGCGAAGCGTGTATCGACGGTTATACGGCGGTTCACCGCCGCGCCTGGCGGGGCATAGCGCAGCCTGGTAGCGCATCTGCTTTGGGAGCAGAGGGTCGCAGGTTCAAATCCTGCTGCCCCGACCACTTTTCCATCTTGCACATGTAAACGCTCGTAGCTGAGATGAATCGAGCAATTCGGGTTTATGAAACTCACCAACAACCACTATGCCTTTTTAACAAGCGCCACTTTCGGTTTTCTTGTTTGGTATTTTGCCAAGCAAATCACGGGAAACTCGGAGCCCTGGGATGGGAATGTTTTTGCTTACCTTTTTTGCTTGCTGGCGATCGGGTTTCTCTGTGTGTACCTGTTTAGGAGTGATCTGAAGGCGGTGTATTGGGGTGCATATTTGGGGCAGGCTTTGGTCATGGGCGTTCCATTTTTTGGTTGCATAACGCTTGGCTTGTTTTGCCAAGGAGGAGCCAACTTATTTCCGATAGGAGCCGTTTTTCTGCTGGTTTATTCTTTGCCTTTACTTCTTGGGGGAGTTGCCGCATCTGCAATCCGCCGTCGCCAAGCAACCAACATTAGGATATGAAGATCGCATCATGACCGCGCGCATCTACAAACCGGCCCGGACGGCTATGCAGTCCGGCGCCGCCAAAACCAAGGACTGGGTGCTGGATTATGAGCCGGAGGAGCCGCGCGTGGTGGAGCCGCTGATGGGCTGGACCAGCTCGGGCGACATGAAGCAGCAGCTGCGGCTGTCCTTCGAAACCAAGGAAGAGGCGGTGGCTTATTGCGAGCGCCACGGGATCGCCTATCAGATATTCGAGCCGCGCGAGCCGGCACGCCGCGGCATGGCTTATGCCGACAATTTTGCTTTCACCCGCAAGGACGGCTGGACGCATTAACGCGGCCCGCAGCCCGATGTCCCTCTAGGCCTGAGTTTTCTCTTCCGATCCCGCCGGTGTTCGTCCGTGCGCCCGTTGCCGCAACAGCGAGATAAATCGCTCTTCCGGCATCGGTTGGCCGAACAGGAATCCTTGCCCTAGGTCGCAGCCCATGCTGACCAGGGCGACGGCGTCGGAGGCCTTTTCGATTCCGATGGCGACCGCGATGCTGCCGAAGTTGTGCGCCAGATCGATCACGGTCTTGCACAAGGGAGCGTTGACCTTGTCGGTTCCGCAATCGGCGACGAAGCCGCGATCGAGCTTCAACTCCGCGAAGGGCAGTTCCTTCAGTCGCATCAGCGAGGAATAGCCGCGGCCGAAATCGTCGATCGCCAGCCGCACATTCAGCGGCGAGAGCTCCTTGTGGATCTCGGCGGCGAGCTTCAGATCGCCGACAATCTGCGCTTCGGAGACGTCGAGCATGAGGCCGGCCCAGTTTGCCACCTTGGGCTGATGCTCGCGCACGATGTTGGCGATCCGCAATTCGTTGAATGCACTGACCGGGATATTGACCGCCAGCCGCAGGTTCACGCCGACTGTGGAGAAATTCTGCCCGGCCTTGAGCACCGTGATCAGCGCCCGCTCCGCAAGGGCAACGACGTCGGGGTCACGCGCGCCGGGCATAAAGGCGCTCGGCTCCAGATAGCCATGCTGCGGATGCTTGGCGCGCACGAAGGCTTCCGCCCCGGCGAGCTGCTTGCGGCGCAGGTCGATCTTGGGCTGGTACCAGAATTCGATCCAGTTATTCTTCAGCGCGTCCTTGAGATCGATGCGCGCTGCCGCCGCCGGGCCATGCCCAAGCTTGAGCGACTGCAGGATCTTGGTGATGGCGGCGGTGTCGAAGGGTTTCTTCAGCACCGGCAGCATGTTCATCTTGTGCTGCTCGCCGATCGCCTTGACGTGCTCGAGCACCGCCGATCCGCGGTTGCTCATCAATTGCACGAAGCCGAAGAAGCCCTGCTTGCCGAGCGAGACCACCGATTCGATGGCGTCGCCGGAGTCGAGCGGAATATTGATGAAGACCAGCTCAGGCTTGCGCTTGGCGACGGCCTGGCGGAATGCCGCTCCATCGGCGAATTCCTCGGCGTCGACGCCGGAGCCGTGCAGGATCAGCGACAGGAAATGCCGGATGCTCGGCTCTTCCTCAAGCACGAAGCACAAGGGTGCGCGCTCGGTCCCGGGCGCGCTGTCGGAAGCGACGGCTGCTGTCGCGGGGCGGTCCAAAACGTCAGTCATTTACTACCGGTGTCGGGCCTTGGCCTGGGACGCAACTCTCGTCGCAATTTGTTAAATTCGCGTTTAATTAAGCACTTAGGCTCATTTCGCCGGCGTCTGGGGCTGCATGCGATGATGGAAGCCGTGTCGGTCCGGCAACCGGAGGACCCTCTGGCCGGACCGGCGATCCGGCATTGGCCCCCGATCGGCCGAGTGGGATGCTTTGATCGGCCCCGATTGCAGCGAAAGGCTCCGATGCTGTAAGCCCTGCGATGATGGCCCCGTAGCTCAGCGGATTAGAGCAGCAGCCTTCTAAGCTGTTGGTCGGAGGTTCGAGTCCTCCCGGGGTCGCCATCCCGACGCTTCGGGTATCGCGCTTATTCCCCGGCACCTTCCGCCAAAGTCGCATAAGCTGGCCATGACCTCGACACAGAGCGTGGCCTCAGTTGATATTCCAGCGATTCCGTCCGGGGGAGATTTTTATGTCCGTTCTAGCCCGCGCTGGCTTGGCCGCAGCGCTTGCCCTTCTCGCATGTCTGCCTGCCGGCGCCGCGGACAAGGCCTTTCAGCGCAGCGATCTGGCAGACGCCGCGCTCCGGCTGGAGGCGGAGATCAAGAGCGACGCGGGGCGGCCGGGCCGGCCGGCGGCGCAACTGCGGCGGGACGCCGAGGCGGCGCTCCAGCGTACCGACGTCCGCACCGCCTTGCAGTTGCTTGGGCAGGCAGTGGCGGTAGCGCCCAACGATGCAGCTAACTGGCTACGGCTATCACAAACCATCCTGCAAGTCCGCGCCGCCAACGACCGCGAACGCGCGGTGTTGCTGGAGCGCGCCTCGACCGCCGCTTATGTGGCCTATCAGCGAACCAAGTCCCGCACCGAGGAAGCGGACAGCCTGGCCGTGCTCGGCCACAGCTTCGCCGAGCGCAGGCTCTGGCGTCCCGCACTTGATGCCTTCGCACTCTCGCTCGAGTTGCGGGAAGTTGCCGAAACGCGCGTGCAATATGAAAAGCTGCGCGACGAGCATGGCTTCCGGCTGCTGGATTATTCCGTCGATGCGGAGGCGGCGTCGCCGCGTGCTTGTTTTCAGTTCTCCGAAGAACTTCCCGGCAAGCGCACGGATTTCTCGCCCTTCGTCGCCGTCGCCGACATGGATCGGCCGGCGCTGACGGTGTCAGACAAGCAGCTCTGCGTGGAAGGGTTGAAGCACGGCGAGCGCTACGGCATCACGCTGCGCGCCGGCCTTCCTTCGGTGGTGAAGGAGACGCTGCCGAAATCCGCCGACTTCACGATATATGTGCGCGACCGCAAGCCGGTGGTGCGTTTCGTCGGCAAGAGCTATGTGCTGCCGCGCACCGGCCAGCGCGGCATTCCGCTGGTCAGCGTCAATACCGATAGCGTCGACGTGGAGATTTACCGCATCGGCGACCGCAACCTGACCGACACGGTGCTCGGCAGCGATTTTCAGCGCAATCTCGGACGCTACGAAATAGACCAGCTCGCGTCCGAGCGCGGCATGCCGGTGTGGAAGGGCCAGCTCGCGGTCGAGAATACCCGCAACAAGGATGTGACGACGGCCTTTCCGGTCGATCAAAGCGTCGGCGATCTCGCGCCCGGCGTCTATGTCATGGTGGCCGAAGCCAACGGGCTGAAGTCGGACGACTACCAAGCGCTGGCGACCCAGTGGTTCATCGTTTCCGACCTCGGCATCACCGCCTATTCCGGCAACGACGGCATCCATGTCTTCGTGCATCAGCTGGCGAGTGCCGATCCGAAAAACCTGGTGGAGGTGCGTCTCGTTTCGCGCAGCAATGAAGTGCTGGCGGTGCGCAAGACCGACGGCAACGGCTATACCCTGTTTGAACCGGGGCTGACGCGTGGCGAGGGCGCGCTCGCACCGACGCTGCTGATCGCGAGCGACCTGCGCAACGACTATGCCTTTCTCAGCCTGAAGACGCCTGCCTTCGATCTGTCCGACCGCGGCGTGGCCGGCCGCGTCACACCGGCAGGGCTCGATGCTTTCGTCTTTACCGAGCGCGGCGTCTATCGCTCCGGCGAAACCGTGCACATCACCGCGCTGTTGCGCGATGGGCGCGGGGCCGCTTCGCTTGGCATTCCGTTGACACTGGTGCTGGAGCGTCCGGATGGCGTGGAATATCGCCGCGTGGTGGTCGCCGACCAGGGCCTCGGCGGGCGCGGCCTGAGCCTGCCGATCGTTTCCACCGCCCCGAGCGGCACCTGGCGCGTGCGCGCCTTCACCGACCCGAAGCGTCCGCCGGTCGGCGAGACCACTTTCATGCTGGAAGATTATGTGCCGGACCGGATCGAGTTCGATCTCGCTTCCCCGGCGGCCGGCATTTCCCCGGCTGCACCGGCCGAGGTGACCGTCGCTGGACGCTATCTCTACGGCACGCCGGCGGCGGCGCTCGAACTGGAGGGCGAAGTCATCATCACGCCGGCCAAGGAGCGGCCCGGCCTCGCCGGATATGTCTTCGGCCTGGCCGATGAGGACGTGAGCGCAACGCGCAATCCGCTCAATGATCTGCCGCTCACCGACGCGGAAGGAAAAGCGATCTTCACCGTGCGCCTCGACAATCTGCCGCAGGCCACGCGGCCCTTGCTGGCGCAGGTGACCGTGCGCATGGCGGAGCCTGGCGGCCGCGCGGTGGAGCGCAAGCTCGAGCTTCCGGTCGTGCCGAAAGATCCGATGATCGGCGTGAAGCCGCTGTTTTCCGGCCGCTCGCTCGGCGAAGGTGACCAGGCGCGCTTCGACGTCATCCTGGCGGCCCCGGACAATGCGCAGCTTGCGACCAGCGGACTGCGCTACGAGCTGCTTCGGGTCGAGTCGCGCTACCAATGGTACAAGTCGCCGGACGGCGTCTGGCAATTCGAGCCGATCAAAACCACGCGCCGGGTCGCCGATGGCAGGTTGGACGTCGGCGCCGACAAGCCGGCGCAGCTCTCGCTGCCGGTGACCATCGGCCGCTACCGCCTGGAAGTATCCAGCGAAAATCCCGACGGACCGAAAACATCCGTCGGCTTCGACGCTGGGTGGTATGCGGAAGCGAGCGCCGATACGCCCGACCTGCTCGAACTCGCCCTCGACAAAGCCGAATACGTGCCGGGCGACAGCATGACCGTGGCGGTGACCGCGCGCAGCGCGGGACGGCTGACGCTGAACGTGATCGGCGACCGCCTGATCACCACGGTCGGCCGCGACGTGAAGCCCGGCGTCAACAAGATCATTCTGGGCGTCGGCCGCGACTGGGGCAGCGGCGCCTATGTGGTCGCCACGCTGCGCCGCCCGCTCGACGTGCAGGAACAGCGGATGCCGGGCCGCGCCATCGGCACCCAGTGGTTCTCCGTCAACCGGAAAGCGCAGACGCTCGCGCTCGACATGCAGCTGCCGGCGGTCATCCGTCCGCAGAGCAATCTGCGCATTCCGCTGAAGGTCAACGGTCTCGGTTTCGGAGAAGAGGTGAGGGTGGTCGTGGCCGCCGTCGACGTCGGCATTCTGAATCTCACCAATTACAAGCCGCCCGCCCCGGAGGACTTTTATCTCGGCCAGCGCCGCCTCACGGTCGAGGTGCGCGATTTTTACGGACAACTGATCGATGGCATGCAGGCTACGCGCGGACAGCTTCGCACCGGCGGCGATGCTTCCGGCGGCGAATTGAGCGGCAGCCCGCCGGCGCAGGCGCCGCTCGCGCTCTATTCCGGCATCGTCACTGTCGGCCGCGACGGAACCGCGGTGGTGGAATTCCCGATCCCGGCCTTCGCCGGCACCGCCCGGGTGATGGCAGCCGCCTGGGGCAAGGACAAGCTCGGCCATGCGGCGGGCGACGTGATCGTGCGCGACCCGGTGGTGGTCACCGCCAGCTTGCCGCGCTTTCTCCTGACCGGCGACCGTTCCAGCCTGCACCTCGAAATCGACAACGCGGAGGGCCAGGCAGGCGACTACAGCGTTGCGGTCCGCGCCGAAGGCGCCTCCGCGACCGCCGAGGGGACAAAGACACTGCCGCTGAAGGAGAAGCAACGCAGTGCCGTGGTGTTGCCGCTCGACGCGGGCAAGGTGGGGTCGAGCACGGTTCATGTGCGTGTCACCGGACCCGGCAATTTCACCCTCGACCGCAGCTATGCGCTCGCCACCAATCCGGCGACGCAGACGCTGACGCGCCGCACGGTGCGAAGCATCGCGAAGGACGAGAGTCTCACGCTGTCGAACGATCTGTTCGCCGATCTGGTGCCGGGAACCGGCCGCGTCGCCCTGTCGGTCGGCATCTCGACCGCGCTCGACGCGGCGGCCTCGCTCGGCGCGCTGGAACGCTATCCCTTCGCCTGCTCCGAGCAGCTCATCAGCCGCGCCTTGCCCTTGCTCTATGTCAGCGATCTTCCCGGGCAGGGCTCGCTCACGGCTGCGAATGTCGAAGAAACCATCCGCGATGCCATCGACCGGGTATTGGCGCGCCAGGATTCCACTGGATCGTTCGGGTTATGGTCGGCGGGCGGCGGCGACGGGTGGCTTGATGCCTATGTCACCGATTTCCTGACGCGCGCGCGCGCGCGCGGCTTCGCCGTGCCGGATGTCGCCTTCAAGCTCGCGATCGACCGGCTGCGTAATTTCGCCGGCAATGCGCCGGAGCCCTCGAAGAACGGGGGGCGCGCGCTCGCCTACGCGCTCTATGTGCTGGCGCGCAACGGCGCGGCGCCGGTCGGCGACCTGCGCTATCTTGCCGACAGCAAACTCGGCGATCTGGCTACGCCCATCGCCAAGGCCCAAATCGGCGCCGCGCTCGGCATGCTCGGCGACAAGACCCGCGCCGAACGCGTCTATATGGCTGCGCTGGAGGCCACCCCGGCGCAACCGCGGCTGGAAATCGGCCGCGCCGATTACGGTTCGGCGCTGCGCGATGCGGCGGCGCTGGTGACGCTCGCCTCTGAAGGCGGCGCGCAGCCGCGCACCATCGCCGGCGCGGTGCAGCGGGTGGAAGCCGCGCGCGGGCTCTCGCCCTTCACCTCGACGCAGGAGAATGCCTGGCTGGTGCTGGCGGCCCGCGCCATCGCGAAAGAGGCGGGCGCGGTGACGCTCGATGTGGCGGGCGAAAGCCGGCAGGGTGCGCTCTATCGCAGCGCGAGCGCCGCCGACCTGGAGAAGGCGCCGCTGAAGATCACCAACAAGGGCGAAGGGACGGTGCAGGCGGTGGTGTCGGTCAGCGGCGCGCCATTGATGGCGGAGCCGCCGATGGAGAGCGGCTTCAAGATCGAGCGGAAATATTTCACCCTGGAAGGCGAAGAGACCGATCCGTCCAAAGCCAAGCAGAACGACCGCTTTGCCGTGCTGCTGCGCGTCACCGAGCCGCAGCCGCAGTTCGGGCGGATCATCGTGGCGGATTATGTGCCCGCCGGTTTCGAGATCGACAATCCGCGGCTCGTCTCGTCGGGCGAGACCGGCATCTTGCCCTGGATCGAGGGCGCGGTGGAACCGGTCAATGCGCAGTTCCGCGACGACCGCTTCACAGCGGCATTCGAGCGCAACAACAATAGCCCGCCGGTCTTCACCGTCGCCTATGTCGTGCGCGCGGTAACGCCGGGCAAATACGTGCTGCCGCAGGCCTATGTGGAGGACATGTACCGGCCCGACCGCTTCGGCCGCACCGCGAGCGGGAGCGTGGAGATTTCGGCGAACAAATGAGCGAGAGGTTCCCCCCGCGTTTACCCCCCTCCCTAACCCTCCCCCGCAAGGGGGGAGGGAACAGTCAGAACCTGCGGCTGCGCTTTGCGCTCGCCGTTGGATGCACGCTGATCGTAAGTGCGGTCTTCGGCAGTATCTGGTGGTTGGTATCGCTGGAACCGCACGCGCCCAACGTGGCCTATTCCACCGTCGTGCTCGACCGGGACGGGCGGCTGCTTCGCCCTTATGCCATCAGCGACGGACGCTGGCGGCTGCGCTTGAGCGCACAGGAGGTGGACCCGCGTTACCTGCGCTTCCTGTATGCCTATGAGGACAAGCGCTTCCGGACGCACTGGGGCGTCGATCCGCTCGCGCTGGCGCGCGCTGGCTGGCAATGGGCGGCCAATGGAAAGATCATCTCCGGCGGCTCGACGCTGACCATGCAGGTCGCGCGCCTGTTGGAGCCGCGCAGCGAACGCACCTTGCCGGTGAAGCTGCGTGAGATGCTGCGCGCGATCGAGCTGGAGCGCTCACTCTCCAAGGACGAGATCCTGTCGCTTTACCTCAGCCTCGCGCCTTTCGGCGGCAATCTCGAAGGGGTGCGCGCCGCCTCGCTTTCCTATTTCGGCAAGGAGCCGGCGCGGCTGACCGCCGGGCAGGCGGCTTTGCTGGTGGCGCTTCCGCAGTCGCCGGAAGCGCGCCGTCCGGACCGCTCCACGGAGGCGGCGCGGGCCGCACGCGACCGCGTGCTCGATCGCGTGGCGGCGGCCGGGCTTATTCCCGCCGATGAGGCGGCGCAGGCCAAGGCCGAGCCGGTGCCAAGCGCACGCCGGCCGATGCCGATCCTGGCGCCGCACGCCGCCGAACAGGCGGTGGCGGCGGCGCCCGAGCGCAAGCTGCATCGCCTGACGATCGACGCGGCGCTGCAGAAAAATCTCGAAGATCTCGCGCGCGAACGCACGCAGGCGATGGGGCCGGATATCTCCGCCGCCATCGTCGCGGTCGATCATGCGAGCGGAGAAATCCTCGCCCGCGTCGCGTCAGCGAATTATTTCGACGAACGGCGCGCGGGGCAGGTCGACATGACTCAGGCGCTGCGCTCTCCGGGGTCGGCGCTCAAACCTTTCATCTTCGGCCTCGGCTTCGAGGACGGGCTGGTGCATCCGGAAACGCTGATCGACGACCGCCCGACGCGCTACGGCGGCTATGCACCGGAGAATTTCGATCAGAGCTTCCAGGGCACGGTAACCGTGCGGCATGCGTTGCAATTGTCCCTCAACGTGCCGGCCGTGGCGGTGCTCGAGAAAGTGGGGGCCAGCCGGCTGAGCGCCCGGCTAGGGCAAGCGGGCGCGCCGCTCATTCTGCCCAAGGGCGAAACGCCCGGACTGGCGATGGGTCTGGGCGGTCTCGGCATCACGCTCAGCGACCTCACGATGCTCTATGCCGGCCTGGCGCGGCTCGGCAATACAACGGCGCTGATCGAGCGCCTCGACGCCGCCGGCGAGCCGGCGCCGCGCCGGCTGCTCGACCCGGTCGCCGCCTGGTATGTCGGCAACATCCTGTCCGGCACGCCGCCGCCGGAGCATGCACCGCACGGGCGCGTCGCGTTCAAGACCGGCACCTCCTACGGCTACCGCGATGCCTGGGCGGTCGGCTTTGACGGCAAGCGCACCATTGGCGTCTGGGTGGGCAGGCCCGATGGCGCACCGGTACCCGGACTGGTCGGCCGCGCCGCCGCAGCGCCGATCCTGTTCGATGCTTTCGCGCGCACGGGCCTGTCGCCCGCGCGGCTGCCCCGCGCGCCCAAAGGCGCCCTGGTGGCAGCGAATGGCAAGCTGCCGCCGCCGCTGCAACGCTTCCGGCAGGACAGCCTGTCGGCCGGCGAGGCTTCCGCCAGCCCGCGCATCCTGTTCCCGCCCAACGGCTCGCGTATCGAATTATCGCGCAGCAATAACGGGACCGATCCGGTGCCGCTGAAGATTGCCGGGGGCCGCGCACCGCTCACCGTGCTCGTCAACGGCGTGCCGCTCGCCACCGATGGAAGCAACCGCACCCTGTTCTTCGCCCCCGATGGGCCCGGCTTCCTGCGGCTGACGGTGACCGACTCCAGGGGCGGCGCAGACAGCGTAACGGTGCGGATTCAGTAGCTTTCCGGCGGCTTTCCCTCCGCGGGGCTTTTCTCTATGGTCCGCGCGTTTCCCGGTATGGCAGACATGACCACGACCACGCGCGATGCCTCTCGTCCTCAGCGGGGAAGGGGGCTGCTTGCTCTTCTGGATTTCGCCCACGTCTCGCATGCGCGCGCGGCGATGCTTTTGCTCGCGCTGTCGGTGGTGGCGTTTCTGCCGGGATTTTTCCAGATCCCGCCGATCGACCGCGACGAAGCGCGCTTCGCGCAGGCCACCAAGCAGATGGTGGAGACCGGCGACTATGTCGACATCCGCTTCCAGAACGAGGTGCGTTACAAGAAGCCGGTCGGCATTTACTGGATGCAAGCCGGCGCGGTGAAGCTCGGCGAAAAACTCGGCGTGCCGGAAGCTCGCACCACAATCTGGCTGTATCGGATTCCGTCATTGATCGGCGCGGTCGGCGCCGTGCTGCTGACCTATTGGGCCGCACTCGCCTTCGTCTCGCGCCGCGGCGCGCTGCTGGCCGGCGTGATGCTGGGCGCCTCTATCCTGCTCGGAGTGGAAGCGCGCCTCGCCAAAACCGATGCCATGCAATTGTTTTTCATCGTTGCCGCCATGGGCGCGATGGCGCGGGTTTATCTTTCCGAGCATCGCCCGGGCGCGGCGGAAATCTCCGGATGGAAAATGCCGGCGATTTTCTGGACCGCCTTCGCCGGCGGCGTGCTGCTGAAGGGGCCGCTGATCCTTATGCTGGTGACGCTGTCGGCACTGACCCTGATCGCGCTGGACCGCTCGGCGCGCTGGCTGTGGAGGCTGCGGCCGATTCCGGGAATTTTGTGGGTGGCTGTCCTGGCATTGCCCTGGTTCATCGCCATTCTCTCCCGCAGCGGCGACGCCTTTCTCACCGAATCTTTGGTCAAGGATCTTTTTGCCAAGGTGGCAAGCGGGCAGGAATCTCACGGCGCGCCGCCCGGCTATTATCTTGCGCTGTTCTGGGTGACCTTCTGGCCGGCAGCGCCGCTTACCTTGCTGGCCGCGTCTGCGGCCTGGACGGCGCGGCGCGAGCCGGGCACGCGCTTCCTGTTGGCCTGGATCATTCCGGCATGGATCGTGTTCGAAATCGTTATCACCAAGCTGCCGCATTATGTGCTGCCGCTCTATCCAGCGATTGCCATCCTGACCGCCGGCGCGCTCGACAGCGGCGTCCTGTCGCGTAACCGCTGGCTGGTCCGCGGCACCTCGGGCTGGTTCATCGTGCCGCTCGTGCTCTGCCTCGCGGCGATCACCATCAGTATCTATGTGGGCCGGCAGTTCGACCTCCTGCCGTGGCCATTCGCGATTGCCGCCATGATCGTGGGCCTGATCGCCTGGTGGCTGTATGACAGCGACGGCGCGGAACGCTCGCTCATGCGCGCGGCGGCTGCTTCCATCCTGATCGCGGGCACGCTTTACGGTTTGATCTTTCCTTCGATGACCTCGCTGTTTCCGAGCGTCATGCTGGCGGAAATACTGCGCGAGGCCGATTGCCCCGATCCGGTGGCGGCCTCCGCCGGCTATCATGAGCCGAGCCTCATCTTCCTCGCGGGTACGCAGACGGTCCTGACCGACGGCGCCGGCGCTGCGGATTTCCTGCGGCAGGGCGGATGCCGCTTTGCCTTCATCGATGCGCGGCAGGAGCGCAGCTTCGCGCGCCGGGCCGAAGCCATCGGCTTGCGCTATGCGCAGGGTCCGCGCATCGATGCCTTCAACATCAGCGGTGGCCGCGCCATCACCGTCGCGGTCTATCGCTCGGAAGCCGCGCAATGACGGCGCTGCGGCGGGCTGGCAAAAATCTGGCGGCGTGGCTTCGCGCACTGGTGCAGCCGTCGCGGATTCCGCCCGAGCGCCGCACGCCGCTGTGGCCGGTGAAAGGCTGGATTACAGTCGTCGCCTTGCTGGCAATCCTTATCGTTGTCGCCGCCAGCATGTTGCTGCTCGACGCCTTCCTGATCGGGCAGGCGCGGCTGTTGCCGGAATGGGTCCGTCAGGTTTTCGAATGGATCACCTGGTTCGGCAATGCCGGCTGGTTCCTGTGGCCGACCGGCATCCTGCTCCTCGTCATCGCCGCAAGCCCGTGGTCGAGATTGCCGCGCCTCTCGCAAGCCCTGCTGGCGGCCATCGCGGCGCGGGCGGGATTCATCTTTCTTGCCGTCGGCGTACCGGCGCTGTTCGTCACCATCATCAAGAGGTTTATCGGCCGTGCGCGGCCCTACGTTTCACAAATCACCGATCCCTATTCCTATGACCCGTTCATCTGGAAAGCTGCCTATGCCAGCCTGCCTTCCGGGCATGCCACCAATGCGTTCGCCGCCGCCGTCGCCATCGGCGCGCTGTGGCCGAAGGCGCGGTTTCCGATGTGGATTTATGCCCTGGTGATCGCCATCAGCCGGGTGGTGGTGAACGCGCATTTTCCGAGCGATGTCATTGTCGGGGCCGTCACGGGCCTGGTGGGGGCGTTCCTGGTGCGCGGCTGGTTCGCCGCCCGGCGCCTCGGCTTTGTGGTCGGCAGCGACGCGACCATCCACAGGCTGCCAGGGCCGTCATGGCGGCGCAGCAAAGCGGTTGCCCGAAAGCTTTTGGGCTCATAAAAGCTCGCAATCGCCACCCGGCAGGCTCAAATACGGATTGCCCATGAACGAAACAGAGATGCGCGACAGCGCGCAGACGCCGGCGGTGTCGGTGGTCGTGCCGGTCCGCAACGAGCAGGGCAATATCGGCCCGCTGGTGGAAGAAATCGCCGCGGCGCTGACCGGCCGCTGGCGCTTCGAAATCATCTATGTCAACGACGGCTCGAGCGACGCTACCGCCGATGAACTCGTGCAATTGATGGCGAGCCGCCCGTATCTGCGCCAGCTGAAGCACGCCACATCCTGCGGGCAATCCGCCGCGGTGCGCACCGGCAGCAAGGCCGCGCTGGCGCCGATCGTGGTCACGCTGGACGGCGATGGCCAGAACGATCCGTCATTCATTCCGGCGATGGTGCAGAAGCTGATGGGCGATCCGCGCATCGGACTTGTGGCCGGGCAGCGGGTCGGGCGCACGGACACCGGCTTCAAGAAGCTGCAATCGCGCATCGCCAATGGCGTGCGCAACGCGATCTTGCGCGACGGTACGCGCGACACCGGCTGCGGGTTGAAGGCCGTGCGCCGCGACGTGATGGTGAACCTTCCTTATTTCGACGGACTGCATCGTTTCCTGCCGGCGCTGGTAAGACGCGAAGGCTACGAGATCGGCTATGTGGACGTGGTGGACCGGCCGCGCCGCATGGGCACATCGAATTACGGTTTATGGGATCGGCTGTGGGTCGGCATTCTCGATCTCGCCGGCGTGTGGTGGCTGATCCGCCGCCGCGGGCGCATCCCGCAGGTTTCGGAGGTGAAATCCAATGCTCATTGAACTCTCCCGCGCCGTCGGCGACTACCTTCACGACGTTTTTGTTGGAAACCTGGATTGGGCCATTCTGGTCGGATACATCGCGCAGGCCATGTTCGCCATGCGTTTCGTGGTGCAATGGATCGCCTCGGAACGGGCCGGCCACAGCGTCATACCGATGGCCTTTTGGGTATTCTCCATCGGCGGCGGATTGATGCTGCTAGGCTACGCACTCTACCGCAAGGACCCGGTCTTCATCATCGGCCAGGCCTTCGGCGTCTTCGTTTATCTGCGCAATCTGCAATTCATCCTGCGCGACCGCGGCAGCGGGCGCGCGCCGGTGATGTAGCTAGCGCGCCGCGGCGAGCGCAGCGAAGCCGCGCTCGAGATCGGCGATCAGGTCGCCGGGGTCCTCCAGCCCGATATGGAAGCGCAGCGTCGGTCCGCCCGGGCTCCATTCGGTGACAGCTCGAAATTTCGTGCAGTCGAAGGGAATGACCAGGCTTTCGAAACCGCCCCAGGAATAACCCAGGCCGAACAGCGTGAGCGCGTCGAGGAAGGCGCGCACGGCTTTGTCGGACGCCGGCTTCAGCACCACGCTGAAGAGGCCGCAGGCGCCCAAGAAATCCCGCTGCCAAAGCGCATGGCCGGGATCGCCCTCCAGTGGCGGATAGATCACGCGCGCCACTTCCGGCCGCGCTTGCATCCAGCGCGCGATCTTCAGTCCCGATTCCTGGTGACGCGCAAGCCGCACGCCGAGCGTCCGCAATCCGCGCAGGGTGAGATAGATGTCGTCCGGCCCGACACAGAGCCCGAGCGTGCCCACCGTGTGATGCAGCCGCGGCCAGGCTGCCGCGCTGGCGGCCACCATCCCGACCATCACGTCGGCGTGCCCGGCGATGTAT
>DASSPI010000049.1:0-17690 GCA_035699705.1 Xanthobacteraceae bacterium
TTCGCCGACGTCATCCAGGGTCCCTGGCTGATGGAGCAGATGCAGAAGCAGGCCGAGCACGTCGGCACCAGGATCGTCTCCGACCACGTCAACAAGGCGGATCTCTCCCGGCGGCCGTTCCGGCTGGAAACCGATTCCGGCGACGTCTACATGGCCGACACCCTGATCCTCGCCACCGGCGCGCAGGCGCGCTGGCTCGATCTGCCGTCGGAGCAGAAATTCAAGGGCTATGGCGTCTCCGCCTGCGCCACCTGCGACGGATTCTTCTACCGCGACAAGGAAGTGGTGGTGATCGGCGGCGGCAACACCGCGGTGGAGGAAGCGCTGTTCCTCACCAACTTCGCCTCCAAGGTCACGGTCGTGCACCGGCGCGACAGTTTCCGCGCGGAGAAGATCTTGCAGGAGCGGCTGAAAAAGAATCCCAAAATCAGCGTGATCTGGGACAGCGTGCTGGAAGACGTGCGCGGCGAGGATAATCCGCTGAAGGTGCGCAGCATCGTCCTGCGCAACGTCAAGACCGGCGCGCTCACCGAAAAGACGGTGGATGGCGTGTTCATCGCGATCGGGCATTCGCCCGCCACCGAATTGGTGGCCGGACAGCTCAAGCTGAAGCCGTCCGGCTATGTGGAGACGGCGCCGAACTCGACCGCGACCTCGGTCCCCGGCGTCTATGCCGCCGGCGACATCACCGACGACATTTTCCGCCAGGCGGTCACGGCCGCCGGCATGGGGTGCATGGCCGCGCTGGAAGCGGAAAAATTCCTCGCCGCGCATGGCGAAGCCCAGCCGGCCGTGGCGGCGGAATGAGAAACTTCACCTCCCACAGGGGAGGTCGGATCGCATCGCAGGCAAGTTTACGCAGCCTGCGCAAGCTTGGCTGCGCTGCGATCCGGGTGAGGGGTTACAGATTCTCGTAGGCCCGAACCCTCCCCCCGCCCTCTCCCGCACGGGGAGAGGGAGAAAGGGCTGCGGCAGCGCAGCGATTAACGACTAATGGATTGGGACAAGCTAAAAGTTTTCCACGCCGCAGCCGAGGCCGGCAGCTTCACCCATGCCGGTGAGCATCTCGGGCTGTCGCAATCGGCGGTATCACGCCAGGTCAGCGCGCTGGAGACCGAGCTGGGCGTTTCGCTTTTCCACCGCCACGCGCGCGGATTGATCCTGACCGAGCAAGGCGACGTTCTGTTCCGCACCGCGCATGAGGTGTTCATGAAGCTGGAGGCGGCGCGCGCCAAGCTCACCGACAGCAAAGAGCGGCCGAACGGCGACCTGAAGGTGACGACCACCGCCGGCATCGGCCTGAACTGGCTGACGCCCCGGCTTGGCGAATTCCTCGAACTCTATCCCGATATCCGCATTACGCTGATCGTCACCGACGAAGAGCTCGATCTCTCCATGCGCGAGGCCGACGTGGCAATCCGCCTGCGGCAGCCGCAGCAGCCCGACCTGATTCAGCGCAAGCTGTTCTCGGTGAAATTCCACGCTTATGCCTCGCCGGAATATCTCAAGCGCAGGGGAACGCCGCGTTCGGTCGAAGATATCGACAAGCACCCCATCATCATGCTGGGCGGCACGGTTCCGCAGCACCTGCAGAACCGCAACTGGCTGATCCAGGTGGGGCGCGAAGGCAAGGCGCCGCGCGTGCCGTGTCTCACCATCAACAACGTGCTCGGCGTGCAGCGCGCCTGCCAGGAAGGGTTCGGCATTGCGATGCTGCCGGACTATCTGATCGAGGACAGCGGGCTGGTGCAGCTGTTCGATGAGTCAGACGCCATCCAGCTCGACGCCTTCTTCCTCTATCCGGAAGAATTGAAGTCGGTCGCGCGCGTGCAGGTGTTCCGCGACTTCCTGGTCTCCAAGGCGCAGCGCTGGCGCTATTGAACGTGCTACGAAGCGCCGCGCAACAGCGAGGCCCGCACGTCGCCGAGCAGCAGCCGCAGCTCCAGCTCGCGGAATTCGACAAAAGCGCGCCGCATCCAGCGCAGCAATTCCATATAAGTGTCGAGTGGAATGTTGTGCGGCGGCCTGCTGCGGAAATCGGCGAAGGAGAACGGCGGCCTTTCCAGGTAGCGGTGGAGATGCGGCGCCAGCGCGGGAATCTGGATCGGCAGCGAGACCGTACGCGCGGGCGGAAAATTCTGCCGCGCGCGCTGGCCGCGGGCGATCGCCTCGTTATAGACCGGCACCAGCACCAACTCGGGCAGAGCGCGTTGCAGCTCGGCATAAGCGCGTTGCGAGGCCGGATCGGGCGCCGCGATGAACAGGGCGACCGGCTCGATGCCGCGCTGGTGCGCGTCTTCGACAAAGCCGATCTCGGCCATCACCGAGAAGAACTGCTGGAACGAGGCGGGCGCAAGATCCACCACTTTCGCCGTATGGTCGGGCATGATCAGCCCATCGAACAGCGCCATCTGGCCTTCGATGCTGGCGATGCTGGCCTGGACGGTGTGGTGGGGCAGGAAATCGATCAGCGCGGGCGGCTCAACGACGAAGTCGAAACCGGCGGCCGGCCGATCCTCCATCAGGAAGAAGTCGATCAGCAGCCGCGCGATCAGCGTGCGGCCCACCCGCGGTTGCGGCGAGCACAGGATGTAGAGCGGCGTTCGGTTGTTAACCCTGGCAGCCATCGCGCAAGGGCCTCGCTATTTCGGGACGGATATTTCCGTCAGCTTCACCCGGTCGTATTCCGCCCAGACATTGCCGAGCCAGTGCCGGACATAGCCGCGCAGCACGAAGGAATAGGAAGCGGTGTCGCCGCCGGCGTTCTTGTTGGCGACAAAGGTGAGGAACGGCACCGAGGCAAGCTCGACCTGTTCGCAGGCCATTTCGTTCAGGTGCGGAATGCTGATCTCCACCGCGTTCTTCACCCGGTGGAAATAGGAATCATAGGTCGCCGGGTCCCACTCGAAGAAAGTGGTGTTGTTGATGTGGTTCTTCACCAGGAAATACTTGGCGTCGGTGACGAACTCGGCGGTCTCCGCGATCTCGTCGAGTGAAGCGATTGACGGCCCGAGGATGTGAAAAACCGCAAAGGTGACCTGGCCCTTTTTCACGATGTCGAGGAAACCGATGTCGCGCAAGGCATGCAAGGTGGCCGACAGCAGGCCGGCCCGCACGTCGATCAGCGTGACTTTCGCATCGGCTTCCGCCAGCGTGTCGAAGATCTTCATCTGATCGGGGATCGTGGTGACGTCGACCACTTCGGTGACGTCCGGATGGAAGCGCTTGAGCGTGCCGCGCGGGGATTCGGTGTCGAAGGCGCGCGTCGGCACGTTATGCGCGACGAAATAATCGAGCAGCGTGCGGGTGACCGTGGTCTTGCCGACGCCGCCTTTGTCCGCCCCGATCAGAATGACTGCTGGCTTCATGAATTCCCCACCTACCCGCGCATTCCCCACGCCCGCTTGCCGAACATGACAGAACGCCCAAAGACTGCAACCGCCATGGCTGCCAAGTCTGTGGGCGTGGCCGTTATGAAAGCAGCGCTTTCATCTTTTCCCGGTTGATCGACTTCACCAGTTGATCGGCCAGGCCGCCGAGCGGCATCGGCATCCTGGCGTCCTGCGCCATCTCCAATGCCACGTCCATATCCTTCTCGGACTACTAACGCCTCAGTTCGACTTGGACTTCGTGCCGTTGATCAGGTCGTAGATGTTGCAGGCGATACCCGTCGCCTCGTAGCCGTCCTGACCGGTCGCCTGCGCGATCGCGAACATCTGTTGGGCGAGGCCGACGAACGGCATCGGGACCTGCATCTCGCGCGCCATATCGAGCCCGAAGTTCACATCCTTTGGCATCCACGACTTGCGGGGCTTGTACTTGCCGCTCACCACGATTTCCATGATGCGCCGGGTTGCCACCGAATCCTGCTGAGAATTCTTCAGAATGTTCTGGAAGGTGGCCGCGTCGAGTCCACCCTTCGCAAGCAAACGGCAGATCTCGACGATGCTCATGTGCTGCACAGCGGCCAACATCGCCATGCAGTTCTTGACGAGCTTGGCGTTGCCCAGCTCGCCGACGTGAAGGATCGATTTGCCCATGGCCTGGAAGATGGGCTGATGCTCATCGAACAAGGCCCTGGAGCCCGAAAGCCACAGCGCCAGCTGACCGGCTGCCGCCACCTCCTCGACACCGCCGGCGGACGCGTCGACGACGGTCCAGCCCTTCTTGCCGAGCTCACCGCTGACGCCGACGATGGTCTCTTTATCGATGCTGCTGAAATCGATCCAAACTTTCGCGCCGATTGTCGCCTCGGCGAGACCACCCTTACCGAGGGCGACCGCCTTGACTGCATCGTTGTGCGGAAGCATCGAGAGCACGAGCTCACACGATTCGGCCACGGCTTTGGGTGAGTCCGCAAACTGTGCACCTTGCGCCTCCAGTCCCTTGGCCTGCTCGCGCCTGAGATCGCTCACGACCAGGCGGTAGCCCGCCTTGATCAGGTTCGCCGCCATACCGCTGCCCATTCCACCGGTGCCAATGAAACCCAGTGTCTTCATCACTCGCAATCCTCAATCGGTTCCTGCCATGCGCTGGCAACAAGCGACTACACTAACGCTCACCGCATCGCCAGATGAATTGCGCTCGGCGGAAGTTGCCGCGCTCAGCAACGGCGGCTTTGTCGTCACTCGGCAGTGGCTTGGGCAGGACGGAGCCGGACTTGGCGCCAACTGATGCGGCGACGATGAATGGTACAGGTGGGTGGGCTCGAACCACCGACCTCCGGTTCCACAGACCGGCGCTCTAACCAACTGAGCTACACCTGCACGGAACGCGGCGGACGCGGCCACCGGCCGCCCGTCTGCGTGGCCCCTATATGGCAAAACCCGCCCCCTGCTCGCAAGGGAAGCTTTTGGCGGCGCATGCCGGCGCCTGGAACCCGGTTCGCCGATAAAGGATCATACGTCACTTTAACGGGTTGGCGCGCGAACGCAGATAAGTCTGCGCAATCTGCGCAAGCTTGATTGCGCCGCAAAACCGGTACCCACTTTTGCTGCTCGCGCGCATGAAAAAGCCCGGGCGACCGGCCCGGGCTCAGAACGCTTACGCTTACAAAGTTTATGCAGCCAAGATCAGGCGACCTTGCTGAAGGCCTTGGTGACGCCGGACTTGAGCGGCTCGGCGGCATCGGCGGCGACCTTCTGCGCGATCGAGGCCAGTTCCTTGGTCTGCTCGGTGACCGTCTCGAACTGCTTGCGCGCATGCGCGGTCGACAGCTCGAGGGCTTCCGAGAGCGACTTCACGGCGATCAGCTCGCCGAAGAAATCGAACGCGGCATTGGTGTTCAGGCGGGCCGCATCGATGAGCTTGAGGCCATATTCCGTGCTGCCCTTGGTGGCAGTGGCATAGGTCTCTTCCATCACCTCGGTCGCCTCTTCGGCCACGGCCTTCAGCTTCTCGTAGTTTTCCTTGGCCTGCGAGACGCTCTTTTCCGTGATTTCGCGGAAAGCTGCCGGGACTTCCATCTTCGGCAGCTCGAATTTCGGCATTTCAAACTTGGTATCGAATTTCGCGCTGTCGGGCTTCGCCTTGCCCTTGGCATTCACATTGACGCTGGCTTCCATGGCGGCACCTCGATTGGGTTTCTGGGTCGTGCCCCAACCAGCAGCTTTGCCGGCTTGAGCCCCCGATGAGCCCGGCGGCTTCGGCCGGGTTCTCACCTGAAGTGCATATAACATCGGCAATGGTGCATTGCAATATAAATATTGCAATGCACAATCAGACACTTAGCCATTAGTCTATGTCGGCCTAGCGACTTTTGGTGCCGCCGCCCCTGTCGGAGCCCATCTTGGTGGCGCTTTGGCTCAGTTCCTCGGCCTGCCGGGCGAGCACTTGCATCTGCTTGCGCACATAATCGGCATGCAGTTGCACCACCTCATTGACGCCCTTGGCGGCAACCAGCTTTTGCGCGAGATCGAAGGAGTTGGCGACATTCTGCTCGGCGAATGACATGGCTTTCTGCGCCACATCCGTTGCGCCGGCGCGCGCGGCCTTGGCCCTTTGCTCAAATCCTGCGGTCGCCTGCTCGGCCGCGGTGACGAAACCATCGAAGGCCTTGCGCGCCTGCTCCACGCTCTTTTCCGCGATCGCCCGCATCTCCGGCGGCACTGCAAAATCGAAGGGCTGATTGGCCATGGCCGTCTCCTCTTTCTAACTGCTCTATTCCGGCATTTGATGGTTAACCTGCCGCGGCGAAAGTTGTGCCCAACGATTCTTTTCCGCTTTCGGGCGGAAGCGAAAAATGCCTGTCTGGATTAAGGTTATCCCTGCTTAGCGGCGATACGCGGGCGCTCCGTCATGGACGGCACGGAGCACCCGGTTTAAGAAATATTTAAGCCTGTTTCGGCGCCCGATCACCTCGGTACGAGCATCCATGAGCGATTCCGCGACCCAGCTGGGCTATTTCCGCGATCCGCGGATCTCGGCCCATGCTGTCGCGCCGGCGCCGGCCTGGCTGTGGTCGGTCGACGGGACGCAAATTCTCTGGGCCAATGCGGTGGGCGCTGCGATCTTCGACGCCGGGGCTCCCGCCACGCTCGCCGGCCGCCGTTTCGACGCCGAAGATTCGGCCGCACAACAGATCGCCCGCATTGCCACGGTATTGCCGGTCGACGGCGTCCCGCGGCTTGAACACCTGACCGGCTTCGGCGCGGAAGCCTCGCGCAGCCTCACTTGCGGCTGTTCGCGCATTTCACTGCCTGACGGCACCGCCGCCATTCTGGTCGTGGCGGCAGACACCGCGGGGCCCGCGCTCCCGCTGGAAGAGCGCGTCCAGCGCCTCATCACCGGCTTCGACGTGCCGGTCGCGGTATTCGCCGCCGACGGCAGGCTGTTTCATGCCACTGAGGCCGCGGCCGAACAGCTGCCTGCCGCCGCGACCTTCAAAATGCTTTGGGTCGAAGGGCTGGCGGCCCACGCCCTGCGTGCAGGCTACGCCTCCGGCGCCAGCAAAATCGGCGCGCTCTCCTTCGACCGTATCGGCGACGACGCGGCGACCTTCCTGCTCGTCACGCTTCCGATGCTCCCGTCAGCATCGCAGCCCGCGCCCGCTCCGACGCCAGTGGCGCCAATGATGTCGGCGCCGCCGCCCGAAGCCGATGTATTCGCACCCGATGCCGCAGCCGATGAGGCGGCCTCCGGCGACGGCGACGCCGCGGCCACGCCCAGCGCGACGCCGGTGCCGCCACCCGCGGTCGCGCCCGCGGATCCCGTCATGCCGGAACGCCGGCAGCCGCTCCGCTTCGTCTGGCAGATGGACGCCGAGGGGCGCCTCACCATCGAGTCCGAGGACTTCATCCGCCTCACCGGCCCGCGCACGGCGGAAGCGCTCGGCCAGCCCTGGAGCGAGATCGTCCGCCGGCTGGGAATCGATCCGAACGGCCAGATCGCGCAGGCCGTCGCCTCGCGCGATACCTGGAGCGGCATCACCATCGACTGGCCGGTAGACGGCACCGACGAACGGCTGGCGGTGGAACTTTCCGGCCTGCCGGTCTTCGACCGCGAACGCCATTTCGGCGGCTACCGCGGCTTCGGCGTTTGCCGCGACGCGCGGCGCATTTCGCTTGCCGCCTCGCTGCGCCAGCCGCCCGCCGCGCCGCGCGAGCCCTCCGCGGAAACATCCGCACCCGAGCGACCGGCCGAAGAACGCCCGGTGCTCACCGTGGTGCCGCAGGCGGAGAATGTCGTGCCGTTCCGCGCCGCCAACGACAAGCCGCCGAGTCTGAGCCCCGGCGAGCGCAGCGCCTTCCATGAGCTGGCCAGGGAGCTCACCAGCCGCTTGCAGCAGACGCATGGAGCGCCCGAAGCGCCCGAAGCCCCCTTGGAAAACGACAATTTCGAAGAGGAGCCGGCGCCCGAGACGCCGGTGTCCGACGACGAGGGCCGTGGCGCCGCCAAAGCCAACGTCATGGGATTCATCCCGCCGCGCGAGCCGGCAGAACCGCAGCGCCCGTCCGCCCTCGACTTCCCCGGCAGTTTTCGCGACGACCGCGCCATTCTCGATCGTGTGCCGACCGGCGTGCTGGTCTATCGCATCGACATGCCGCTCTATGCCAATCCCGCTTTCCTGGAATGGAGCGGTTACGAGTCGGTAAGCGCGCTTGCCATTGCGGGCGGGCTCGACGTGCTGTTCGTCGAACTGGGCGATCAGTCCGCCGACGCCGATGTCAGCGGCCGGCCGCTGCGCGTCACCAGCAACCGCGGCAAGCGGCAGGCCGCCGAGGGCCGGCTGTTCAACGCGCCGTGGGAAGACGAAACCGCCCATGTGCTGATGCTGCTGCCCGCGGCTCCCGCGGCTGCCGGCGCAGCGACAGCCGCAAAAAGCCCCGCTCCCTCCGAGGCGGCGCTGCATGCCGCCGAGGCCGAGGCGCGCGAGCTCAAAACCATTCTGGACGCCGCCAGCGACGGCGTGCTGGTGCTCGATGAGGAGGGCCGCATCGTGAGCGCCAATGCGGGCGCCGCCGCGCTGTTCGGCCGCGACGCTTCCGCGCTCGCCGCCGGCACGATCGACGATCTGATCGCACCGGAAAGCCAGCGCGCCGCGCGCGAATATCTGGCCGGGACGACGCGCGAGGGCGCGGCGCCGAAGAAGGGCTGCGAGGTGATCGGCCGCGGGCGCGACGGCAGCCTGCTGCCCCTGTTCATGACGTTGGGCCGGCTGGGCGCTGCCAGGCGCTTCTGCGCGGTGTTCCGCGACCTGACGCCGTGGAAGAAGACGGAAATGGAATTGGTCACGGCGCGCCGGCAGGCCGAGAAGGCATCCTCCGCCAAATCCGAATTCCTCGCCAAGGTCAGCCACGAGATCCGCACGCCGCTCAATTCCATCATCGGGTTTTCCGAGGTGATGATGGACGAGCGTTTCGGCCCGATCGGCAACGAGCGCTACAGGCAATATCTCAAGGACATCCACCAGTCGGGCGGCCACCTGGTGTCGCTGCTCAATGATCTGCTCGACCTGTCGAAGATCGAAGCCGGCAGGCTCGATCTTTCCTTCGGCCGCGTCAGCCTGAACGAGCTGACGCAGCAATGCGTGTCGCTGATGCAGCCGCAGGCCAACCAGGAGCGCGTCATCATCCGTACCTCGCTGCCGAACGTGCTGCCCCCGATCATGGCGGACGCGCGCTCGGTGCGGCAGATCGTGCTCAATCTGCTTTCCAACTCGATCAAGTTCACCGGCGCGGGCGGACAGGTGATCGTCTCCACCACCCATACCGACGACGGCGAAGTGGTTCTGCGGGTGCGCGACACCGGCCACGGCATGACCGAAAAGGAAATCCAGATGGCGCTGGAGCCGTTTCGCCAGCTCGCCACCTCCTCACGCTGGGGATCCGGCGGAACGGGCTTGGGCCTGCCGCTCACCAAGGCGCTGGCGGAAGCCAACCGGGCGAATTTCTCCATCAGGAGCGCGGTGAATGCCGGCACGCTGGTGGAAATCTCCTTCCCGCCCGGCCGCGTGCTGGTGGCTTGAGCCCGCGCCGCCTTCGGTTTCGCGTTGCCGGATCAAGGGTGACGGAAGCGATTTGGAGCGATTCCAATCAGCGCGCTTCCTAGAACTGTTCTAAGCTATTGATCTTGAACAAGAAATCACTTGACCAAACGATCAATCCTCCTCATTCGTTTCATCCGGAATCACCGGAAATGAAGAGGACCTGATGAACATTCCCCGCACCAAGCTGCTGGCCAGCGCCGCCCTCGCGTTGCTGGCGGCAGCGACGACGCAGGCAACGGCCAACGAGGTTAACGTCTATACCTATCGTGAGGCGCAGCTGATCCAGCCGCTGCTCGACGCCTTCACCAAGGACACCGGGATCAAGACCAATGTCGTCGCCGCAAGCGCCGGCCTGGAGCAGCGCGTCAAGGCCGAGGGCGCCAACAGCCCGGCCGACGTGTTGCTGACCGTCGACATCGGCCGGCTGCAGGAAGCGGTCGACCTCGGGATTACCCAGCCGGTGCAATCCGCCGCGCTCGAGAAGGCGATCCCCGCGCAATTCCGCGATCCGAACGGAAACTGGTTCGGCATCTCGATGCGCGCGCGCGTGGTCTATGCCTCCAGGGAGCGCGTGAAGCAGGACGCCATTACTTATGAAGAGCTGGCCGACCCGAAATGGAAGGGCAAGATCTGCATCCGCTCCGGCCAGCACATCTACAACAACGCGCTGTTCGCGGCTTACATCGCCAAGCACGGCGAAGCCAAGGCGGAAGAATGGCTGCGCGGCCTGAAGGCCAATCTGGCGCAGAAGCCGTCCGGCGGCGACCGCGAAACCGCGCGCGACGTCGCGGCCGGCAAATGCGATATCGGCATCGGCAACACTTATTATTGGGCGCTGATGCTGAAAAATCCCGGGCAGAAGCCGTGGGCCGACGCGACGCGCGTTATCCTGCCAACCTTCCAGGGCGGCGGTACCCATGTTAACTTGTCCGGCGTCGTCCTGGCCAAGAACGCACCCAACAAGGCCAATGCGATCAAGTTGATGGAATGGCTGGTCAATGATAAGGCGCAGCACCTCTATGCCGACGTCAACTATGAATATCCGGTGCTGAACGGCGTTACCATCAACGAGACAATCGCCAGTTACGGCAAGCTCAAGCCCGACGCCATGCCTATCTCCAAGATCGCAGAGAACAGGAAAGCCGCTGCGACCCTGGTCGATAAGGTCGGCTTCGACAATTGACGACCTTGTCCGGCCCTTCGCTTGACGGCCCCGCCCCGCGCGGGGCCGTTCGTCTGTGGCCGGCACGCAAGCTCTTCGCCCTCGCCGTCGTATTGGCGATCGCCGGGCTGGTCGCTGCGCCGCTGATCAGCCTCGTCAGGATTGCACTGATCGGCGATCCGGAGATCGCCGGCCATCTCGTCGCCTATGTGCTGCCGGTGGCGCTGACACAAACGGCGCTGCTGCTGATCGGCGTGGCCGTCATCAGCTCGCTGGTGGGCGCCGGCACGGCATGGATCGTGACCACCTTCCAGTTTCGCGGCCGTAACACCCTGCTCTGGCTGTTGCCGCTGCCGCTGGCGATTCCGACCTATATCGGCGCTTACATCTATGTCGATATTCTCGACACCGCAGGTCCGGTGCAGAGCGCGCTGCGCGCGATCTTCGGCTGGCAGTCGCCCGCCGACTACTGGTTTCCGCCCGTCCGCTCGCTCGGCGGCGCCATCTTCATCCTGGGCATCGTGCTCTATCCTTATACCTACCTTGCCGCGCGCGCGATGTTTCAAACCCAGCACCGCGCCTTCGTGGATGCCGCGCGCACGCTCGGAGCGAAGCCCTGGGCGGTGGCGCGGCAGATCACGGTGCCGCTGGCGCGGCCCGCGCTCGCGGTCGGCATCGCGCTCACCTTGCTGGAGACGCTGAACGATATCGGCGCCAGCGAATATCTCGGCGTGCAGACGCTGACGCTCTCCGTCTTCACCACCTGGCTCAACCGCGGCAGTCTGCCGGGAGCGGCGCAGATCTCGCTGATCATGCTTGTCGCGGTGGCCGCGCTGATCGCGCTCGAACGCTACGGCCGCCGGGGTCAGGCCTATGTCACGCCGGTGCACGGCCGGGGACCGGCGCCGCGGATTCCGCTGCACGGGCGCGGCGCGCGGCTGGCGGTCGTCCTTTGCTGCATTCCGATCGCCCTCGGTTTCTTCATTCCGGCGGTCTTCCTGCTGCGCCAGGTGGTGATGCGCGGACTGCTGTTCGGATTCGACCCGGCGCTATTTCGTCACACTTTCACGACCGTGGCGCTGGCGGCGACCGCAACCGTTGCGGTGATTGTGCTCGGCCTGGCGGCGACCGTGGCGCTGCGGCTGGCGCGGCATCCCGCCGTTTCCGGCTGCGTCAACTTCGCCGCGATCGGCTATGCCGTGCCCGGCACCGTGCTGGCGCTCGGACTGCTGGCGCCGCTGGTCGGCGTCGACGAGATCATCAACTGGTTCACGGCCACCTTTGCCGGAAAAACCGTCGGCCTGGTGGTGGCCGGCTCCGGCATGGCGGTGGTGGTGGCTTACACCATCCGTTTTCTCGCGATCGCCATCGGCTTTCTGCAGGCGGGCTTTTCGCGCGTCTCGACCGATTTCGACGACATGGCGCGCATCCTCGGAGCCAAGCCGGTGGCGCTGGTGCGAACGATCCATCTGCCGCTCGTGCGCCCCGCAATCTGGGGAGCCGCGCTGCTGGTATTCATCGACTGCCTGAAGGAGCTGCCGGCGACTCTGCTGCTGCGTCCGATGAATGTGGAGACGCTGTCGACCTATATCTATCAATACGCGACGCGCGGAAATTTCGAGGAGGGCGCGCTGGCTGCGTTGATGATCGTCGCGGTCGGCATCCTGCCGATCATCCAGATCGTGCGTTATGCCGACTTCGCGCAGGTGGCCCGCGACCCCTTAGGTTAACCTTGCGGTTCACCGTTTGCGGCGGTTCCCCACAGCCACGAAAGGGTCATGAAGCTCCTGCAGGTTGCGCGCCTGCGACCCGCAAAGCTATAGTCGCGGGGGGTTCAGCAAATACATGCCGGAATACATTTCGTGACCGCGGCCAGTGGCTTCAAACGCCTTGGGTTAGCTCTTGCGGCGGTGCTCGTCGTCGCCGCCGGGCTGCTCATCGTGATGTCGTTGTTGATCTCCGCCGAGACCGCACGGGAGGCGGTGAAGGCGGAAATCCGCGCGGTGTCCGGGCTCGAGCCGGTGTTGCACGGCCCGGTTTCGGTATCGCTCTTTCCCTTCGGCACGGTGAGCTTCGACGAGGTAACTGTCGGCGAGGACCAGGCCGGCAACAAGGCACTGACCGCCGACCGCCTGACGGCGCGGCTGCGTCTCTTCCCGCTGCTCACGGGGCGGATGCAGGTTTCCGACCTCACGCTGGTGCGGCCCACCGTGAGCGTTCTGCTGGAGCCGGGCGGCAAATCGAACTGGACGCCGCTGGCCGGCACGCTCAGCGCCGCGCTTCGACCGAGCGCGGAAAGCACCGCCTCCTTCTCCGAAATACGCATCCTCAACGGCACCGTGGTGATCCGCGACGACACGCGCGCCGTGGCTGAGACCATCAGCAACATCGAAGGCTCGCTCGCCTGGCCTTCCTTGTTCCGAAGTTTCGCCGCCACCGGCCGCTTCAACTGGCGCGGCGAGCAGGTCGACGCCAGCTTGAGCTTCGGCGATTTCGTCGCCGCGCTCGACGGCAATCCCTCGGGGATCAAGCTGCGGCTGGCGGGCGCGCCGCTGAAGCTTGCTTTCGACGGTCAGATCAGCAGCCGCCCGACGTTGAAGATCGAAGGCACGGTCGCCGCCGATTCCACCTCGCTGCGCGACGCCGTGCGCTGGGCTGGAAACAAACAGCTTCCCGGAGGCGGCTTCGGCCGCTTCTCGCTGAGGGCAAAAACCAATCTGGTCGGGAGCAGCATCGCGCTTTCATCCGTCAACATCGAGCTCGACGGCAACGCGGCGGAAGGCGTGCTCACCTTCGCCAATGACGGGCGCCAGACCGTGCAAGGCACGCTGGCGGCCGAGGGTATCGACCTCACGCCTTATGTCTCGGCGGTGCGCCTGCTCGCCGGCGACGAGCGCGAATGGAACGCGATGCCGATCACGCTCGAAAGCCTTGCCGGCGTCGATCTCGATCTGCGGCTGTCGGCGGCGCAGGTCAAACTCTCCGGAACCAAGCTCGGACGCACGGCGATTGCCGCCAATCTGCGGGGCGGGCAACTCACGGTAACGGTGGGCGAGTCGCAATCTTTCGGCGGCATCGTCAAAGGCTCCTTCGACCTGGCAAAATCGCAGCCCGGCGCCGACGTCAAAGCGCAATTGCAGTTCATCAACGTCGATCTGCAGAGCTGCCTCGGCGCGCTCATCGGCATGCAGCGGATCGAAGGCAAGGGCAATCTCGCCTTCAACATCGAGGGCTCCGGCAGCAGCGTCATGGCGGTCACCGAGACGCTCAACGGCTCCGCCACGCTGATCGGCCAAAAGGGCGCGGTGGCCGGCGTCAACGTGGAGCAGCTGCTGCGCCGGCTGGAGCGCCGGCCGCTGTCGGGCGGCGGCGATTACCGCAGCGGGCGCACACCCTATGACAAGCTCACAGTCGCCTTGAGCATCGCGCAAGGCACCGTCAGCGCCGACGAGGTGCGGATGGACGGTCCGGCGGTGCGGCTGGTGCTGGCGGGCAAGGCCTCCGTTCCGGCGCGCGACCTGGATTTCACCGGCACCGCCAGCCTGGTTTCCGCCGCCGCGGAAGGGCCCAGTTTCGAGCTGCCTTTCATGCTGCGCGGCGCCTGGGACGATCCGCTGATGCTGCTCGATACCCAGAGCCTGATCCGCCGGGCGCCGGCCGCGGCCCCGCTGCTTGACGCGGTCCGCAACCGCGGCTCGCGCGACGCGGTGCGCTCGGCCATCGACCGGCTGGTCGGCAACAATCCGGCCACCCCCGCCGCCCCCGCCGCGGTCAAGCCCGAGGATAACTAAGCCACACGGCTTAGCCGCCGCCCCGGCGATCCATTATGATTCCGCCTGGACGAATCAGCCGCCGGCGAGGACCGGCGGCGATGAGGCGCGATGCACGCTTTCCTTTGGACGCTGCTCAAGGTCCTTTTCGCTTCGCTGGTGGTCGGGATCATTCTCAACCATCTCGGCATCACGCCCGATGAGCTGATCCGCTATTCCGGCAAGACGCGCGAGCAGCTGGAGGAATTGGCGCGGCAGGGCATCGACTGGGCCTTGCCGAACGTGATGCTCGGCGCGCTGGTGATCGTGCCGGTGTGGTTCCTGATCTATCTGTTCCGTCCACCCGGCCGCAGCAGCGAATAGCGATCGATGCTACACCGCGCCCGGCACGGGCATTGCCGTTCTGGCTTCCCGCAGCTTCGAGAGCAGTGACGCCGCGATCACGGCGAGCGCGACGACAGCGATCATGATCGTGCAGATGGCATTGATCTGCGGCTTCACCCCGAGCCGCACCTCGGAATAGATGCGGATCGGCAGCGTGGTGGCGCCGGGACCGGTGGTGAAGCTGGCGATCACCAGGTCGTCGAGCGAAAGCGTGAAGGCCAGCATCCAGCCGGCGGCGACCGCCGGCGCAATCAGCGGCAAGGTGATCGCGAAGAAGGTTTTCACCGGCGGCGCGCCGAGATCCATCGCCGCTTCCTCGATGCTGCGGTCGAAGCCCATGAGCCGCGCCTGCACGATCACGGTGACGAAACCCATGGTCAAAGTGGTATGCGCGATCACGATGGTCCAGAAGCCGCGATCGATCGCCACCGCCACGAACAACAACAATAGCGACAGCCCGGTGATGACCTCCGGCAGGATCAGCGGCGCGTAAATCATGGCCGAGAACAGCAGGCGTCCGCGGAAGCGGCCCATGCGCACCAGCGACAGCGCAGCGAGCGTGCCCAGCACCGTCGCCACCGTGGCCGACAGCAGCGCGACCCGCAGGCTGGTCCAGGCCGCGTCCAGCATGGCCTCGTCCCGCAGCAATTCGGCATACCAGCGTGTCGACCAGCCGGCCCAAACCGTGACGAGGCGCGAGGCATTGAAGGAATAGATCACCAGAATGGCGATCGGCAGATAGAGAAAGGCAAGCCCAAGCCCGATCGCGGCGATGTTGAACCAGCTTGCTCCCTTGCGCATCAGCGGTTCTCCTCCAGCGCGCGCAGCTGCATCTGCTGGTAGATCACCACCGGCACGATCAGAAGACAGAGCAATACCACCGCCACGGCGGAGGCGGCGGGCCAGTCGCGGTTGGAGAAGAATTCCGTCCACAAAACCTGGCCGATCATCAGCTGTTCCGAGCCGCCGAGCAGGTCCGGGATGACGAATTCACCGGTGATCGGGATGAAGCAAAGCAGCGCGCCGGCGGCGACGCCGGGCAGCGCCAGCGGCACCGTGATGAGCCAGAACGCCTTCCACGGCGGACAGCCGAGATCGGCGGCAGCTTCCAGCAGGCTCTGGTCCAGCTTTTCCAGCGTGGCATAGATCGGCAGCACCATGAAAGGCAGGTAGGAATAGACGATGCCGATATAGATCGCGGTGTCGCTGGCGAGCCAGGCCAGCGGCTCATCGATGATGCCGAGCGCGAGCAGCGCCTGGTTCAGCAGCCCTTCGCGCTGCAGGATATTCATCCAGGCATAGACGCGGATGAGAAAGGAGGTCCAGAACGGCAGGATCACCAGCACCACCAGCACCGACTGCCAGCGGCGCGGCATGCGCGCGAGCGCATAGGCGATGGGAAAGCCGGCGAGCAGCAGCAGCAATGTCGAGAATACCGCGATCGTCAGGCTGCGCAGATAGGAGCCGAGATAGAGTGTGTCGCTGATCAGCAGCCGGTAATTGTCGGGCGAGAGAGCCGCGAAAAAATCCTTCACTCCCTGCCAGCCGGCGGCGAGATCGAATACCGGCAGATAGGGCGGCTGCGCCAGCGCGGTCTGCGAGGCGCTGATCTTCAGCACGATCAGGAACGGCGCGAGGAAGAAAGCGGCGAGCCAGGCATACGGCAGGATCACGACGAGGCGCGCGGCCCAGGTGCGGCGAGACTGATGCCGGCTCATGCGCATGTTCTTTTTCTCGTCATGGCCGGCACAAAGCCGGGCATGACGGCTGACAGGTTTGTGCTCATCTTGTCAGCACCACGCCGGCGTCGGGCGCGAAGGAGAGCCAGACGCGGTCATCCCAGGTAATCGGCCGCTCGATCAGGCGCGTCATGTTGGCGACCGAGGCCTTCATCACCGGCCCCTGATCGGTCTTCACCTGATAGACCGAAATATCGCCGAGATAGCCGATATCCCAGACCTGGCCGGCGATCCGGTTTTCGTCGCCGGGCGGCGGCTCGCGCGCGATGCGCAGCTTCTCCGGGCGCAGGGCCACGCAGACCGCGTCGCCCGGCTTGGCTTCGCAGGCCTGCTGCACCCGGATTCGACCGGCCGCGCTGTCGATCAGCACGCCGCCGGCATCGATCGAGGCCACCTTGCCCTCGATCAGATTCACATCGCCGACGAACTGCGCCACCCAGCGGGAGTTCGGCTGTTCGTAGATCTCCGGCGGCGTTGCCACCTGAGCCAGGCGGCCGTGGTCCATCACCCCGATCCGGTCGGCCAGGGTCATGGCTTCTTCCTGGTCATGGGTGACAATGACGAAGGTGAGCCCGAGCTTGGATTGCAGATCCACCAGCTCGAAGCGGGTGTCTTCCCGCAGCCGGCGGTCGAGCGCGGCGAGCGGCTCGTCCAGCAGCAACACGCGCGGGCGTTTCACCAGACAGCGGGCGAGCGCGACACGCTGGCGTTGCCCGCCGGAAAGTTGATGCGGCCTGCGGTGCTGCAGTCCCTCCAGCCGCACCAGCGCGAGCGCTTCCTTGATCCGCGCCGCGATCTCGGCCTTCGGAAGCCTCTCCTGCCGCAAGCCGAAGGCGATGTTGTGCTGCACATTGAGATGCGGGAAGAGCGCGTAGCTCTGGAACATCATATTGACCGGCCGCCGATAGGGCGGCACGCCGGAGATGTCCTCGCCATCGAGCAGGATGCGGCCCTCGTCCGGCGCCTCGAAGCCGGCAAGCATGCGCAGGAGCGTGGTCTTGCCGCAGCCCGACGGCCCGAGCAGCGCGAAGAACTCGCGCTCGAAAATGTCGAGCGTCACGCCGTCGACCGCGACGACCCCGCCGAAGCTCTTGCGCACTCCCTCGACCCGCACGAGCGGCCGCTCGCCGGCCCGCGCCCATGGCGGC
>DASSPI010000050.1:0-11190 GCA_035699705.1 Xanthobacteraceae bacterium
GATCCTGTGGACCATCATCCGGCTCTATCGGTCGGAGCGGCCGTTCCAGTTCTTTTCCGCCATTGCGGCGATACTGGCGGCAGCGGCGATCATTCTTGCCATCCCGATCATCGCCACCTTCATGCGCGAGGGACTCGTTCCCCGCCTGCCCACCGCCGTGCTGGCGACCGGGCTAATGCTTGCCGCCGCGCTTTCCTTCATGTCCGGGCTCATTCTCGATACCGTGACGCGCGGACGGCGTGAATTGAAACTGCTCGCCTATTTGTCGCATCGCGCGCCCGGTGACGAGCGCCGCAAAGGCTGATCGGAGAATGGCATGCGCGAACTCGTCCGTACCAACGACATCGTCCTCGTCTCCGCCATCGGCGCTTTGCTCGATGGCGCAAGGATCCCGCATATGGTGCTGGATCAGAATATGAGCGTGCTGGAAGGCTCACTCGGCATCCTGCCGCGCCGCGTGCTGGTTCCCGACGACAGCGTTCCGGCCGCCCGCCGGCTGTTGCAGGACGCGGGCCTCGGCCACGAATTGCGCCCCGATGCCGGCTAACGCCGATGTCGCCGTCAGCGACGACGCGGTGCTCGACGGCCGCCTGCGTCTGCATCAGCCGAGCCGCGGCCATCGTGTCGGACATGACGCCATCCTGCTGGCGGCGGCAACCGCGGCGAAGAAAGGTGAGCACGCGGTGGATCTCGGCGCGGGCATCGGCGCCGCCGGCCTCGCGCTGGCAAGCCGGGTGGACGGGCTGCGCGTCACTTTGGTCGATATCGATCCGGCGCTCACGGCCTTGGCGGCGGACAACGCCGCGCGCAACGGCCTGGCCTCCCGCGTGAACGCGATCACGCTCGATGTCGGAGCGCCGGCGCGCGCCTTCACGGCGGCGGGTCTGAAGCCGGGCGCGGCCGACCGCGTGCTGATGAATCCGCCATTTCATGACGTCATGCACCAGAAGCCGTCGCCGCATGCAGGCCGCCGGCTGGCGCACGCGGGCTCACCCGACTTGTTGAAGGTCTGGATTGCCGCTGCGGCGCGGCTCCTTTCTGCGCGCGGCGTGCTGACCCTGATCTGGCGTGCCGATGGGCTGGCCGGTGTGATCGCGTCGCTGGGCCGCGGCTTCGGCGGCGTGTGCGTGGTGCCGGTGCATCCAAAGCCCGACGCTCCCGCCATCCGCGTGTTGGTGCGGGCCGCGAAACAAAGCCGCGCGCCGCTGAGGATCTATCCTGGATTGATACTCAACGATGCCGACGGCCGTCCCGCCGCGGTTGCCGATGCTGTCTTGCGCGGCAGATTGACACTGCCTCTAGCCGATTTGTGAGGCAACGCGAACGCATAGGCGGCGCCTGGATTTTAGGCTTGGCTCGTCACCCGGCCTTTACGCGGGCGCGCGAAGCGCAGTTTTCGCAGGTATCCACGCAGGTTTTGATGGGAGGCACTGGCGACGATGGTGCTGAAAAGAGCGAACAGCAAGTAGAGCTTCGGGTCCATTTTCTTACCTGGCTTGCCGCATTTCTGGCGGTCGTCACTCGTCGTGCAAGAAGCGTTCCAAGGGTTAAAAATGCGTAACTTGGCCTGATTAGGGCGGTGATCTAAGGAAAGGCGATGAGCCAGCCAACGCTTCCAGGACCCTCGCTTGCGAATCGCGCATTCGAGGCGATCAAGCCGATCTTGCCGCGCCGGCTGCGCGGCGAAATTCCGATCGTGCCGGTGGTGCGTCTCACCGGAATTATCGGTTTCTCCACGCCGCTGAAGCCCGGCCTGACTTTGGCCGGGATCGCCCGCGCGCTCGAGCGCGCGTTTTCCATGCGCCACGCGCGCGCCGTGGCGCTCGTCATCAACTCGCCGGGCGGCTCGCCGGTGCAATCGCACTTGATCTTCCGCCGCATCCGACAGCTCGCCGAAGAAAAGGGCCTGCGCGTCATCGCCTTTGTCGAGGATGTCGGCGCCTCCGGCGGCTATATGATCGCCTGTGCCGCCGACGAGATCATCTGCGACATGTCGTCGATGGTCGGCTCCATCGGCGTGGTGGGCGGATCGTTCGGTTTCGACAAGCTGATGGAGAAGGTCGGGGTCGAGCGGCGCCTCTATACCTCCGGCGAGCGCAAGGCCATGCTCGACCCGTTTCTTCCGGAAAAGCCGGAAGACGTGAAGCGGCTGAAGCAGATCCAGAACGAGATCCACGACGCCTTTATCGCGCTGGTGAAGGACCGCCGCGGGCCGAAACTGGCCGGTCCAGAAAAAACCTTGTTCTCCGGAGAATATTGGACCGGCTTGACCGCGGTCGAGCTCGGCATCGTCGACGCCATCGGCGACGTGCGATCGTTCCTGCGGGAGCGCTACGGCGAGGAAGTGTTGCTGCCGCTGGTGGCGCCCGATCGGAGTTTCTTCGGACGCCGCCTGCGCGGCGTCGCTTCCGATCTTGATCTTCTCGCCGGCCATCCCGGCTGGGCCGAGGACATGCTTTCCGCGCTGGAAGCGCGTGCGTTGTGGTCGCGTTATGGATTATAATGGCGCGAGATTCGGGGAGGAGCTCACATGGATCAATTCGTGATTCCGCCGCTGGTCAAGTGGACCTTGGGTGCGCTCGGCGCCGCCGCCGTCGTGCACTGGGTGGTGAAGGAAGTGCGCCGCGTCAACGCCGAGCTTGATGAAGCCAAGGCGCGCGTGCGCGTGACCGATCGTCAGGTTTATCCGACGCTCCGGCGCGATCCGCACACCGGCGAATACCGGGTGCGCTGACTCGGATTACCGGCTGACGATGTCTCCGCCCGACAGCATCGGGCCGAAAAATAACAGAACAAAAATCGCGCCGACGATCTCAAAGACCAACATGGCAAGCCTCGCGTATGCAATGTCGCGAGGCTAATCCGTGGCGCGGCAAGGCCCGGTAAACAGGCACCTGCGCGGGGCCGGTAATGCCGCCAAAACCGCTTGCCATCCTTAATGCTTCGTATCGCCCGCGGGCTTTGGCCGGAAAATTCGAAGGCCGCGGGCCTCTTCCGCCGGTAGCCGAAGCGCGGCAAGAAGCTTGTCTTTCCGCCGCTTGGCCGGCCGGCCGTCGGCTTGACCCCCATACAGGCCGCCGATAGACCGGCGCCATGAGCGCCCCCGACCGATCAGTCCTCCAGCAAAGCGACATGGATCCCCGCCGCTCGTTCCAGGGGCTGATCCTTACGCTTCAACGGTTTTGGGCGGAGCAGGGCTGCGTCATCCTGCAGCCCTATGACATGGAAGTGGGCGCCGGCACCTTCCACCCGGCGACCACTTTGCGGGCGCTCGGGCCGAAGGCGTGGAATGCGGCCTATGTACAGCCCTCGCGCCGGCCGAAAGACGGCCGCTATGGGGAAAATCCCAACCGGCTGCAGCATTATTACCAGTTCCAGGTGATCCTGAAACCGTCGCCGCCCGATCTGCAGGATCTCTATCTGAAATCGCTCTATGCCATCGGCATCGACGCCACGGTGCACGACATCCGCTTCGTGGAAGACGACTGGGAAAGCCCGACGCTCGGCGCCTGGGGTCTTGGCTGGGAATGCTGGTGCGACGGCATGGAAGTCTCCCAGTTCACCTATTTCCAGCAGGTGGCGGGCTTCGAATGCGATCCGGTCTCGGGCGAGCTGACTTACGGCCTCGAGCGGCTCGCGATGTATGTGCAGGGCGTAGACCGCGTCTTTGATCTCAATTTCAACGGCCGCGAGGGCGCGCAGAAAGTCACCTATGGCGACGTCTTCCTGCAGGCCGAGCAGGAATATTCCCGGCACAATTTCGAGCAGTCCGACGTCGAGATGCTGTTTGCGCAATTCAAGATGGCCGAGGCGGCCTGCCGCAAATACCTCGATGCCGGCTGGGATGGCGGCAAAAAGGGGCGTCACCTGATGGCGCTGCCGGCCTATGATCAGTGCATCAAGGCCAGCCACGTATTCAATCTGCTCGATGCGCGCGGCGTGATTTCGGTCACCGAGCGGCAAAGTTACATTCTGCGGGTGCGGGAGCTGGCGAAAGCTTGCGGCGAGGCATGGCTCGCCACCGAAGGCGGCGGAGCGGCGTAATGCCCGATCTTATGCTTGAATTTTTCTCCGAAGAAATTCCCGCGCGGATGCAGGCGCGGGCGGCGGAGGATTTGCGCAAGCTGGTGACCGACAAGCTGGTGGCGGCCGGTTTGGCCTATGAAGGCGCCAAGGCTTTCGTGACGCCGCGGCGGCTGGCCTTGGCGGTGCAGGGAATTCCAGCCCGGCAGCCGGACGTGAAAGAAGAGAAGAAGGGGCCGCGCGTGGGCGCGCCGGAAGGCGCTATCGCCGGCTTCCTCAAAGGCGCGGGATTGAAATCGATCAACGAGGCGAAGGTCCAGCCAGACAAGAAGGGCGACTTTTATCTCGTGCTGATCGAGAAGCCGGGACGCGCCGCCATCGAGGTGATCGGCGAAATCGTGCCGGAAGTGGTGCGCGGCTTTCCCTGGCCGAAGGCAATGCGCTGGGGCAGCGGCCGGCTTACATGGGTGCGCCCGTTGCATTCCATCGTCGCCACCTTCGGCCCCGAGACGGAAGATCCCGAGATCGTGAAATTCTCGATCGACGGCATCGAGGCCGGCAATACCACTTACGGCCATCGCTTTCTGGCGCCGCAGCCGATCAAGGTACGGCGTCTCGACGATTATGTGCAGAAACTCGAAAAGGCCAAGGTCGTGCTGGATCCGGCGCGCCGTGCCGAGATCATTCTCACCGACGCGAAGAATCTCGCCTTCGCGCAGGGGCTGGAACTGGTCGAAGACCCCAATCTCCTGGGCGAGGTCGCGGGCCTGGTTGAATGGCCGGTGGTGCTGATGGGCACGTTCGACCAGGCCTTCCTGCAAATCCCGCCGGAAGTGATCCGCAGCACCATTCGCGCCAATCAGAAATGTTTCGTACTGCGCGACGCGAAAACAGGCAGACTGGCGGCGAAATTCATTCTTGTCTCCAATACGGAAGCCACCGACGGCGGCAGGGCCATCATCGCCGGCAACGAGCGCGTGATCCGTGCCCGCCTCTCCGACGCGAAATTCTTCTATGAGACCGACCTGAAGACCAGGCTGGAAGCCCGGCTGCCGAAATTGTCCGGCATTGTGTTCCACGAAAAGCTCGGAAGCCAGGTGGAACGCATCGAACGCATCGAGCGGCTGGCGCGCGAACTGGCGCCCGCGGTCGGTGCCGATCCGGCAAAAGCCGAGCGCGCTGCAAAACTCGCCAAGACCGATCTGGTCAGCGAGATGGTTGGTGAATTCCCCGAATTACAAGGCGTGATGGGCCGCTATTACGGGCAGGCGCAGGGCGAGGACGAAAGCGTCGCGCGCGCCATCGAGGATCATTACAAGCCGCAGGGTCCCTCCGACCGCGTGCCGTCGGAGCCGGTGTCGGTGGCGGTTGCCTTGGCGGACAAGTTCGACACGCTCGCCGGCTTCTGGGCGATCGAGGAAAAGCCGACCGGCTCCAAGGATCCCTATGCCTTGCGCCGCGCCGCTTTGGGCATCATCCGCATCGTGCTGGAGAACAAGCTGCGCCTGCGCATTATACCGGTCGCGGAATCGGCAAGCCGGCCGATACTCGCGCGGCGCTATCACATCTCGCTCGGCGAGGACGTGTCGGAAAAGGAAAGCATCGCCTCCCGGCTGATCGCCGACGTTCTGCATCGCTGGACCGACAGCATCGCAAGCACGGCGAAGGACGATGATCCTCATGCCAAGGTGCCTGACATCGATGCTGTCGGGCATGAACTGGCCGCCGATATGCTCGGCTTCTTCGCGGACAGGCTGAAAGTCCATCTGCGCGAGGGCGGTGCGCGCCACGATCTGGTCGATGCGGTCTTCAGCCTCGAGCGCCAAGACGATTTGCTGATCATCGTGCGGCGCGTGGAAGCGCTCGCCGCATTCCTGGAAACCGAAGACGGCAAGAACCTTCTCGCCGGCTACAAGCGCGCGACCAACATCATCCGGATCGAGGAAAAGAAGGACAACAAGAGCTATACCGGCGCACCCGACGCCAAAGCCTACAAGCAGGACGAGGAGCGCGCGCTGGCGGAGACCATCGAGGCGGCGAAAGCGGAAGCCGCAGCCGCCTTGGAAACGGAAGATTTCACCTCCGCCATGGCCGCCATCGCCAAGCTTCGGCCTTTCGTCGATGCGTTTTTCGACAAGGTGACGGTGAACGTGGAGGACGACGACAAGCTGCGCGAGAATCGTCTCAAGCTGCTGAACGAAATCCGCGAGGCCACCGCCGCGGTGGCGGATTTTTCAAAAATCGGGGGCTAGCAAGCTTCATCTTGACCCGCGCTCCCCGGCGGGAACACTCTTCGCCTTTGACGGTTTTCTCTGATTCTAAGGAGACCTCGATGAACATCGCGATGACCAATATTCCGGCCATTCTTGCCCTGCTTGTGGGCATTCTGATCCTCATAATGCCGCGCTTTCTGAACTACCTGGTTGCCATCTATCTCATCGTCGTCGGATTGTTTGGCCTCGGCGTTCTCCGCTGATTCCTGCACGCGCTGATCGGCTGGCAGCGCCGGCAAGGGCCGGGGCAACGCATTGGAATGAGTAATGGCGAAGTGGGTCTATACATTCGGTGACGGCAAAGCCGAAGGCCGCGGAAGTATGCGCGAGCTGCTCGGCGGCAAAGGCGCGGGTCTGGCCGAGATGGCCGGCCTGGGTCTGCCGGTACCACCCGGCTTCACCATCACCACGGAAGTCTGCAGCTACTTCTATGCCAACGGCAGCAAGTATCCGCCCGACCTCGAAGCGCAGATAAATGCCGCGCTCGATCATGTCGCGCGTCTCGTCGGGAAGAAATTCGGCGACCGCGAGAATCCGCTGCTGGTGTCGGTGCGCTCCGGCGCGCGCGCATCCATGCCGGGAATGATGGATACCGTCCTCAATCTCGGACTCAATGACGAAACGGTGGAGGCGCTGGCGAAGAAGTCCGGCGACCGCCGCTTTGCCTATGACAGCTACCGCCGCTTCATCACCATGTATTCCAACGTGGTGCTGGGGATCGACCATCACCACTTCGAGGAAATCCTCGACGACCACAAGGATCGCAACGGCTATTCGCTTGATACCGAAGTTACGGCCGATGACTGGGCGAAGCTGGTCGAGCGCTATAAGGAGCGCGTGGAAGAAGAGCAGGGCCAGCCCTTCCCGCAAGACCCGCAACAGCAGCTCTGGGGCGCGATCGGCGCGGTGTTCGGCTCCTGGATGAACACGCGCGCGAAAACCTATCGCCGGCTGCACAATATTCCGGAGGACTGGGGCACCGCCGTTAATGTGCAGGCCATGGTTTTCGGCAATATGGGCGAAAACTCCGCCACCGGGGTCGCCTTCACGCGCAATCCCTCCACCGGCGAGCGAAGCCTTTACGGCGAATTCCTGATCAACGCGCAGGGCGAAGACGTCGTCGCCGGCATTCGTACGCCGCAGGAAATCACCGAGGCTGCGCGCAAGGAAGCCGGTTCCAACAAGCCGTCGCTGGAAAACGCGATGCCGCAGGCCTTTGCCGAGCTCACGCGCATCTACCAGGCGCTGGAGAAGCACTACCGCGACATGCAGGACCTGGAATTCACCATCGAGCAGGGCAAGCTCTGGATGCTGCAGACGCGCGGCGGCAAGCGCACCGCCAAGGCCGCGCTGCGCATCGCCGTCGAACTGGCGAATGAAGGGCTGATCACGAAGGAAGAGGCGGTTAGCCGAGTCGAGCCCGCCTCGCTCGACCAATTGCTGCATCCGACCATCGATCCAAAAGCCGAGCGCAAGATCATCGCCACTGGCTTGCCCGCTTCGCCGGGCGCGGCTTCCGGCGAGATCGTGTTCTCATCGGATGAGGCGGCAAAGCTGAAGGCCGATGGCCGTAAAGTCATTCTGGTGCGGGTCGAAACCAGCCCGGAAGATATCCACGGCATGCATGCGTCGGAGGGCATTCTGACCACGCGCGGCGGCATGACCTCGCACGCTGCCGTGGTCGCGCGCGGCATGGGAAAGCCCTGCGTTTCCGGGGCCGGCACCATTCGTGTGGATGCGGCCGCCCGCACCATGTCGGCTGGCGGCATGACTCTGAAGGAAGGCGACCTCATCACCGTCGACGGCTCGACCGGACAGGTGCTGGCAGGCCGCATCCCAATGGTGGAGCCGGAGCTTTCGGGCGAATTCGGCACGCTGATCGGCTGGGCCGATGCCGTGCGCAAGCTCGGCGTGCGGGCCAATGCCGACACGCCGAATGACGCCCGCGTGGCGGTGAAATTCGGCGCCGAAGGCATCGGGCTCTGCCGCACCGAGCACATGTTCTTCGACGAGGAGCGCATCCAGGCCGTACGGGAGATGATCCTCGCGGACGACGAGAAGGCGCGCCGCACCGCAATCGCGAAGCTGTTGCCGATGCAGCGGGCGGATTTTGTCGAGCTGTTCGAGATCATGGGCGGATTGCCGGTAACCATCCGTCTGCTCGATCCGCCGCTGCATGAATTTTTGCCGCATGGCGAGCAGGAGATCGCCGAGGTCGCTGCCGCGATGGGTGCGGACAGGACAAAACTCGCGGCACGCGCGCAGGAATTGCATGAGTTCAACCCGATGCTCGGCTTCCGCGGCTGCCGCATCGCCATCGCCTATCCTGAGATCGCGGAGATGCAGGCGCGCGCCATTTTCGAGGCGGCGATCGAAGCGGGACGCCGGACCGGCAAGCCGGTGGTGCCGGAAGTGATGGTGCCGTTGATTGTCACCAAGGCCGAGTTCGACCTGATCAAGGCAAGTATCGATGCCATGGCGGAATCGGTGACCAGGGAAACCGGCCAGAAACTGACCTATCAGGTCGGCACCATGATCGAACTGCCGCGCGCCGCGCTGCTTGCCGGCGAAATCGCACAGACGGCGGAGTTCTTCTCTTTCGGTACCAACGACCTGACGCAGACTACCTACGGCATCAGCCGCGATGATGCCGCGAGTTTTCTCGGCATCTACACCGCGCGCGGAATCCTGCCGGGCGACCCCTTTGTCTCCATCGATCAGCAGGGCGTGGGCGAACTGGTGCGCATCGGCGTCGAGCGCGGGCGCAAGACGCGTGCCAAGCTCAAGGTCGGCATCTGCGGGGAGCACGGCGGCGATCCCGCCTCGGTCGTTTTCTGCCACCAGGTCGGGCTCGATTACGTATCCTGCTCGCCCTTCCGCGTGCCGATCGCGCGGCTGGCCGCGGCCCAGGCCGCGCTCGGCAAGACCCCCGCCGGGCAGGCGTAGACTTTGTCATGCCCTGTGAAGGCGGGGCATCCAGTAAACACTGGAGTTATTGGATCGCCCGCCTGGCGGGCGATGACAACGAAGGGGCACGACTCAGTTATTCTTCCTCCATGACGCTTGCTCCCAACCGCCAGCCGCTGCCGCGCGCGCAACTTTATTGGTATGGCGTGATGGTAATCGGCGGCCTCGGCTTCGGGCTGTTGGGCGAACGCCGGCCGCTCGGCCATGACGTCTTTGCGCATCCACTCGTTCTGTTTTTCATGACCGCAATTGCCGGCCTGCTGGTCATGCGTGCCGCGCTGGCGCGCCCGGTGCCGGAAGTCATTCCGGAACGCTCGCTTCTGCTCGGCTGCTTCGCCGGTCTCGCCACTTTCCTCGCCGGCAACGGGCTCGCCGTCCATGTCGTCGGCGGCTGAGCGCGGTTAACCAACGCTTAGCCATACGCGTCCTGATAATGGCGCCGGCGCGCGGTTAACAAGATCGCAACGTTAATTCAGCAATAAAGAAATCTGTCGCATTGGCGCCACTTCGCGCCGGTCGGCAACAGTATTCGTTGCGTCGTGGCGTAGCGTGGCGTGGGCGTGAATAATGATATGCAATGCCAAGCCGAAGGGTCTGTTTTCTGCCCCCTTCGGCCTTTGCATTTTTGTCTTCGCGCTGGCGCCGAACCAGATCGGCCACCAGGATGTCGCCGCCCTCATCGCCCGGCAGCCTGTCGTCACCGCGCATTGGCGCCAGCACGTCCGGGCTTCCGCCTTCGGCACCGTTCATGCGGCAACCTTCAGCTTCTCCCGGCCGATCGGCACCGCCGTACCGCAGCCCTTGAGTTACCGGCTCGCAAGCCTCGACCCGCGCATGATCACGCTCGGGCCTTGGAACCTGCGGCCAGGCCTCGACGATCCGCCGCTGCCATTCCCCACGGTGGACCGCAGCGCCAAGGGAGACCGGCAACCGGTGCTGCATCCGCAACAGCGCGAGCCGGAGACGGAGAAGATTCCGGAAGAAGCGCCCGCGGTAGCCGCAATACCTTCCGAGCCGGTTGTCGCGCCGGCGGAAGCCGAACCGGTCGAGAGCGTGGCCGCGGACACCGCAACTGACGAGAATGCGCAGCCGAGCGCCGCCACGCCGGAAGATGAACCGGGCGCCGCGGTGGAAGCCGAAGCGATCCCCGAGGCGTCGGAAGCCGCCGAAAATGCCGGCGAAGATATTCCCGATCCGGTCGATGCCGTCGTCGCCGAAGCCGACGATTTCACCTCGACCGAGCCGATGGTGGAAATGGCGCGGCTTTATTTCGGCAACGAGCCGCTCGGCGATACGCCGGGTGCCATCGAGAAATGGGCGCCGGGCGAGGAGCCGACGATCATTACCCCGGCAGCGCCCGCCGATCCCGACATCAAGCAATCCGCGCTGGATCCCAAGCCGGCCCCGCCCGAAGCCAAGGGTGGCGAGAGCATCGCGCCGAAGGGCGAAGTCACCGGCGAGGGCAAACGCCCGATCACGCCGGCCGAGCGATTGAAGCTCGAGGGCAAGGCGCGCATCAAGGCGGAGAAATGCCTGGCCGACGCGGTTTATTTCGAGGCACGCGGCGAGGCGATACGCGGCCAGATCGCGGTGGCGCAGGTCGTGATGAACCGGGTGTTCTCCGGCTTTTATCCGCGCAGTGTCTGCGGAGCGGTGTATCAAAACGCGCATCGCCGCCTGGCTTGCCAGTTTACCTTCGCCTGCGACGGCATTCCCGACACCGTCACCGAGCCGCATGCCTGGTCGCGCGCCACGCGCATCGCACGCGACGTGCTGGACGGAAAATACTGGCTGCCGGAGGTCAATCGCGCGACGCACTATCACGCTTATTGGGTGCGGCCGTCCTGGGTGCGGGAGATGAAGCGGCTGTACAAATTCGGCGTGCACACGTTCTACCGGCCGCGCAAATGGGGTGACGGCGAGGAGG
>DASSPI010000051.1:0-2687 GCA_035699705.1 Xanthobacteraceae bacterium
GCATTGGCGCTCCAGATCGCAAGCGAGATGCCGAACACGAAAGCGAAGCTTAACTGCCCGCCGCCCTTGGCGAGAATGCGGTCGATCTGCTCACGCATGATGTCGAAGCCGCCGGCCGGCAGAATCCCGGACGCGAGCGACAGATGCTCGCCGATGAGCGATGGATCGGCGATCAGGCCATAGATCGACACCAGTGCGGTGATGGCGGGGAAAAAAGCAAGCAGGCCGTAGAAGACGATGCCAGCGGCAACCGCGATCAGCCGGTCATCGCCCAGCGCCTTGAAGACGCGCTTGGCGATTTTCTTCCAGTCCCGCCAGGTCGGCCGCTTGACCGACATACTGGCCGGATTCTTCGACTTCGCGGCCGGCTGGCCCCGTTTGCGCTTGGCCTCGTGCGGATGCGCGCCGCGCTCATCTTTTCCGGCGCCTCCGGCAGCCGCCGCGAGCTTCGCCAAGATCAGGCTCAAGACCAATCTCGGAATGTCACGGCGGGCGGATTTTTGCTTGGTCGGCATGCGGATTCCGGGCTGCGGAGCGCGCGATCAGCAAAACTGGGCACCGGTTTTGCGCCCGACCGCGCGCTAACTTATTAAGTTGGCGCATAATCTTATCGGCGAACCGGTGTCCACTTCGCCGGATCATGCGCGGGGAATAACGACTTTCCCCCGGCAAAGTTGCGCGGCCCGCCTGGCAAACTCGGAATTCGACCATCGGGCCGGGAGGCCGTGCCGGGCCTTGCCTGCCGGCGCGCCGGTTGCATGGCGTCGATTGCGGGTATATACCCCTAATATGAGCAACCCCGGCCCTTGCGCCTGCACGACGTTGCGCCGCGCCACTCGCGCTATCACGTCGCTTTACGACGCGGCACTTTCCTCGACGGGACTTAGGGTCACCCAATTCTCCGTGCTTCGCGTTCTCGATCGAAACGGGCCGCTGACGATCACCGCCCTGGCGGCGGCGGCGGCTCTCGACCGCTCGACCATGGGGCGCAATCTCCATCCGCTGCAGCGTCGCCGGCTGGTAAATATTGCGGGTAGCAAGGATCAGCGCGAACGCCTCGTGCGCGTGACTCGTGCAGGTCGCGCCGCGATCAAGCGGGCATTGCCTCGGTGGGACGCCGTTCAAAGCCGGGTCGAATCCGTTACCGACGTCCGCTCGATTCACCGCCTCGTAGAGCGGATTGAAGGCCTGAAAAAAACCTGACCATTTGCCGGTCGTGGGTATCAACCCGAAAGGAAAGCTCATGCCACTCGTCAGAATCGACTTCGCGCAAGGAAAGCCTGCTGGTTACAGCAAGATGATCGGAGACGCCGTCTACGATGCCATGGTCAAGGTCATCAACGTCCCCAAGGACGATCGCTTTATGGTCATCACCGAGCATCCTGCCGGCGAAGTCGTTTTCGATCCCACATATCCCGGCATAGAGCGGTCGAAGGATTGCATCTTCATCCAAATCTTCCTCAACCAGGGACGGACCGTGGAAATGAAGAAGGCATTCTACCAAGCGCTGGCTGATGACCTGAACGCTCGCCTTGGGCTTCGGAAAGAAGACGTATTCATCAGCCTCGTGGAAGTGGCAAAGGAGAACTGGTCGTTCGGCAACGGAATCGCGCAATACGCAGCCTGAGAAATAATGAACCCGCCCTCGGGCTCGTTTGGCTCCGTATGGGATAGCCTGGCGCCGCGGACAGCTTTTTCCCCCCGCGGCTCTTCCCTGCCCGGCCATTCTGGTCTAAACAGCCCTCGCGCGCGGGACGATCCCGGTCGGCGCGGACCGATGAAAAGCGCGCGAAAGCGCGCCCTTTTTTTGCGTCCATTTTCCCCTCCCCGCAGGGCCGGCTCAGAAGACAAAGAATGCCTAAACGGACCGACATCAAATCGATCCTGATCATCGGCGCCGGCCCGATCGTCATCGGGCAGGCCTGCGAATTCGATTATTCCGGCACCCAGGCCTGCAAGGCGCTGAAGGAAGAGGGCTACCGGATCATCCTGGTGAACTCGAATCCGGCGACCATCATGACCGACCCGGATCTCGCGCACGCCACCTATATCGAGCCGATCACGCCGGAGATCGTCGCCAAGATCATCGAGAAGGAACGCCCCGACGCGGTGTTGCCCACCATGGGCGGACAGACCGCGCTCAACTGCGCGCTGTCGCTGAAGAAGCAGGGCACGCTGGAGCAGTTCAACGTCAAGATGATCGGCGCCACCGCCGAAGCGATCGACAAGGCGGAAGACCGCAAGCTGTTCCGCGAGGCGATGACGCGCATCGGCCTGGAAACGCCGCGCTCGCACCAGATCAAGACCATCCCGCAGGCGCTGGAGGCGCTCGAGGACATCGGATTGCCCGCGATCATCCGCCCGTCCTTCACGCTCGGCGGCACCGGCGGCGGCATTGCCTACAACAAGGCGGAGTTCCTCGACATCGTCGAGCGCGGCATCGACGCCTCGCCCACCAACGAGGTGCTGATCGAGGAATCGGTGATCGGCTGGAAAGAGTTCGAGATGGAGGTCGTGCGCGACAAGGCCGACAACTGCATCATCGTCTGCTCGATCGAGAACATCGATCCGATGGGCGTGCACACCGGCGACTCCATCGTCGTCGCGCCATCGCAGAAGCTGACGGACAAGGAGTACCAGATGCTCCGCAGCGCCCCGATCAAGATCATCCGCGCGCTCGGCATCGA
>DASSPI010000052.1:0-21775 GCA_035699705.1 Xanthobacteraceae bacterium
GGTGGAGACTGAGGAGCAGCGCGTGCTGCTGCGGCTCGCCGGCTGCGACGAGATGCAGGGCTTCCTGTTCGCGCGGCCCGGGCCGCGGCAGACGATCGACGCGCTGCTGCTGGAAGCGAAGCTGCAAGCCGCGCGCGGTCACAAAGGCACGGCGCAAGCCTCCTGATCCGGACGCCCGTGCAGACGGCCAGCTTTTGTACGAGATGCGAAATCGCGGCGGGACATCGGCGTTGCGCCAAGCATAGCCGGCGCGACTCCGCCGATGGCCGACTAGGCCAGCGGCCCTCGGATGATGCGCCGTTAACCCGACATTAACCATGAGCCGGGCAAGATTCGGCCTGTGAACCACAGCGAAGGATCCTCTTCATGCGCGTGCGGCTGAAGGCGGACGGGCGTCTGGTCGAGATCATGGCAGACGGCAGCGAGCGCGCGATGGCCGCCGGCGTTGCGTCGATGAAGCCGCAGGAAAGCCAGGCCGCTTATGCGCGGCGCGTGCGCGCGGCCACCGGTCTGACGCAAGCGGATTTCGCCGCGCGGCTCGGCGTTCCGGTGGAAACGGTACGGAATTGGGAGCAGGGCAAACGCGCGCCGCGCGGTCCGGCGCGGGCGCTGCTCAAGTTGATCGAGCGGGCCCCTGATCTCGCCTTTGCCGCATTGGCGCACTGAGCTCATTGGGCCGGTAAAGCGTTACGCCCGCGGAATACGGCTCGAGCCAGACCTCGAAGCTTTGCAGTTTCGGATTTGGCCGTTTTCAACGACCTTTTCTCAGCCATCTCAGCCCACGCTTTGCCGCAGCAAGGCCCTTCGGACCCGAACCGGCATGGACCTCCGGTCGCGAAACGAAGACCTGCTTTTTGTGTATCCGGTCAAAAACCGCGGTTGGCAAGGGATACCGGCCCCGGCATTCTGCACAAGCTGCCAAGGAAGCGATCATGTCTGCCGTGACGGCGCAAAATAAGGTCATTCCTGCCATCGGTCTGGGGACCTGGGAGCTGCGCGGCCGCGTCTGCGCCCGCATCGTCGAACAGGCGCTGCGGCTCGGCTATCGTCACCTCGACACTGCGGAAATGTATGACAATGAGCGCGATGTCGGGGAGGGGCTGCACGCCTCCGGCCTGAAGCGCGACGATGTCTTCGTGACCACCAAAGTTTGGCCCACGCATTTTTCTCCACCGGAGCTGGAGCGCGCCGCCAAAGATAGCCTGACGCGCCTGCGTCTGACCGACGTCGACCTCCTGCTGCTGCATTGGCCGAGTTCGAGGATCCCGCTCTCCGAAACCATCGGCGCCTTATGCAAAGTCAAGCACGCGGGCCTGACGCGCCACATCGGGCTGTCGAATTTCACCGGCGAAGTCCTCGAGGAGGCGGTGAAGCTGAGCACCGAACCGCTGATCTGCAACCAGATCGAGATCCATCCCTTTCTCGATCAATCCGCGGCTGTCGCGGCGAGCCGAGCACACGGCATGACGGTGGTCGCCTATAGCCCGGTCGCCAAGGGCGCCGTCAGGCAGAATGCCGTGCTTGCGGGTATCGGCAAGGCGCACCGCAAGACCGCGGCGCAGGTGAGCCTGCGCTTTCTGCTGCAACAAGGATTCGTGGTGATCCCCCGCACCAGCAAAGTGGAGCGGCTATCGGAAAACATTGCCGTCTTCGATTTCGAATTGTCGCCGCAGGAGATGGAGGAAATCCAAAAGCTCGCGCGGCCTGACGGCAGCGTGTTGACGTCGTCATGATCGCAGAGCCAAGCCCTGACGCTGCGCTTGTGCTGTTCTCCGGCGGGCAGGATTCCACCGTCTGTCTCGCCTGGGCGCTGCAGCGCTTTGCCCGCGTGGAGACAATCGGCTTCGACTATGGCCAGCGGCATGCGGTGGAGATGGCGGTGCGGCCGCGCCTGCGACAAAAACTTGCCGCCTTGCGCGCGGATTGGGCATCGCGGCTTGGCGAGGATCATGTGTTGAAGCTCGATGCGCTCGGCGCGATTTCCGACACCGCGCTGACGCGCGAGACCACGATCGAAATGGCGGCATCCGGCCTGCCGACCACTTTCGTTCCCGGACGCAATCTTGCCTTCCTGACATTTGCCGGTGCGCTCGCCTATCGCCGCGGCCTTCGGCATCTTGTCGCCGGCATGTGCGAGACCGATTATTCCGGTTATCCCGACTGCCGCGACGACACCATCAAGGCCATGCAGGTGGCGCTCGGGCTCGGCATGGAGCGCCGCTTTGTCATTCACACGCCGCTGATGTGGATCGACAAGGCGGCGACCTTCGCGCTGGCGGAGGAACTCGGCGGCCAATCTCTGCTCGATCTGGTAATCGAGGAAACCCATAGTTGTTATCGTGGCGAGCGCACGCAGCGGCATGCCTGGGGCTATGGCTGCGGCGAATGTCCGGCCTGCAAGCTGCGGGCAGAAGGCTTTGCCCGCTTCCGCGCTGCGCGCGCGACCTGACCGCAGTCATGTTCTTTCCGCTTTCCAAGATACTTGGCTTTCTCGCGCTTCCCTCCAACCTGGTGATGCTCGCCGGCCTTGTCGGCGCGGCGCTGCTCGTCACGCGGCGCAGGCGTCTCGGGCAGGGGATGATGATCGCGAGCCTGCTCGCGCTTGCCATCGCCGGCTGGTCGCCGCTCGGCAATTGGCTGATGGCGCCGCTGGAGGATCGCTTTCCGGCGTGGCGGGGCGCGGGCGGGCAGGACGGCATCACCGGCATTATCATCCTGGGCGGCGCGATTTCGCCCGACGTCTCGGATGCGCGCGGCCGCGTGGCGCTCAATGAATCCGCGGAGCGCATGACCGTGGCCGCCGACCTCGCCCGGCGCTATCCGGCGGCGCGGGTGGTCTTTTCCGGCGGCAGCGGAAAACTCCTGGGCGGCGCGGCCGAAGCCGATTTCGTGCTGCCGCTGTTCGAGAGTTTCGGCATCGCGCGCGAGCGCATCACGCTGGAAGCCCGCTCGCGCAATACCGCGGAGAATGCGCGCTTCACCAAAGAACTGGTGCAGCCGAAAGCCCGCGAGCGCTGGCTGCTGGTCACCTCGGCTTATCACATGCCGCGCGCCGTCGGCATTTTCCGCCGTGAAGGCTTTGCCGTGGAAGCCTACCCAGTCGATTGGCGGACGCGGGCAGGGGATGCGTTCACGCCCTTTGCCGCCTTGTCGGCGGGCCTCGCCCGCACCGACGCCGCCGTGCATGAGTGGCTTGGGCTTGTTGCCTATTGGATGGCTGGCCGGAGTTCCGACTTGTGGCCTGGGCCATAATTCTTCAACGGGATATTGCGCGACGCCAAGGTGGGCGCAGATGTCGGTGGCGTCGATCCGGACGGAGCCGGTCGCGGCTTGGCGGTTTATTCATTGCGACACCGGCCGAAGCGCGTTGCTCCGGCCGGGTCGTAGTTCATCAAAGCCGGCAATCACTATTGAAGGTATTTGGAAACAGCCGTCTTGGTTTCCTTCAGGCGCCGGGTGTTATCGTTGGCGGCGCTGCCGATCACGACACCACCGGTCGCCTGGATCGTTGAAGAACTGAACCAATTGATCCGGGTGCAGAACAATCCTACCGCAGAGCATGCGTCGGCATAGGCCATAACCGTCCGCATTTTTTTAGGCTTGTTCACAAAGCCATGGTTGTAACCCGGCTTGGCGTTATCAACGTAACGATCGTGCCGCGCGCCCATGTTGTGCCCGATCTCGTGGTGGAAGCTGAGATTGGTCACGCAGGTCCAGTTCATCACCGAGTAGCCAAAAATCGCGGTCGCTGCACTCGGCATCGGCTGTGCAGCATTTGGTGAACTTCCGGGGAACCATGCGATCCCGCAGAAGCTCGGATCGTTTTTGCGGAAGAGCGCGACCAGGTCAGCCTTCCGGGCGGTGCGTTGCGAACGGACGCCAGCAAAAGCGTTGGGGTTGGTCGGCGTGTTAATATTGCTGACGTTTTCGAGATCTTCAAAAATGCTCGGATTCTCGTTGTAGTTCACTTGCATGGGTGTACCGGCGAGCTGCAGGACAAGCGCCATGCCGCCGCGCTTATAAGCCTGGTTGGCCAGGGCGATCGCTTTGTTGATTTCAGTCAAAATATTCTTGCCGCTAGCCACCGCCTCAATCTTGGATTTGCCCGTATAGGCCACCAGAACACGAATGACGGTGTTCGCCCTCGTGTCCTCTTCGGCCGCGTTTTGCTCCGGCTCCTGATTGGGTTGCGCGCCAGATGCGACCGGCGGGATCGCGGGCGGCGCTTCGGGAGGGAACTTGGCCGGATCCAGTTCGGTGATCCGGTGCACGTTGCCGCTAACGTGATCGATGCTGAACAAGCGGTCGTCGAGCTGCACGCGGCCGCTGATAGTGCCGTTCTTGACAATCAGAAGCGCTTCGTAGACGCCCTTACCGGGAACTTCACCCTCCCAGATGTAACCGCTGTCCGCGTTGGCTTTCACATCCGTGCGGCGGAAGGTTTCCGAGACGTCGTTAAACAGATTGAGCCGAACGGAATCCCCTGCAAGCCGCTTGGCCCGTGACTCGCGGTCGGCGGCAGTATCGGCGCCTGCCGGCGCGATACTGCGGGTCAGAACGTTCGCGTCCACGCGTACGAGGCGTTCACGCTTGGCCTGCGGCACAGATTTGCTGCGGCTTGCTGCGGCTGCTGTATCCGACGCGGTGGCCGGAAGGAACAACGACTGTGCCGTCGCCGGGCCTGAGCTCGCGGCCAGCGTACCGGCAAAAGTAAAGGTTGCAGCAATGATGAGCGCTAAGCTGCGCAGCGCGTGCGTGGTGATCATCGGAACTCCCCCAGCTGAGATCACATTATAATATAACAATACGCCTCCGCTCGGGATACCCGCAAAAAATGTGAAGCTTTTTGGCCGGCGCGGGGAGCGTTTCCAGAGTATTTCGCAGAACAATCAAATACGGCGGGTCACTGTTTAAGCGATTGTATTAGCGACAATTTAAGCTGGGTCAGCCGCCCGATTCGGCCGAATGCCGTGCAGGCCTTGGGTTTTCCAGCGGACGCATGGGGGCATTGTCACCCTCCTAGTCCTTGGCGATGGCGCGCTGCGCCGCGGAGCCGAATTGCCGCCGCCACATCACGAGGACCACGCCGGCGGTGGTGACGATGAAGGGGAGTGGCCCCACGAACCAGCCGAGGTAACCGAGCGCGAAGAAAAAGGCGCGCTGCCCGCGGTTGAATTGCCGCCCGGCATCGGACAGCACCTGCGCGGCGGTGCGGACATAGTCCTGCGCTTCCGGCGTGTCTTTTTCGGATGCCGGCGGAGCGGCGCCGAGCATGATCGCCACGTAATTGAACAGCCGGTAGGACCAGGCGAACTTGAAGAAGGCATAGACTAGGATGGTGGCGAGCCCGAGTGTCTTGGCTTCCCATTGCAGCCGCGTCGGCACCACGCCGAAGGGCAGCGCAGCGACCAGCGAAATGAGGTCGCCGCTGGAATTGAACAAGGTGAGCGCGCCGCCGATCGCGAGTAATGAGGTGGAGGCAAAAAAGGCGGTACCGTTCTGCAGCGAGGCCGACACCTGGCCGTCGAGCATGCGCATCTCACGGCGCAGCATCTGCTGCATCCACTGTTCGCGGTAGCGATTCATCCGCATGTTCAGGCCGCGCTGGCCGTAAAGCGTGCGGTCGAGCGCAAGCGCATAGGCCGCCCAGGCGGTGACGAACCAGATAAAGGCAAAGTAATCCAGGGTGGAAAATCCGAGCATCGACTCGTTTCCGTGAATTCCGCGTCATGCTGCATCGGCAGCCCACGGCGGGCAATAGCCGAGGCCCGGTCAGGTCACCCGGTCGTCGGGCGTCACGCTGGAGCTCGACTTGCGGTTGGCCATCTCGGCGCCGGCATCCTTGTGCAGGCCCATGAAGATAAAGACCGCAGAGGCGGAAATGGCGCCGACAATCAGGAAGGCGGGGCGGAAATCGTCCGTGGTGAGCGTGCCGCTGTCGTTAAAGCGGTTGGTTATTTCGACCAGCAGCGCGCCGACCGCGACGCCGCAGGAAATGGAAACCTGCTGCAAGACGCTCACCAGCGACGTCGCCGTGCTCATGCGCTGCGACGGCACATCGGCATAGGCGAGCGTGTTGATGCTGGTGAATTCCAGTGAACGGAAAAAACCGCCGACCACAAGGATCAGGAACATCGCGGTAATCGGGGTGGTTTCGGTGAAGATCGCGCATGCGGCCAGCAGCGCGCCGCTGATGACCGCGTTCGGCACCAGGATATTTTTAAAGCCGAAATTTTTCAGCAGCGGCGCGATGACCGGTTTCATCAGCAGCGCGCCGAACGATCCCGCGAAGGTGATGAGTCCGGACTGGAAAGGATTCATCTTCAGGCCGAGTTGCAGCATCAGCGGCATCAGGAAGGGCCAGGCACCGATGCCGAGACGGAACAGAAAGCCGCCCGTTACGGTGGCGCGGAAGGTCGGGATCGACAGCAGCGACAGGTCCAGCACCGGCGCCGGATGGCGCTTCGCATGCCGTACATACAGCACGAGGAACACTGCCCCGGCCGCGGTGAGCACCAGCACCGGGGTCAGCGGCAGAAGGTCGAGACCTGCCACCGACAGCCCAAAGGCCACGCCGCCAAGGCCGAGGCCTGCAAGCGCCATTCCGACGAAATCGAAACGTTCCTGCTTTTCGGCGCGGATCTCATCCACGTAAAGCGTCACCAGCACGATGCCGAGTATTCCGATCGGCACGTTGATGATGAAGATCCAGTGCCAGGACGCATAGGTGGTGATGAAGCCGCCGATCGGCGGGCCGACCATCGGCCCGATCAGCGCCGGCATGGTGACCCAGGCCATGGCGTTCAGCAGCGCGCGCCGGTCGATACTGCGCAGGAGGATAAGGCGGCCCACGGGCGTCATCATCGCGCCGCCCACGCCCTGCAGCATCCGGGCGGCGACGAAATCGACCAGCGAATTGGACATGGCACAGGCGATCGAGCCGAGGACGAAGACCGTGATGGCGGCGCGGAACACCGTGCGGGTGCCGAAGCGGTCCGCCACCCAGCCGCTGGCGGGAATAAAGATGGCGAGCGACAGAAGATAGGACGTGATGGCGAGTTTCAGCGCCAGCGGATTGCTGCCGATGTCGGCGGCGATAGCCGGAAGCGCGGTGGCGATGACCGTGGAGTCCATGTTTTCCATGAACAGCGCCACGGCCACGATCAGCGAAATCAGACGGGTGTTCGTCATCGGCGGGGGCGCACGCCGAGGCGGATCAGTCCATCCGCGGCCTCCTTGAAATTCGGCTCCAAGGCGATCGCGCGGCGGAAATCGGCAATGGCCTTGTCGCGCTCGCGCAGCTTTTCGTAGATCAAGCCGCGCGTGCTGAAAGCCGGCGCTTTCTTGCCGTCGAGCTGGATCGATTTGTCGATATCGGCAAGCGCGTCCTTGTCGCGGCCGGCGAATTGCAGCGCGGAGGCGCGGTTGAACAGCGGCAATGCATTATCGGGCGCCAGCTCCACCGCCTTGCTGTAGTCTGCGATGGCGCGCTCGTAATCCTTTTTCTCCAGAAAGGCATTGCCGCGGTTGTTGAAGGCCTGGAAGTATTGCGGATCCAGTTTCAGCGCCTGATCGTAATCCGCGATCGCCCGGTCATAGTTGCCCTGTTCCGCGAAGGCATTGCCGCGGTTGTTGAAAACTGCGGCATTGCGGCGGTCGAGCCCGATGGCGCGGTCGAAATCGGCAATGGCACGCTCCAGATCGCCGCGCCGGCGCAAGGCCATGGCGCGGTTGTAATAGGCCGCCGCATATTTCGGATCGAGCCGGATCGCCTGGTTATAGTCGGCCAGCGCGCGGCCGCGGTCGCCTTTTTCGTCATGGGCGTTGCCGCGGTTGTTGTAAGCGGTGGCGCGCTGGGGATCGAGCCGGATCACCTCGCTGAAATCGGCAATGGCGCGCGCGTAATCACCCTTGTGGTGGAGCAGGAGGCCGCGTTCCTCACGCGCCTTGACGTGAGAGGGATCGAGTTTGATCGCCTGCTCGAAATCGGCGAGCGCGCGATCGGTCTCACCTTGCCGCCGCAGCGCGATGCCGCGGTTGAGATAGGCAAGCGCGTCGTTCGGGTCGAGCTTGATGGCTTCGGCATAATCCGCCAGCGCGTGCTTGGGCTCACCGCTGTCGTCATGGGCGTTGCCGCGGCTGAGGAAAGCGCGGGCGAACTTGGGGCTGAGCCGGATTGCCTGGTCGAAGCTTGCGATGGCGCGCTCGTAATTTTTCTTGTCGTACCAGGCCAGTCCACGGTTGTTGTGGGCGGGCGCGAAATTCGGATCGAGCGCAATGGCCTTGTCGAAATCCGCGAGCGCGCGGTCGGTCGCCCCGCGGTCGCGCCAGATGCCGCCGCGGTTGTTGTAACTTGCAGCGTCTTTCGGATGCGTCCGGATCGCGCGCTCAAAATCGGCCAGGGCTTGCTCGCGGTCGCCTCTCTCGGCATAGCTCAGGCCGCGCCGGTTCAGCGCTTCGAGATGCCCGGCGTCGAGCTTCAGTACCTGACCATAATCGTCGATGGCGGCCTGCAGCTCGCGCTTTTCGCGCTGCGCGTCGCCGCGCGCCAGATAAAAGCCGATGAGTTCGTCCCTGCGCGCGCCGGATTTGCCGATGAGCGCCGAGCAGGCTTCGATCCGCTTGTCGAGACCGACCGCGGCTTCGCCGAGACAGTGCTGCCGTTCGGAAGCCGGCTCGGAGGTTTTCTGCGCCTGTGCCGGGAGGGCCGTCATTCCGGACCCCCAGGCGACGACCGCCCCTGCCAGGAGGGCGAGCGGCCGGGCAGCCGGGCGGAGCGGGGGAATCGTCAAAGGCGGCATTGTTTTCAATCTAGGCGGCAGCGGACGATCCTGCCAGTTATGGCGGGTCATGCCGGAAAACATGGGCTTTAGCGAGCTCCGGAGCGGAACGCTCTAGGAATCACCGCGCCGCCATGCTAACGACCTCCGCCAACCCAAAAGCGGGTTTCGACCGGGGCGGGAATATCGTTTCCGCCGGATCAGGGGCATTATCCCCTGCCGTCGAACGCGCGCATCGGGCGCCCGTCGGGGGCGCGGGAGCGGAGTTGGCCATGGCCGCGAAATCCAGAGAACCACCGCGCGAGGCGCTGACCTTCGACGACGTGCTGTTGAAGCCGGGGCTGTCGGACACGCTGCCGTCGGAAGCCGATATCCGCTCGCGCATCACGCGCACCATTGCGCTGAACGTTCCGATCATCGCCTCCGCCATGGATACCGTGACGGAATCGCAGATGGCGATCGCCATGGCGCAGGGCGGCGGGCTCGGCGTCCTCCACCGCAACATGGATCCGGAGCAGCAGGCCGCGCAGGTGCGGCAGGTGAAGAAGTTCGAATCCGGAATGGTGGTGAACCCGGTCACCATTCATCCCGAGGCGACCTTGGCGGAAGCGCTCGCGCTGATGCGGGACAACCGCATCTCCGGCATTCCGGTGGTTGAGCGCGGCACCAATGGCGCGCCCGGCAAGCTTGTCGGCATTCTCACCAACCGCGACGTGCGCTTCGCCACCGACCCGCGCCAGAAGATCTCCGAGCTGATGACCAAGGATGGGCTCATCACCGTGCGCGAGGGCGTCGGGCAGGACGAAGCCAAGCGCTTGCTGCATCAGCACCGGATCGAGAAGCTGTTGGTGGTTGACGCGCAATACCGCTGCGTCGGGCTGGTCACCGTCAAAGACATCGAAAAGGCGGTCGCCAATCCGAATGCCTGCAAGGACGATCAGGGCCGCTTGCGTGTCGCCGCCGCCACCACCGTCGGCGACAAGGGTTTTGAGCGCACCGAGCGGCTGATCGATGCCGGCGTGGACCTGGTCGTCGTCGATACCGCCCACGGCCATTCCAGGCATGTGCTGGCTGCCGTCGAGCGCATCAAGCGGCAATCCAATGCGGTGCAGGTGGTGGCCGGCAATATCGCCACCAGCGAGGGCGCGAAGGCGCTGATCGATTCCGGCGCGGACGCCATCAAGGTCGGCATCGGCCCAGGCTCGATCTGCACCACGCGCGTCGTTGCCGGCGTCGGCGTGCCGCAGCTCACGGCGGTGATGGACGCGGTGGAAGCCGCCCGCGCCACCAACACGCCGGTGATCGCCGATGGCGGCATCAAATATTCCGGCGATCTGGCCAAGGCGCTTGCAGCCGGCGCCGATTGCGCGATGATCGGCTCGCTGCTCGCGGGCACCGACGAGACGCCGGGTGAGGTCTTTCTCTATCAGGGCCGCTCCTACAAAACCTATCGCGGCATGGGCTCGGTGAGCGCGATGGCGCGCGGCTCCGCCGACCGCTATTTCCAGCAGGACATCAAGGACAGCCTGAAGCTGGTGCCGGAAGGCGTGGAAGGGCAGGTGCCTTACAAAGGCGCGGCCTCCACCGTGCTGCATCAACTGGCGGGCGGTTTGCGCGCGGCGATGGGCTATGTCGGAGCGAAGAACCTGCAGGAACTGCACCAGAAGGCGGAGTTCGTGCGCATCTCCAGCGCCGGCCTGCGCGAGAGCCACGTGCATGACGTGACGATCACGCGCGAAAGCCCGAATTATCCGGGAAGGGGCTAGTTCTCGTCGGCCCAGTCGGCGCGGTAGCGGATCTCGTAATCGTCGGCAGCGGTTGCGCGCCGCGCCTGCGGCTTGCCCGGCTCGCCGATATAGTCCGCGCGCTGCCAGGCGGAAAATTCCGGCGAATGTTTTGGCGCGGCGGCGAGCTTGATGCTGAACAGCACGTCGGTCTTGTCCGGCATGGTCATCACCAGCATGCGCTGCGAGCTGCGGTAATACATTTCCACCAGGCCCACGAGGACCGGACGGCCGCCGTCGTCCCGCGTGGCCTCGCGCTGGATCAGCGCCGGCATCCGGTTCTTGCCGGTCTGCAGCTCGATCGGCGATTCGTTTGCGCCGGGCGACGCGGCGCCGGCCGGCAACCGGATTTCGAAGGCGAGTTGCGGCGCGGCGCCATTCGGATTGACCATATCCTGCGACAGATAAAGCACGCCGATGCCTGCTGCAGCGATCAGCGCGACGCCGACCGCCACCAGGCCTAGCCGGCCGGCGATGGCGCCGAAACCCTGATGCCCGCGCTTGCGCAAGACCAGGACGGCGCCGAGCACGAGACCGAGCAAGCCGCCGATCGGGCCGCCGATAAAGACGGCGAAATAGCCTGAGGCACCTTCGAAACTTGAAATGCCCAGGATCGGCGCCAGCACGGCCGCGGTGGCCATACCAAGGCCTGCTCCGATAGCCCCGCCCACGATGGCGGCAAGGAGTGCAAGCAGGTAGGTCATCGCGGTCCCCCCGGACATGACGCTTTCTTTATTCTCTATCAGCCGGTAGAAAAGTCCACGCCGCCGCGCACAACCGCGGAACTGGCCAATCATGAGCCTCGCATGTCATACCAGATGATTCTTGCGCCGCTATTCGTGCAGGTGCTGCTTACCCTCTTCGTCGCCTACATGCTCGCCGGCCACCGTATGCGCGCCGCGTTGCGGGGCGATGTGCCGGATCGGGTGGCGTTGCGCGAGCCGAACTGGCCGCCCCACGTTCGCCAGGTCGAAAACAACTATTTGAACCAGTTCGAACTGCCGGTTCTATTTTATCTCCTGACCATTCTCGCCATCATCACCCGCCACGCCGACCTGTTCTTTGTATTGATGGCCTGGGTTTTTGTCGTCCTGCGCATCTTCCACGCTTATGTGCATCTGACGAGCAATGTGTTGCGCGTGCGGGGCATGCTGTTCGTGGCCGGTGCGATCGTGCTGACGATCATGTGGGTCGTGTTCATCATCCGGATCATGCTCGGGTTGCCATGACGCCGGCCGCCCGGCTTTCCGCCGCCATCGAAGTGCTTGCCGACATCGAGGCGCGCCGCCGTCCCGCCAGCGACGCGCTGAAGGATTGGGGCCTGTCGCACCGCTTCGCCGGATCGGGCGACCGCGCCGGTATCGCCGGTCTCGTTTACGACGCGCTGCGCCGCCGCGCCTCCAGCGCCCATGTCATGGGCGAGGCGACCCCGCGCGCGATCGTCATCGGAATGCTGAAGCTGGAGCGCGGCTTCGACAATGACGCCATCGCCAAACTGTTCGACGGATCGCGCTTTGCGCCGGAACCGCTGACGGAAGCGGAAGCCGCCGCGCTGGAAAGCGCTTCGCTCGCCGGCGCGCCGCCTCACGTCGCGGGCGATTATCCGGAATGGCTCGATCCGCACTTCGCGCGCGTCTTCGGCGACGAACGCGCGGAGGAGGGAGCGGCGCTCGCCTCCCGCGCGCCGGTCGATCTGCGCGTCAACACGCTGAAGGCCAGCCGCGATGACGCCGCCGGCGCGCTCGCGGATCTGAAGGCCGAGCCGACGCGCTGGTCACCGGTCGGGCTGCGGATCAAGCTCGACGCCGGCGCCAAAAGCCCGGCGATCCATGCCGAGCATGCCTTCATCAAGGGGCTGATCGAAATCCAGGACGAAGGCTCGCAGCTCGCCGCGCTGTTGGCGGGCGGCAAGCCGGGCGAACAGGTGGTCGACCTCTGCGCCGGGGCTGGCGGCAAGACTTTGGCGCTGGCGGCGGCGATGGAAAACCACGGGCAGATTTATGCCACCGATACCGACAAGCGCCGGCTCGCGCCGATCCATGACCGGCTCGACCGCTCCGGCGCGCGCAATGTGCAGGTGCGCCCACCCAAATCGGTGGGCAACGAGCTGGCCGATCTGGAGGGCCGCATCGACCTGGTGCTGATCGACGCGCCCTGCACCGGCACCGGTTCCTGGCGGCGCAATCCGGACGCCAAATGGCGGATGCGGCCGGGCGCGCTCGAATTGCGGATGAAGGAACAGGCGGCGATCCTGGACCGCGCGGTAGGCCTGCTGAAGCCGAAAGGCCGCATTGCCTATGTCACCTGCTCGGTGCTGGACGAGGAGAACGGCGCGCAGATCCGCGGTTTTCTCGCCCGCCACGCAGGCTTCGCCCCGGTCCCGCCGGGCGAGGTGATGAACGCGCTGGGCGAGCGCGCCTTTCTGTTCCGTCGCGCGGTGCTCACTTCCGACGAAGGCTTGTTGATGACCCCACGCCGCACCGACACGGACGGGTTCTACGTCGCCATGCTGGCGCGCCGATAACCCTAATCAGCCTGATCGAAGGCCGCGATCTTCCATTCGCCTTTGGCGGTGCGCGCATAGCACAGCGAATCGTTGACGAAGGACCGCGCGGCCTCGCTCGGGATCCAACCGCTCTTGCCCGATGGCAACAGGACCTCCAGATGGGTGATCGCCGTGTTTTGTGCACCCTTGGGATGGCTGCTCAAGATTGGTAGTGCGACGGTGCCAACCTTTCCTACGGTGGCGCCGCTGCCGGGGGCTGCGGTTGCGACTGTCTCCGCCAGAGTGAAATACCAGTCGAGGGCATCCTTATCGCCGATTTTCGTCTTCGCCTTCTCCAAGCTTTCGTCGTCCTGCACGCTGCCCATGATCGGGCCACAGATCAGATTGCCCACATCCTGAGAATACTTCCCGTCTGCAGCAAAGGCCGCCAGTTTGTCCCAGTAGGGGCCTTCCGGCACGGGGCCGTCATTGTCCTGGCCATAGTCGCGGAAGCCGAATGCCACCTTGAAATTGTGGACGGCATCGCGGCCCATGTCGAATTGGTCGCTCGGCGAATTCTGCGATAGCCAGACAAAGGTCGGACCGACGAGTGCGGCTAGCGCTTCGGCGTCCTTTTTGGCGACGGCGTCGACGAAGGCTTTACGCATGTTTTCCAACGCGGCGTCCACCTGGACCGCCTCGGGCACGGCCACCTTTACTTCCTGATAAGAGACTTTCTTGACCTGCGCGAACGACTGGTTGCTGACGGCGAGAGCCGATAGTATTACGGCAAAAATCAGCAAAGCGCGCATAAGGTATTCTCCAGTTTCGCCGGCAAGGTCGCCGCCGTTCGCATCACTTCTTCTGCGCAGTCGTCTTTTTCTTCGCCGGTGCGGGCTTGGGCTTGGACTTGGGTTTCGGCACCGGCGTGCTTTCCATTTGCTTTTCGTCGGTATCGTAAAGATATTCCGGCTCTACCAGGAAACAGGCATAGTAGAGCTCGGCGGCCAATTCCTTGTTTTCTGCGCAGTCGTGAAAGATCAGCAGGTCTTCTTCGTCGCGATAGTGCAAATAGGGGCTGATCATGAAGCGCGTTTGGCCATCCGGCGAGGCGCCGAACCGGTCAATGCGCCCTTTCAGCTCCGGTGCGACTTCCAGAAGAGCGCTGCGAAGCGATTCTCCCTGGATAAAGTTGTCCGGTAATTGATCGAATGGCCCGTCGAAATAATTATTGACGCGCGCGTTACCCTCGAAAATGCCGATCAGGATCTTCCGCTCAATCCGATGATCGCGGTAGAACGCCATCCCGGTGCGCTTGCCGATGACGATGCGGTCGCTCGCTGTGGTGCGGACGAAAGTATCGGTGAGCGCGCTTTCATCCAGAATGTAGTGGAAGAGTTTGAGCTTGGTGTTGTAGACGAGAAAAAATCTGACCGCGGAATCGTCGAATACCGGGCCGATATAGCGCTCGTCTGCCGCGAGTAGGCTGGCCGGCGGCGCCACCGTCGATAAATTATTGAGCTCGAACACCACGGTCTTTGGGCCGTAGGACACCCGGTAGAGCAGCGGCTCGAGCTTCTCGACGGTAACGCCATCCTTGGCCCCCAACAGCTGATAGTGCACGGCATCCTCGCCCTTCCACTCGGCGAAATCCGCCGAGAAGGCGAAGTGCACCAGGCCCTGATCGCGGTTCTCGGTCGCGAGCCGAATGTTGCCGGCATATGGCGTGCTGTTATGCACAAAGCGGAAGTAATAATAATTTTCGGTGGGATAGACTTTGACGCGGTCCGGCAGGCTGCCAAGCACGAAAGCGAAAACCGCCTTGGTATCGTCGATCTGCAGTGTGCTCTTGCGCAGCACATCCTCGACATAGCTTTGATGGGTAAAAAGCCGTGGAAGCGCCGCCGTATCGTCGGCGAGCGCTGGCCATGCCAGAGCCGTTGTCAGCGCGGCGAGGGCGGACAGCCGTCCCGCGATCCGGCGGACGAAGTCCATCGCGCCCGCAACAGAACCGAAATGCTGGGCCCACGCCGTCTGCCGCGCCTCACTCACAATCGATATTCCCATTCCACTTCATTGCTACCGGACCCGCTGGCTTGTCCGCGGATTGTGCCGTCCGCCGCCTCTCTGCTGAACGTTCCTGTGCTGTTGTTGTTGCTGGGTGCGGGTTCGCTGCTTCTGAGTATGGACCGGCTGTCTCGGTTTCTGCACATGGCGCACCTTTTGCTTCTGCGCGTTGCTGACGCGCGCGCTATGCACCGGTTGTGACCTGTGTGCGCTCAGGCGCGCGCTATGCGCCGGTTTTGACGTGCGCCCGCTCAGGCGCGCGCTATGCGCCGGTTTTGACGTGTGCCCGCTCAGGCGCGCACTGTGTGCCGGTTTCTTCTGGGCGTTGCTGACGCGTGGATTATGCGCCGGCGTGGTTTTCTGGCTGTTGCTCACCCGCGCATGGTGCGTTGGCGTCGTTGGTGACGTTTTCTGCCCCACGCTCAAGCGTGCATTATGCGGCGCGGTCGGCGCCGTTTTCTGCCCGGCGCTCAAGCGAGAATTATGCGGAGCCGTCGGCTTCTGAGCCGCGCTAATGCGCGCGTTATGCGGCGCGTTCTGGCTCAGGTGCCGATCATGACCGGCAGGAGCGGAACTCAGCCGGAGATTATGCTTCGGCTTGTCTGAACTTGCGCTCAGCACCCGGTTGTGCAGCGGCTGTGTTATCGGCGTGCGCTTGCTGAGCAGATGATGGTGCTGATTCGGGCTCAGCCTTAGGTTATGCGGGGCCCGGCTCAGCGGTGCCCTGTGCCTATCGCCGCTTAGAATATGGTTGTGGTTGGGACTGAGCGGCGCCCGATGGCCGGGGCTCAACTGCTGGTGATGACCCGGACTGAGCGGCTGACGGTGGCGGGGGCTGAGGTAGCGCCAATGACCGGGACTGAGCGGACGGACATGCCGCGGGCTCATGTACTGTTGGTGGCGCGGACTCAAGTAAGTAAAATGCCGGCGGCTAACATAGATATTATGCGGCGGGCTCAACACGCGCCAATGCGGATTACTGGTCCAGCGGCGATGGCTCAACCGTGGCCAGTGCGACCAGTAGGTATTGTGCCAGCCGCTCATGACCCAGTTGTGGCTCCAGTAAGAATAATGGGATTGCCAGCGGCGATGGCTCATTACCGGATAGTGTGAGCCCCAGCGGAAATGGCTGAGATCGCGGCCGTGCGAAGAATATTGCGCATGGCTGACATTTACCGGATGTCCGACCCAGGTCACCGGTTCGTCGATCTGAGGCGGTGGCGCGGGCAGTAGCGCAAAACTTTGCTGCGCCGCCTGCTGCTGGCAAATCTCGTAGATGACGACATCGCCGATCAACGTGGCGTCGTTGCGGAGCAATTCCGCCTCGATCGGTTTGCCGGCAGAGTCGACGTTGATATCTGTGTCGATCAGATAGGCTTCATTCGGACCACGAGCCGGCGCTGTGGCATTCGGATCACTTGGATTTTCCTGATAAGCGGCGGCGGGGGCGAGTTCGGCGATGGCGGATTCGGCCATGCCCTGGACGCCGTGCACCTCACTGTCGTCGCCTTCGGATTGCAGAGAGGCGGGCTGTACGCCAGGCGCGCCGGCCGGCTGAGCGGTGGTGCCGCCAGGCAAATTGCAGGGACCATCGGGCGAGCACAAAGAGTCGCCGGTGATCCAGACGAATTGGTCGGGCTGGCTGAGATCGGCTTGGCCGGCGGCTGAATAGCCGGGACCGAAGGCGACGCCGCCCGCGCAATTGGCGCGGATGAACGGCAGACCGTCCTTCTGGCGGTCGTAGAAGCCGATGTCGTAGCGACCCACCGGACGCCAGGCGCCGGTGACGTCAAGTTCGAGGCGGATCGTGCGCGCCTCGTGCGGATTGGAAAAGGCGTTTTCCGCCGCGAGGCCGAGATTGCGGATCCCGCCGCGCTCGGCGATCAGCATCGCCGGGCGCCCGCTGCAGACCGGGAAGGAGATATCGCTGACCGGGCTGCTATAGCCCGCGCGCGCGATGTCTTCGGATTCGACGAAGAAATCCGGCACGACGAATTCGCGCCGCACGTCCTGCTGCATGAAAGAGCCGTCCGGCCCAATGCCGATCGACCAGACCGTGTTGCGCTTATCGTCTTCGCCCATGCCGCTCCAGGAATCCGGGTCGTAGGTCGGGCTGCTCCAGACCGAGTAATAGAGCCGTACGCCGCCCGGCCCTTCGGCGCGCACGCCAAGACCCCAGGTTCGCCGGCCATTGGCGGCGAAGTTCCAGCATTCCGGCGAATTATCCGCCGGTGGTGCCGGGCAGTCGGTAAACCTTGCACGGCTGTTGGGATCGAAACTGATCGGCGGCAGTTGCAACGTCCTCTTCGTTTGCGCATCCACGAAATTGGCGCGGCCCTGGGTGCCGTGGTCGAAAATGCCCATCTCTCTTCCATCGAGAGCAATGCGGTGGATCATGCCGGTTTCAAGATCGGACACGAAGAACTGCTTGTTGGTCCTATCATAGGCAATATTGCCAAGCGCCGGACCGGTATTGGCGCGGCCGTTCAGCGTGATGGTGGCAAACAGGCTGGAACGATAGCCGTCGGCGGCGGTGAGCTTGTAAATCGCGCCGGGTCCGCCCGGTCCCCACATGCCAGGCATCCAGCGGTTGTCGGGGGTATGGTGGAGCCCGAATGCGGACGTCGATGTCAGATAGATGTTGGGCGGATTGGCGTCGTCCAGCGCGACGCCAAAAACCTGGCCGACGGCGCCGGCGGTGACGGGGGCGCGCTGCGGTTCATCGATCCAATGCTGTCCGGCCGGGCGCTGGCGCGGAGAGCGGATGTCGAGAATGCTGCCGACCGTTCCATTGGTGTCGATGGTGACGATCGGATTCTCCTGCGGACCCGACGCCTGGATGCCGGAGAATCTGGTGACGAAAGCTTCGCCTGGGCGCAGGCCTTCCTGTGCGAAGAGCAGTTGTGAGGAACAAGCGAGTAAGATTGACGACCAAGCCGCAATCGCGGCCTTACGGATAGTGACCACGGCGCACATGTGCCCCTCCCAGTCCCCGCCCATTCGGATGATGATACCACCAAAATCGGGTTCGGGAAGGCGTTGCAGACTATTTGACTGCCACTGAAGGCGGATACCGGGGCCGACAAAAGGACTTGACGCGGGCTGTTTTTCGGTCGCGAACCCCGGTTCACACGCGGCCTTGACCGGCTGGCCGGTGGCCTTCACATAACGCCCTCCGACGGCGTCGAGATTCCGGGCTCTCGGCGGGACAGTCGGGACCCGACCGGTACACCATGACCCCCCACGACAAAATCCTGATCGTCGATTTCGGCTCGCAGGTGACCCAGCTCATTGCGCGGCGGGTGCGCGAGGAAAAGGTCTATTCCGAGATCGTGCCCTATCAGAAGGCGGAGGAAGCCTTCGCCGCGATGAAGCCGAAAGCCGTCATTCTGTCCGGCGGGCCTTCCTCGGTGCTGGAGCCGGGCGCACCGCTCGCGCCGATGTCGATCTTCAATTCCGGCGTGCCGGTGCTCGGCATCTGCTATGGCGAGCAGGCCATGGCGCACCAGCTCGGCGGCAAGGTCGAGGGAGGGCATCACCGCGAATTCGGCCGCGCCGAGGTCACCGTCACCGAGGACACGCCGCTGTTCGAAGGCGTCTGGAAGAAGGGCGAGAAATATCCGGTCTGGATGAGCCACGGCGACCGGGTGACGAAATTGCCGGAAGGCTTTCGCGTGGTCGGCACCTCGCCGAATGCGCCGATCGCGCTGATCGCCGACGAAAAACGCAAATTCTACGCCACGCAATTCCATCTCGAGGTCGTGCATACGCCGCACGGCGCCGCGCTCTTACGTAATTTCGTGCGCAAGATCGCCGGGGCCAAAGGCGACTGGACCATGGGCGCCTTCAAGCATGAGGCGATGGAAAAAATCCGCGCGCAGGTCGGCAAGGGCCGGGTGATCTGCGGTTTATCCGGCGGCGTCGACTCGGCGGTGGCGGCGGTGCTGATCCATGAAGCGATCGGCGAGCAGCTCACCTGCGTCTTCGTCGATCACGGCCTGCTGCGGCTGGCGGAAGCGGAAAAGGTGGTGGCGCTGTTCCGCGAGCACTACAACATCCCGCTGGTGCATGTGCAGGCGGAAGATCTGTTCCTCGATGCGCTCGCCGGCGTCGAGGACCCGGAGGTCAAGCGCAAGACCATCGGCAGGCTGTTCATCGACGTGTTCGAGCAGGAGGCGAAGAAGATCGGCGGCGCCGAATTCCTCGCGCAAGGCACGCTCTATCCGGACGTGATCGAAAGCGTCTCCTTCACCGGCGGGCCGTCGGTGACCATCAAGTCGCACCACAATGTCGGCGGCTTGCCGGAACGCATGAACATGAAGCTGGTCGAGCCGCTGCGCGAATTGTTCAAGGACGAGGTGAGGGCGCTCGGCCGCGAGCTCGGCCTGCCCGACGCCTTTGTCGGCCGCCATCCGTTTCCCGGCCCCGGGCTCGCCATCCGCTGCCCGGGCGAGATCACCCGCGAGAAGCTCGAGATTCTGCGGGTGACCGACGAGATTTATATCGAGGAGATCCGCCGCAGCGGGCAATACGACCAGATCTGGCAGGCTTTTGCCGTGATCCTGCCGGTGAAGACCGTGGGCGTGATGGGCGACTACCGCACCTATGAACACGTCGTCGGATTGCGCGCGGTAACCTCCACCGACGGCATGACCGCGGATTTCTATCCCTTCGACATGGCCTTCCTCGGCCATGTGGCGACCCGCATCATCAATGAGGTGAAAGGCGTCAACCGCGTGGTCTACGACGTGACCTCAAAGCCGCCGGGGACGATCGAGTGGGAGTGACGCGTACGTAGTTTCGATCCCGGAGTCAGGCCGGAGAAACAATCATGTTGCGCAGGATTTAGTCCGGAAATCGTCGGTGCCTTGCCTCGGGCTACTCAGCCATAAAGAATGTTAGCCGTTCATCGGTTCTTGATGGCGTGATTTCAAGAATCTCGGCGCTTACAACATTTTGAGTGACAAAGGGATCAGCATTCACCCTGCTTTTAAGATCAGCCAGCGATGTATTGTGCGCGACAATTCCGCCGCCCAAGTTCGGCTGAAGAGTGCCGACCAATAAAAACACGCCGTCGTCAAAACCGCGTTTGATCCATTCCTTGTGCCCTTCCATAACTTGGCCGGCCTGGCCTTTGTTGCCAGAAAATTTGAGCAGGACGATAAACATCTGACGTCTTTCTCTTTTCACTCACACACGCTTGGGCTTCCTCCGATAGGGCGCTCTTAGTTCGCCGTGCATGCACTCAACCAGTCGCACATTTGCTTGACTTCCCGCTTGATGAACTGCTCATCGTGAAAGGCATTTGCCAGCATGGCGACCCCTTGGCTGCGGGCGAGAAGATGCATCGCCAGCGCATCGGCGTCCGCCTCGCGGCCGAGAAGCTTGAATTGCCTGCGCAACCAGGTCCGAAATAGCGTGAATTGCTCGCTTGCCTCGGGTTGCGAGGCATGACTCAGCTTCGCAAGCTCACTGCAAAGCGTGCCAACCGGGCAACCGTAACGTTTAATATCGGCTCGGTTCGCGAGCAGGATATGGATAAAGCTTCGGATGCGATCTGCCGGTTGCTTCCCTTCAATTTCCCACTGCTCCAGCATCTTCCGGGTATTAGCCAGACGCGTAATAATCACGGCATCTAGGATTTCATCCTTGGTCTTGAAGTGAAAATAGAAATTGCCGCGCGAGATCTGCACGACGTCCGCAATGTCTGAGAACGAGGTATGCTCGTAACCTTGCCGATAGAACAAATGATCGGCAGCTTCAACGATGTGGTCGCGGGTTGTCCTGGCGTCCATAAAACATCTTCCCGTCTAATCCCGCCCTCCGGTTGCCGAGCGTCAGGTCCCTAACTGAAATGGCGTGGGCCACGATCGTTTCGGACGGAATACTGGGACGCTCGTCCTAGATGAGACTAGGACGGCCGTCCGAGTCGTGTCAAGGTCCACACAGAGACTGAAAGAGGCTTTCGCGCCTGACCGTCGGCGGTGACGCGTCTCGGTGGTTGAGCAGAGCCCATCCGGTGGGCCGCCGCCGAGCACCGCCGTTAAGCGGCGCCATGATTGCGAAAGTCGGCGCGGCGGCGCGGCGGCGACGTTGTCGCTTCGCGACATCAAACTACAGCCCTTGCCGTACTCGTCGTGGCGGCGCCACCAGACGCCCGTCTCGTTGCGGCCCTTGTGGGGCCGCGGTCGAGCCACTGATACATGCCCCAGAGGCCGTCCACTCCCCGAGAATAGGCGGAATAGGGCGCGCCGACCTTCATCTCCATCTCGCCCGCCGCCAGCCACTGTCGGCGCAGGTCGCCTTCCGTGAGATAGACCCAGATGCGCTCGATCGGGCCGGGCAGAAAACGCTCGATCTTCAACGTGGCAGGCTCGGTCAGCGCGCCATAGGGGTCGTAGGTTCGGTCATTTATCGTTTCCTTGTAGGAGTGCGGGCCTTGCGTGCGTCCTCCTCGCGGAGGAGGCTTTCCAGGACGTTCAGGCGATCGAGCCAGAAGCGTTCGTAGAAGTTCAGCCACTGGTGGGCGCTGGCCAGCGGCCCAGGATCGAGGCGGCAAAAATGGGTGCGCCCGCGCACCTCGCGACGGATCAGCCCGGCGCTTTCGAGCGCCTTAACGTGCTTGGAAGCGGCTGCGAGCGAGATTGCGAAGGGCTTCG
>DASSPI010000053.1:0-16111 GCA_035699705.1 Xanthobacteraceae bacterium
GGCGGCGGCGGCATGATGGCCCCGCAGCGGTAACGGTGCTTTTTCCCTCTCCCGGCACAAGTCGGATTTATCCGACTTGTGCCATTCATAGTGCCGATCTCGGGTAAACCCGAGATCAGGTGGGAGAGCGTGGATCGCGAGCGCTTTTTCTTTCCCTCTCCCGTGGGGAGAGGGTGGCGAGCGGAGCGAGCCGGGTGAGGGCGTACGAACTATCGGAAGCCGGAACCCCCTCCAGGCTACGCCGAAGCGAAGCCGCTGCGGCTTCGCCTAGAGCCCGTCTTGCCGCCTCAATTCATGGCTGCTACCACCCGCGCATTATTCCCGTAATCGCGAGCGAGAGCCGTGGCCGAGAAGAAGCCGCAAAAACTGAAGGCGCGCCTGCCGCGCGGCCTGGCCGACCGCGGCCCGGCCGAGATCGCGGCCACGCGGGCGATGATCGAGAAAATCCGCGCGGTCTATGAGCGCTACGGCTTCGAGCCGGTGGAGACCCCGGCGATCGAATATACCGACGCGCTCGGCAAATTCCTGCCCGACCAGGACCGGCCGAACGAGGGCGTGTTCTCCTTCCAGGACGACGACGAGCAATGGCTCTCGCTGCGCTACGACCTGACCGCGCCGCTCGCGCGCTACGTGGCGGAGAATTTCCAGCATCTCGCCTTGCCCTATCGCAGCTACCGCGAGGGCTGGGTGTTCCGCAACGAGAAGCCGGGGCCCGGACGCTACCGGCAGTTCATGCAGTTCGACGCCGACACCGTTGGTTCGGCCTCGCCCGCCGCCGACGCCGAGATGTGCATGATGGCGGCCGACGCGATGGAGGCGCTCGGCATCCAGCGCGGCGATTACCGCGTGAAGATCAACAGCCGGCGCGCGCTCGATCAGTTGCTGGCGACACTGACGGAGGATCCGAAGCGGCAGCTCACCATCCTGCGCGCTATCGACAAGCTGGACCGGCTTGGAGCTCCCGGCGTTTCATTGCTGCTCGGGGCAGGCCGCAAGGACGAAAGCGGCGACTTCACCAAGGGCGCCGAACTGACGCCGAAGCAAGTGAGCAGCGTGCTGGAGTTTCTCGAAGTCGGCGCGCGAACGGACGATCTCGTCGCCATCGCGGGCCTGCTGAAAGAGGCCGATTATCTCGACCGCGTCGTCATCGATCCCTCCGTCGTGCGCGGGCTCGAATACTACACCGGGCCCGTTTACGAAGTTGAGCTGACGTTCGAGACCAAGGACGAGAAAGGCCGCCCGGTGCGCTTCGGCTCGGTCGGCGGCGGCGGGCGCTATGACGGGCTGGTCTCGCGCTTCCGCGGCGAGCCGGTGCCGGCGACCGGATTCTCCGTCGGCGTGTCGCGCCTGCTCGCGGCCTTGCAGGCGATCAAAAGTCCGATCGTCGCCGGCGAAACGCAATCCGGGCCGGTGCTGGTCACCATCTTCGACCGCGACCGCATCGCCGACTACCAGCGCATGGCGCAGACGCTGCGCAACGCCGGCATCCGCGCCGAGCTCTACCTCGGCAACCCGAAGAACAATCTCGGCCAGCAATTGAAATATGCCGACAAGCGCAACGCGCCCTGCGCCATCATCCAGGGCGGCGACGAAAAGGCGCGCGGCGAAGTGCAGATCAAGGACCTCGCCATCGGCGCACAGCTCGCCGGTGAATCCAAAGAGCGCGACGAGTATCTCGCCAAGCAGGCGCAGGCGCAGTTCGCGGTGAAGGAAGAGAAGCTGGTCGACGCCGTGCGCGAATTGCTCGCCAAGCACGGCATCAAGCATTAACGCTGCTTACCCTTCCCCTTGCGGGGAGGGTTAAGACGTTACCGCACCGGCGCCATCATGCCGCCGCCGGGTGCGCCCATTCCGCCGCCTGCGCCCATCTTCTGCATGTCGCGAATGTTCATCTTCACGCCGTTGCCCATCATGATGTCGCCGGGCTTTTGCCCGGCCTGGCAGCCGCCGAGATATTTCGCCTCGATCGTCATCCTGGTTTCGCCGCCGGGCGCCATGCCCGGCACCGGCGGCCCGCCGGCGCTGGTCGACGTGATCTTCATCGTATAGCCGCTGTCGAAGCTGCCGGTGATGGTGCCCTTGGTCGCCGTCGTCGTCGGGCCGGTCTTGCAGACGGTGTCGAAGGTCATGGTGCCGCCGCCGGCATTCTTGAAATCCTGCTTCGAGCAGGTGGCGCCCTGCGCGCCGCCGCCGCCGTATTGCGCCTGCATCGCCTTGTCGGTGGCCTGGTCGATGCACTGGCGCATCGCCTGCGGGGGCATCGGGCTTCCCTCGAACACCATCTTCATTTCCCACAGGCCCGCCTTGCGCATGGGCATGTCGAGCGCGAAGGCGGGAGCGGCAAAAAACAGAGTGGCGGCAATGACTGCGAAGTGGCGGCGCATGGCAAATTCCCCCGTGGATTCGTGAGCCATATTAGCACGGCGCCGCGGGATGCTCTTCATCCCTCCCCCTTGTGGGGAGGGTTGCTGCGCGCGTCAGCGAGCAGCGGGGTGGGGTCTTTCGCGCATCAACCCCACCCGGCTCGCCTTCGCTTCGCTTGGCGATCCAGCCTCCCCACCAGGGGGAGGGATAAGGAAGATTAACTCTGCTGCGTTTTGGGGCTTTTGGCCGTTCGGCGCGGCTTCCAAACGGCGTCGAAATTTAACAGAAAACTGCTATACCCCCGCGCCTGGATATCCGGGATTGATCGATGAACGAGGCAGTAACCATGAGCGCCGCGCCGGATGCGCGGGCGGAAGCGCTGGTCGCTTCCTATGAGCGCGCGGGCTATGCCCGGATCGCGCCCGCCTTGCTGCAGCCGGCCGAGCCGTTCCTCGACCTTTCCGGCGAGGACATCCGCAGGCGCATGTATCTGACGCTCGATCCGTCCGGCCGCGAGCTGTGCCTGCGGCCCGACCTCACCATTCCGGTCTCGCGCGATTATCTCGCCTCGGGGAAGGCCGGCAAACCGGCGGGCTATTGCTATCTCGGCCCGGTGTTCCGTCACCGCGACAAGGGGCCGAACGAATTCCTGCAAGCCGGCATCGAATCCTTCGGGCGCACCGACACGGCGGCGACCGACGCGGAAATGCTGGCGCTCGGCCTCGAAGCCGCGACGCATTACGGCGTGACGGCGCCGGACATCCGCATGGGCGACGTCGGGCTGTTCGCCGCGCTGGTCGCCGCGCTCGACCTCGCGCCGGCCTGGAAGCGGCGGCTGCTGAAAGACTTCAACCGCAAGAAAAGCCTGGCGGAGGATCTCGAACGGCTCAGCCTCGCCACCAATAACGGCCGCCCGGAGTATCAGGGCGTGCTGGCGGCGCTGACCGGCGCCGACCCGAAGGGCGCGCGCGCGCTGGTCACCGACCTGCTCTCGATTGCCGGTATCACCGCCGTCGGCGGGCGCTCGGTGGGCGAGATCGCCGACCGGTTCCTGGAACAGGCCGCGCTCGGCGCGGCCACCGCGCTGCCGAAGGAGACGCGCGAGGTGATCGAAAAATTCCTCGCCATCAGCGGCGACCCGGATGACGTGGCGGAAAAGCTGCGCACGCTGTCGGGCGAAATCTCGGGCGCGATCAGCCCGGCGATCGACCTGCTGGAAAGCCGCACCGGCTTCCTCGCCGCGCGCGGCGTCGACCTCAAGCGCATCCGCTTCTCCACCGCCTTCGGCCGCGGCGTCGATTATTACACCGGCTTCGAATTCGAGCTGCACGATCCGAATTCCGACGGCGGCAATCCGCTGGTCGCCGGCGGGCGCTATGACGGGCTGCTGACGCGGCTCGGCGCGGCGGCGCCGATCCCGGCGGTCGGCTTCGCGGTCTGGATCGAGCGGCTGGCGGGCAACGGGAGCGCGGCATGAGCGGTCCCCTGGTCATCGCGGTGCCGTCGAAAGGCCGGCTGCAGGAAAACGCCGAAGCCTTTTTCGCGCGCGCGGGATTGAATCTCGTCAAGCCGCGCGGGGCGCGGGAATACCGCGGCGCCATCGCCGGCCTCGACAATGTGGAAGTCGCCTATCTCTCCGCGGCCGACATCACCTCGCAGCTAGCGCAAGGCGGGGCGCATCTCGGCATCACCGGCGAAGACCTGGTGCGCGAGATGATCCCCGACGCGGAGCAGCGCGTCGTGCTGCTGGACGGCGTCGGCTTCGGCTATGCCAATGTGGTGGTCGCGGTGCCGCAGGCCTGGATCGACGTGCGCGGCATGGCCGACCTCGACGACGTCGCCACCGCCTTTCGCGCGCGCAACGACCGCAAGATGCGGGTCGCCACCAAATACGTCAACCTCACCCGCGGCTTCTTCGCCGCGCACGGCATCGTCGATTACCGCATCGTCGAGAGCCTGGGCGCCACCGAAGGCGCGCCGGCGGCGGGCTCGGCCGAGCTGATCGTGGACATCACCACCACCGGCGCCACGCTCGCGGCCAATGGGCTGAAGGTGATCGAGGACGGCATCATTCTGCGCTCGCAGGCCAACCTGGTGGCGTCGCGCCAGGCCGACTGGAGCGCGCCGGCGCGCGAAACCGCGCGCATCATCTTCGACCGCATCGCCGCGCAGGCGCTGGCCGGCGAATTCCGCGAGGTGCGCACGCGGCTGCTGAACAGCGAAGCGTCCATCGTTGCCGACGTGACGCAGCGCTTCGGCGCGCTCGCGCCGTTCGGCGGCCCGTCCTCGTCCGGCATGTTCACGCTGCATGCGCGCAAGGACCAGGTGCACGCGCTGGCGAGCTTCCTGCGGGAAAAGGGCGCCGACAGCGTTTCGGTCGGGCGGCTGGACTATGTCTTCGCGCGCGACAACCCGCTCTACGCGAAATTAGAGGCCGGGCTCTAGTTGGCTTGTCATGCCCCGCGAATGCGGGGCATCCAGCAAACGCCGCCCCCACGTTATCAACGGTCGCCCGGGTGACTGGATCGTCCGCCTTCGCGGACGATGACCGTGGGATGTTTCTTCCGAAACACCACGAAATGCGACATCGAGAAGTTGACAACGAAGCCGGCACCGATCGCCAACAACTTTGCCAGCATGATCGGAAAGAAAGTTTTGGCTATGAGCAGCGTGGTTGTGTCTGCAAGCAGGCCCAGCAAACCGGACCCGGCGAAGGTGAAATAGGCGCGCCAGGTCAGCTTGCGCCCGGACTCGGCGGCGAAGGTCGTCATGGAGTTCATGACATAAGAGCCCGTCACCGCGACACACCAGGCAACCACGTTGGCCGCTATCACTTCGGCATTTTCACTGCTGACACAGCGGCAACTGTCGGCCGTCCATTTCAAGCCCTGCGCCAGGGCGGGGACGGCTTTGATCAGATGCAATCCCAGCCAGAAGACAGTGTAGTTGACGGCCGCATTGACCACGCCGACCAGCGCGAAACTGGTGGCTTTGATTAACAAAAGTTCACGCTTCCAGAAGGCTACAAGGCGGCTGAGGGGATTCATGGGCGAGTGCTCAGGTCTGATTCAACTTCGTGGAATCAGACCTTTCGCTTTTCTCGGGGTTGGGCATGATCTTGTCCGAAAACCGGTTCCCACTTTTCGGGATCATGCCCTAGCACGGCGCGCACGGGCGCGACAGGCCTTTGCCCGTGCTATATAAACGCCGCATGACGCCGCAACCGCAGACCGCCGGATTGTCCATTGTCGTGCCGCTCTTCAACGAGGCGGCGGGGCTCGCCTCGCTGCATGCGCGGCTTTCGGAGGTGGCGCAGCGGCTGAAGCAGACGCGCTCCCTGCATTGCGAAGTGGTCTATGTGGACGACGGCAGCCGCGACGCCACGCTCGCAATCGCGCGCGAATTGCCGGCGTCGCATTTCGACGTGCAGGTGGTGTCGCTCTCGCGCAATTTCGGCAAGGAAGCCGCCCTGCTCGCCGGGCTGGAACATGCGCGGCTCGGCGCGGTGCTGTTCATGGACGGCGACGGCCAGCACCCGCCCGATCTCGTCGACACGCTGGTGCGGCATTGGCTCGAAGATGGCTACGACGTCGTCTATACCGCCAAGGCGCACCGCGCGAGCGAGCCTTTCACCCGGCGGATGGCGGTGCACGCCTTCTACAAGATCATCAACTGGGGCGCGCGCCTGAAAATTCCCGAGGATGCCGGCGACTTCCGCCTGCTGTCGCCGCGCGCCGCGGCGGCGTTACGGCAAATGCCGGAGCGCAACCGCTTCTTCAAGGGGCTCGCGAGCTGGATCGGCTTCCGCCAGGTGCGCGTCGATTACAATCCGGCGGAACGCGTGCACGGCAAGTCCAACTGGAACATGCGCGCGCTGCTCGGCCTCTCGATCGAAGGGCTGACCTCCTTCTCGGTCGCCCCGCTGCGGCTCGCCAGCCTGCTCGGGCTGCTGCTCGCCGGCGGCGCCTTTATCTTCGGCACGCAGATCCTGATCGAGACCGTGATCTACGGACAGTCGGTGCCCGGCTATCCTTCCGTGATCGTCGGCCTGATGGTGCTCGGCGGCGTGCAGCTGCTGATGATCGGGATCATGGGCGAATACATCGCCAAGGTGCTGTCGGAGATCAAGGCAAGGCCGGTCTATTTCGTCGCCGAGCACAGCCTGAAACAGGCGGACGAGGCGCGTGCCCAGGGCGCGGCCGCCAGGACCGCCGCCGAATGATGCGCGCGGCTCCGCCGGCTCCGCAGCCGCGCCATATCTGGCTATGCGCCGACGACTACGGCATCGCTCCGGGAGTGAGCGGCGCCATCCGCGACCTGATCGCGCGCGGCCGGATCAATGCCACCTCGGTGATGGTGGCGGCGCCGAGCTTTTCGCGCTCCGAGGCGGAAGCGCTTGCCGGCCTGAACGAGGATGAAAAGCGGGCGGCGATCGGCCTGCATGTGACGCTGACCGCGCCGTTCAAACCGATGACCGCGGGTTACGGCCCGCTGCGCGACGGCGCCTTTCCGCCGCTCGAGGGCATGCTGCTCGCCGCCTTCCTGCAGCGGCTGAGCCGCAAACGCCTCGCCATGGAGATCGCGACGCAGCTCAGGGCCTTTGTCATGGCCTTCGGACGCGCGCCGGATTTCGTCGACGGACACCAGCATGTGCATCTGTTTCCGCAGGTGCGCGACGCCTTCCTTTCGGTGGTGAAGGAGATGGCGCCGCAGGCCTGGGTGCGGCAATGCGGGCGCTCGATGCCGCTGCGGCGGCGCTTCGACCGCAAGGCGATGCTGCTCGACATGCTCAGCTACAGCTTCCGCCGCCGCGCACACGCCCAGGGGGTGCGCACCAACGCGGCCTTCGCCGGGGCCTATGATTTTCGCGGCGAACCGGATTTCGCCACGTTATTTCCGCGCTTCCTGCACCGTTTGCCGCCGGATGGCCTGGTGATGTGCCATCCCGGCCTGGTCGATGATGAATTGAAGCGGCTCGATCCGCTCACCACCCAGCGCGAGCGGGAATATGCCTATCTGGCGAGTGACGCCCTGCCCCCGACCTTGGCGGCCTATGGCGTTGCCTTGAGCTGACGCCACGCCTTCAGGCGGGCGGAATTATTTTTGTCGCAGCCATTTTGCCGCCGTTTAAATCTCCCCACATAATGGGCATCGGCGCAGCGATCGTGCGCAAGGGAGACGGCCATGACACCGCAGGAACGCCAGCTTATCGAAGAATTGTTCGACCGCCTCGCCCAGCTGGAACGCCAGCCGCGCGACCCGGAGGCCGAACGGGCCATCGCCGAAGGCCTGGCGCGCGCGCCGCATGCGATCTATCCGCTGGTGCAGACCGTGCTGGTCCAGGATGAAGCGCTGAAGATTGCGGAGGACCGCATCCGCGAACTGGGCGGCGAGATCGAAGAGCCGCAGCAGGAGCGCGGCTTCCTCGACAATGTGCGCGAGGCCTTGCTCGGGCCCGATCCGAATCGGCGCGGCTCCGTCCCCTCGGTTGGCGGGCGCGGCAGCGTGTGGAATACGCCGCAGCAGTACCAGCAACATCAGCAGCCGACGCCGCAGGATTACGGTCGCGGCGGCGGCGGTTCCTTTCTGGGCACCGCGGCGGCGACCGCGGCCGGCGTGATCGGCGGCTCGCTGCTGTTCAACAGCCTCGGCTCGATGTTCGGTGGCGATAAGGCCCATGCCGGCGCGCAGAAATTCGGCGATACCGGCGGAGATTCGCCCTGGGGCGGCGGCGCGCGCGACAGCGACCTCGCGCGTGAAGCGGGCCTCAATGACATCGGCGGACGCGAAGACCGCCAGGCCTTCCTGGATACCCCGCAGGATATCAGCGATGATCCCGGCGGCGACGGCGGCTTCGATTTCGGGGGCGACGGCGGCGGGGATGGCGGCGGCGGGGATTGACCGCCTTGCGTCAACTCACTTCCCTCTCCCCATCGGGAGAAGGGTGGCGAGCGCAGCGAGAGGGAGCAGAAAACGATAGCGGCCCCTTGCGGGGCCGCTGCCTTTTCAACGCCTTGCCAATCAGCAGGGCGGCAGATTGGCCGCAGCGGAACTGCTGCTGCCCATCCCCGAGCCGCTCGCGGAGCCGCTGGTGCTCGGCGAGCTGCTGCTGCTGCTGGCGCCTGACGAGCCGCTCATGCCGGCCGAGCTGCCGCCCGATCCGCCTGGCGCAGAGCCGGATGTCGAGGCGGAACCCGATCCGGAAGCGGATCCCGATGCCGCCGTCTTCAGCTTCGGCTGTCCGGTTGCCTGATCTAGGCAATGGGTGGCCGCCGAAACCGAACCCGAGCCGGCCGCGCTGGGCGATGAGCTCGGCGGAGACTGAGCGAGTGCAGCAAGAACGCTGCCGCCCAGGAACACAGACGCCAATAGCATAGTTTTCCGATTCATTGAGCGCTCCTGTGATGCAAGCCCCCACGCAAGGGAAGGCAACGGCCGCGCTCGAAGTTCCTGCCGCTGCCGATTTCTTTTTTGGAGGTGTTCGGTTCCGCAATCGCCGTGTTCGGATCGGCGGAATCCGCAGTTGTCCGGGCTTACATGCTGGATATACAATGACTTGTCTGGAACGGCACTCCGCAGCAAGCATCGAGCGTCGCGTTTCCGACAAGCCGAATGCTGTGTTCCGGGTCTAGCGAGGAGTGTCCAATGTTCTCCAAAATCAATCACGTAGCGATCGTCAGCGAGCGCTATGCGCTGCTTGGCAAGTTTTATGAATCCGTATTCGGGATGAAAGCGTCGGGCACGAAAAACCCGGCGCGCGCGATTACCGTCGGCGACGGCTATGTCGGGCTCAACATCAATCCGCGCAAAGCGGGCCGCCCCGCCACCCTCGACCACTTCGGCATCCAGGTGGAGGAGGTGGAAACGGTGTTCGACCGCATGCGCAGCAAATATCCCACCGCCGACTGGGTGCAGCGCCCGAGCACGCGCCCCTTCGCCGGCCTGACGGCCAACGATCCGGACGGCAATGTTTTCGACATTTCGCAGAAGGACATGAAGAACCGCCACGCCGCTTATGTCGAAAACACCGGCGAGCAGAATCCGCGTCACATCAGCCACGTCGCGCTGCGCACCATGCGCCCCGACGAGATGGCGAAATTCTACGTGGACGTGTTCGAACTGAGCCCGCAGAACCGCCCGGCCGGCGATCCCAACCATTATCTCAGCGACGGCAAGGTCACGCTGATGATCATGCCCTGGAAGATCACCAACTATGCCGACCAGAGCATCCTGACGCCCGGCATGGACCATGTCGGCTTCACCGTCGAAAACATGGACAAGTTCAAGGAAGACCTGGATGAGGTCGTCGGGGTGAACCCGGTGATGAATCCGATCCCGGTCGGCAAGGGCAAGGAAAGCCGCAACCGGCTCGAGCTTTTGAAGAAGCAGTGTCCGATCGGCGAATTCTTCACCTCCGATCCGGACTACACCCTGATCTCGGTGCGCCAGGCCAATTAGCGCCGCCGCGCTGCAGCCCATTTGGAATGACGGCGGCACGGTAAATTTGCATCGTGCCGCCGGAGCGGCGAAATCCGCCGCACGATGGCCTGCATCACCCCGTTGCCGGCCTCATCGAAGATCGATCTTGCTGTAGATCGTCACGTTCAGGTCGATGATCTCGCTCGACACCGTCACCCCGGCGGTAATGATTTCGTCGCCTTTCAGCTTTCCGCTGGCGACGGCATTGCGAACGACTTTTTCTATTTCGCGTTGCGCGGTGAAATTAACGTTCTTCAGAAACTGACTGACCGCGGCCTTTAATATCTCGTCGTTCATGACGCGTCCCTTGAAACTCAAGCTTGCCGATGCCGACCGCTGCGGCCGCATCTGCGAATCTGGTTAACGTCGCACGCTACAGCAGATGCCGGCGCCGGCCTAGCAAGTGGCGGGCGGCCGATCAACGGCCCTCGGAGCCTTTACACCGCCGGGTCCCGGCGGCGTTAGCGATGATCGGAGTTTTCGTCCTGCGGCACGCCTCTTCTATTGCGCTCGCTAATTTCCCGATGTTGAAGTGCGGGTGGGAGTAGCGTCGGCACTCGAGCTTCAAACAAAACGGGCGGTGCCGTCAGGGGAGAGGAGAATGCAATTGTTTTCGCAATCGAAAGGCGAGCGCGACAAGAGCGTCAACCGAACCGGCGACGAGATTAAGCTTAACGACGGGATTGCATCCGGCAAGACTTCGCCGGAAACGGTCTCCGCTCTCGGCGGCGGCATGGTGATCACGGGCAATATCGTCTGCGCCGGTTCCATGCAGGTTTTCGGGCGCGTGATCGGCGACATCCATGCCGGGAACCTGATCATCGGCGAAGGCGCCCATGTCGAGGGCAACGTGATTGCGCTGGAAACGGCCATTCACGGCGCCTTCAAGGGCACCATCCACGCCAACAGCGTCAAGCTGCATAGCACCGCCATGGTCGACGGCGAGATTCTCAACGGATCGCTGACCATCGAGCAGAATGCCCAGTTCGAAGGCGTCGCGCGCCGGCTTGCCAAGCCGGTTGACGCGCCATCCCGCGAACAGGCGAACGGCGAGAGCCCGGCATCCGTCTCGACGGCCGAGGTGGTCTCGTTTTCCGGGGCATTGAGCTAGTCAAAAAACGCGCGTGATGCCCGGCTCAATGCCGGGCATTCCCGCCGCGCTAGATCACCACCACCTTGGTGCCGAGCTTCACGCGCTCGTAAAGATCGATCACGTCCTCGTTGCGCATGCGGATGCAGCCGGAGGAGACCTGAGTGCCGATCGTCCAGGGCTCGTTCGAGCCGTGGATGCGGTAGAGCGTCGAGCCGAGATAGAGCGCGCGCGCGCCGAGCGGATTGTCGGGACCGCCTTCCATATAGCGCGGCAGGTCGGGCCGCCGCTCGAGCATTTCCTTCGGCGGCCGCCAGTCGGGCCATTCGCGCTTGGCGCTGATCTGCTCGGTGCCACGCCAGGTGAACCCCTCGCGCCCGACGCCGATACCGTAACGGATTGCCTTTCCGTCCTCCTGCACCAGATAGAGGAACTTATCGCGCGTACTGATGACGACCGTGCCCGGCGGCTCGCTGCCGTGATAGTCCACCACCTGCTTCAGATAGCGCGGATCCATCGCTTGCCGTTGCGGCGGCAGCGACGCCTGCATGACATGCGGCGGCTGGCCGTACATCGGCTGCCCCGGAACATAAGGCTGCTGCCCCGACACGTAAGGCTGCGGCACCCCCGGCTGCGCCTGGTTCACCGGGCGGCCATGCCGGCTCTGCCCGCCGCTGAAGATGAATTCGATGAAGCCGCCACCGAGATTGGGACGCTCCGGCTCGGCGTATTGCGGCTGGGCGTATTGCGGCTGCGCGTATTGCGGCTGTACTTGCGGCGGCTGCGCGTAGCGCGGCTGTGCATATTGTTGCTGCGGATAGGACGGCTGCGCCGCGACCGCCTGCCGCTGGTAATAATAGCCGTTCGGCGGCGCCGGCTGTGCAAAGGCCGGACCTGCTCCGGCAATGGTCACCAGCAATGTCGTGACGATGGGGCGCTGCATCGACGTACTCTGAACTGATCGTCGCTATCGACCCGGGCGATATGGCCCGCCCTGCCGGAATACAGGTGCAAATCGACCGATTGGTTAAAAGCGGCGTTCACCATGTTGCCGCGCGCGGCGTTCAGGAAGTTACGGTTTATTTTCAATGAAACGGCAAAGCTTATGGTTAAGCCGCGGTTACGCAGCGCATGAACTGGGTGTTAAGCCGCAAGCCGTAGAAGCAGAGCGAGGCGTGCGCGCAGGGGCATGACTTTATCGGCGGACCGCTTCCCGTTTCGACGGAGCAAGCGCCAGGGAGCAGCGAACAAACAATGTCGAGGCGACGCGAAGTCTTCCGTATCGAGGAACTCGGCGGCATGCGTGCTTCGCCGCTGGCCGCCGCGACTCCGGCGGAAGCAGCGTTGCGCCACGCCGAGATCATGACCGAATTGCGGACGTTGCAGGAAGCGATTGACGCGCGCGGCATGCCGCAAGCCGCGCCATCGCTCGCGGCAGAAGCCGGCGCCCGCAAGAGCGAGCTCGGCTCGATCCATGACGCGGTCCAGCGCACCAAACAGGAGATTGCCACCCTGGTGCTGACGAGCGTCACCAATCCGGAAATGGGCCGCGTCAGCCAGGAGCTCAATGCCGTCGTCCGCGGCACCGAATCCGCCACCCACCGCATCCTGCAAGCGAGCGAGGCGATCGAGGAAGCCGCCAAGACGCTCGCCGCGGCGATCCATCAGATCCAGGATCAGAATCTTGCGCGCGACATCCTCGACCAGGTGACCAGCATCTTCGAGGCATGTAATTTCCAGGACCTCGCCGGCCAGCGCATCACCAAGGTGACCGCCACCTTGAAATTCATCGAGGAACATATCCTCAAGCTGATGCAGATCTGGGGCGGGATCGAGCAGCTCGCGGATGTCGGGCCGGCGGCGAGGGCCGAGGTCAAAAAATATCCGAAGCTGGTGAACGGACCGAAGCTGGAGGGCGATCCAGGCTGCGTCTCGCAGAATGAAATCGACGCCATGTTCGCGCCGCGCGCGGCGCGATAGCCTGCCGCGCCGAACACTTTTTACCTCCCCTTGAAAAGGGGAGGTCGGGTTGCGGAGCAACCGGGCGGGATCAACAGACCGCTCCCTCTTTTAGCGGGAGAAGTGCTCAAACCAGTTGCTTCGTCATCGCGGCCGCCGCTGCCGGATGCACGAAGGGCGCCGCCTCACGCACCGGCTTCGGCGCTTCCGAACGCTCGCAGGCGCGGTAGCCCAGGCGGGCGAAAAAACCCGCGGCCTTTTCGGTGACCAGCCAGGCCGCGCGGCAGCCGCGGATGCTCGCTTCCGCCTCCAGCGATGCCACAATGGCCGTGCCGATGCCGCGGTTGCGCACCGGCGGCAACGTCACCACCGAACGCAGCAGCGCCTGATCATCGAAAATCTCCAGGCCGCCGAAGCCCACCGGGACATCGTCACTTTCAAAACGCCAGAACATCGGTCCGGCGGCGCAGATGTCATCCGCCGGCAAGCCGGCTTTGGCGAGCGCGGCGGCAAGTCCATCGCGCTCCCAGACCGCGAGCGGAAGCGGAACCGGGATCGTCCGGCGCCGCCCGGTCACAAGATCTCCTGCAGCCGTTCCGCCGGCCGGCACAGCCGCGTGCCCTTCTTGGTATGCACCACCGGGCGTTCGATCAGGAGCGGATGCTCGGCCATGGCGGCGACAAGCTGCGCGTCGCTGAGCTTGGGATCATCGAGGCCGAGCTCGTCATAGGGCGTGTTGTTCCGGCGCAGCAGGTCGCGCGGCTTCATCCCCATCGCCTTCAGCGCCGCCTTGATCTCGGCCGCGCTGGGCGGGGTCTTTTGATAATCCACGATTTGCGGCTCGACGCCTTTGGCGCGGATCATCTCCAGCACCTTGCGTGAGGTGGAGCATTTCGGGTTGTGCCAGATCACGGGCTTCATGGTGCCGATCCTTGCTTACGCCCTCGGTGCGCAGCGGACATAGACGGCATTGCCGTAACGTCCGGCGATCTCGGGATCCATCCAGCGCGTGATGAGCACCCGCCCGTCAAAGGAAACCACCTCGCGGTCCTGCGCCCCGCCGGGCGGATCGTCCCTCGGGCCGATGTAATTCTTGCCGCTGCGCGACCCTTTCAGCTGCAGTTCCTGCGGCTCCTTCTGGTCGGCCAGATGCAGGATCAGCCCGCCGGAGGGCCCGGCGCCAATGATGTAAGGCTGCTTGCATTGGTTACGCGCCGCCGCCTCGGTTCGCGCCCGGTCGTCCGGGCGGTGATAGGCGGCAAGACCCCAGCGGCCGATCAGCTCCGTCGGCTGGAAGCTCGGCGGCAAACTCGGCTCAATGGCAGGCGGCGGGGGCTGAGCGGGCGCGGGAGGCGGCGCGGTGGCGCAGCCTGCGGCGAAAGCGGCAACGATCACGGCGATGGACACGGCAATGGCAGGGCGCGGGCAAGCTCGGCGCATCAATATCTCCGGGGCAATGAAGCCCGACTTAGCGGGGCTGCGGGCGGCAGCGCAAGTCGAGTTTATGTGACGGCCTCCGCTCCAACCGTGCAGGAACTTCAAATCGGCGGCACCAGCCGCATTGCGGGGCTAGCACGCGCCAGACTGGCAAGCCGGAATGGCCCAAACTTGACAGGGCGGTGGCTAACCCTTATTTCCAGCGCACCTTAGCACTCTCCCTTGTGGACTGCTAAGACCCTATCCGATCGCATTCGGTCAGCAACCCGCGCGTATCGCGCCGATTGAGGAATCCATGGCAAAGACCCAGTTTCGTCCCCTGCATGACCGCGTGGTCGTGCGCCGCCTCGAGTCCGAAGAGAAGACCAAGGGCGGCATCATCATCCCCGACACCGTCAAGGAAAAGCCGCAGGAGGGCGAGGTCATCGCCGTGGGTCCCGGCGGCCGCGACGAAGCCGGCAAGCTGATCCCGCTCGACGTCAAGACGGGCGACAAGGTGCTGTTCGGCAAGTGGTCGGGCACCGAGGTGAAGCTCGACGGCCAAGAACTCCTGATCATGAAGGAGTCGGACATCATGGGCGTCATCCGCTGAACCTAACTCCTCATCCTGAGGAGCGCCAAAGGCGCGTCTCGAAGGATGAGGCCCGGGACGCACCCTTCGCGACGCCGCTTCGCGGCTCCTCAGGGTGAGGCCAGAAAGTTTTCAACCGGAGTAGTTCAAATGGCTGCCAAGGACGTAAAATTTTCCACCGAAGCGCGCGACAAGATGCTGCGCGGCGTCGACATCCTCGCCAACGCGGTGAAGGTCACGCTCGGCCCGAAGGGCCGCAACGTCATCCTCGACAAGAGCTTCGGCGCTCCCCGCATCACCAAGGACGGCGTCACCGTCGCCAAGGAGATCGAGCTGGAGGACAAGTTCGAGAACATGGGCGCGCAGATGGTGCGCGAAGTCGCCTCCAAGACCAATGACGTGGCGGGCGACGGCACCACCACCGCCACCGTGCTGGCGCAGGCGATCGTGAAGGAGGGCGCCAAGGCGGTTGCCGCCGGCATGAACCCGATGGACGTCAAGCGCGGCATCGACGTCGCGGTTGCCGCGGTGGTCAAGGACATCGAAAAGCGCGCCAAGGAAGTGGGCTCCTCCGCCGAAATCGCCCAGATCGGCACCATCTCCGCCAATGGCGACGCCTCGATCGGCAAGATGATCGCCGGCGCGATGCAGAAAGTCGGCAACGAAGGCGTCATCACGGTCGAGGAAGCCAAGTCGCTGGAGACCGAGCTGGAAGTGGTCGAAGGCATGCAGTTCGACCGCGGCTATCTCTCGCCTTACTTCATCACCAATGCCGAGAAGATGCTGGCCGAGCTGGAAGACGCCTACATCCTGCTGCACGAGAAGAAGCTCTCCGGGCTGCAGTCCATGCTGCCGGTGCTTGAAGCCGTGGTGCAGTCGGGCAAGCCGCTCATCATCGTGGCGGAAGACGTGGAAGGCGAGGCGCTCGCCACGCTCGTGGTCAACAAGCTGCGCGGCGGCCTGAAGGTCGCGGCGGTGAAGGCTCCCGGCTTCGGCGATCGCCGCAAGGCCATGCTGGAAGACATCGCGATCCTCACCGGCGGCCAGCTGATCTCGGAAGACCTCGGCATCAAGCTCGAGAACGTGACCGTGCAGATGCTCGGCCGCGCCAAGAAGGTCATCATCGAAAAGGAAAAGACCACGATCGTCGGCGGCGCCGGCAAGCGCAAGGAGATCGAAGCCCGGGTCGGCCAGATCAAGGCGCAGATCGA
>DASSPI010000054.1:0-32621 GCA_035699705.1 Xanthobacteraceae bacterium
GATCGAGGCCGGCATCCTCGACGGCGACACGGCGCTGATCAAACGCAGCGACGCCGCCGACACCGGCGACATTGTCGTGGCGCTGATCGACGACGAGGAAGCGACGCTGAAGCGCTTCCGCCGCCGCGGCGCCTCGATCGCGCTCGAGCCGGCCAACACCGCCTATGAGGTCCGCATCCTTCCGCCCAACCGGGTGCGCATCCAGGGCAAGCTGGTCGGCCTGTTCCGCAAGTACTGATCGGCGACCATCGACCTCCTGGTCGAGTTGATGCCGCTCGTCCCCGCGCAAGTGGGGACCCGGGAGCTACTCCTCGGGTAGCTTCTGGATTCCCGCTTTCGCGGGAAAGAGCGGAGAACACAGGGCGGCCCGAGAAATCTCAATCCCCCGGCTCCAGGTCGTCCGCGCGCGGCGTGGCCTCGCGCGCGGCCGGGCGTGCGCCTGCAGCGCCGGCTTCCGCCGCGGCGACTGACGACGCAGCGCGTGCCCAGGGCCGGTCGTAGCCCGGCGGCCGCGTCGGGGTGATGGCGAAACCGTCCGCTGCGCGCCGCAGGCTCATCGCGCCGGTTCGCTGCCGGGACTGGCGGTCGCTCGCGATCGCGCTGCACGACATTGGTCCATTGCCGGGGGTGACCAGCACCGCCGCGCGGCGGCAATCGTCCTCAAAGGCTTCCGGCGACAGCGCCAGCGCGACGAAGCGGCCGTCCGCCAGCCGCGCCACGCAGCCGGTCGCATCGCATTTCGTTCCCTCGCCCAGGCTGCTGTCACCCGGTGCGCGCGCGTCGCCGTCGGCAGCGAGCCATTCACGGACCGCAAAACTGTCGTTTCCGGTTTTGATCACCGTAAGCCGGCCGTCGCTGCCGCGCACGGCAACGACGCGGCCGTCGGACGCGACGAATATGTCCGGCAATGGAGTCGCCAGCGCCCACAGGCTGGCAATGACGACAGCCGCGCCACCGCTCCAGCGCAGGGGCGTGCGGAGAAGGCATACGAGCAGCAAACCGGCGGTGCCGAGGAGCAACGGGCCGATACCGAAAGCGCTGATGCGGCCGACCGCGCCGGGCAGTCCGGCGACCCACAAGGCAACCGTGTCCATCCAGCGAATCCCCTCTCCCATCAATCGCCAAAAGAAGGCATCAAAACCGAAAGGCAACATCAGCACAGCGAACAGGCCGCTCGGCATGATCCAGAGAGACACGATCGGCATGGCCAACAGATTCGCCAGCACGCCGTAAGGCGCGGCGCGGTGAAAATGGTAGGCGGCGTAGGGCGTGGTCGCGAGGCCGGCCACCAATGACGCCAGGATCAGCGCGGCGATTTCCCGCCCGCCCCAGAGCGCGACCCGCACTTGCAGCGAGTCATCCGCGTCGGGACGGCCCCAGCCCAGGCCGCTACCGTAGACCGCGACCAGCGCCAGCGTGGCGGCGAACGACATCTGGAAGCTCGGATGCACAACCGCCTCGGGCGTGATCAGCAGCACCGCCAGTGCCGCCATCGCCAGCGTGCGCAGCGTGAGAGCGGTGCGGTCGAGCATCACCGCAATGAGCACGATGCTCAGCATGATGAAGGAGCGTTGCGTCGCCACCTCGGCGCCCGACAGCACGAGATAGAAAGCGGCCACTGCGAGCGCCGCCAGCGCGGCGAATTTCTTGATCGGATAGCGGCTGGCGAAGGACGGCAGCAGCGCAAAGCCGGCGCGGAAAACAAAGAACACGACGCCCGCCACCAGCGCCATGTGATACCCGGAGATCGACAGCACATGCGCGAGGCTGGAGACATACATGGCCTCGTTCAGTTCTTTCGAAATGGCGTCACGCTTGCCGGTGATCAGCGCCGATGCGATCGCGCCTTCGTCTCCCGGCACGACGGCGCGGATGCGTTTATCGATGGCGTCGCGCATGGCATCGACCGCCGCGGCATAGCGCAGCCGCAGCGTTGGCGGGTCCGGCGGCTCGGCGGTCCTGATTTGCCCGAGCACATAACCGGACGCGCCGATCTTCTGAAAATACTGGTCGCGGGCGAAGTCGTAGCCGCCCGGCCGCAACGGCGCGAGCGGCGGCGACAAACGCGCGCGCAGCTCCACGAAAGCTCCGACCGGCGGCGCGGTGCCTTTGCGCACGGCGACCCGCACGCGCTCCGGCGTCTGCGGGAGCCGCACGCCGTCGACGCGATGCGCGCGCACCACGATGCGGTCGCTGCGCTCGCGTTCCTCACGCACCTCCACCCAGCCGCTGATGGTGAGTGTCGCAGGCGCCGCCAGCACCGGATGCGCGATGCTCGCGCTCCGCAGCGTTGCCACGGCAAAGCCGGCGGCCAGGGCGGTGAAAGCAAGGGCCAGCGGAAAGGCGACCGGCCGCCTGCGCAGCAGCATCGCGCTAACGACACAGGCCAGCGCCAGGGCCGCCGCGGCCCAGGCTGACGGCTCGCGCTCGGCGGCGAAATAAAGCGCGATGCCGGCGCCGAAGGCCACCGGCAGCCACGGCACCAGCCGGCCGGGCGCGACGTCGGCCAGCGCCCATTCCTTCAGCGTCGCTTTGCTATCTTGCGCAAATTGCGGCCGGGAAGCAGACCAGTGCCAAGCGCCCGCGCGCTGGCCACCAGCCGGCCAGGACGCAATATGCTCTCGCGCTCTCCCAGGATCCGAACTCACGCAACGCCCCACATGCGCTGGGGCGATGCTACACCAAACGCCGGTGCAGACTAGCGGCTCACCCCTTCTGCGCGCTCACCTTGGCCCAGGTGTCGCGCAGGCCGACGGTGCGGTTGAACACCGGCCGGCCGGGCTGTGAATCCTTGTCGCGCACGAAATAGCCGTTGCGCTCGAACTGCACCGGCGCGTCGGAATTGCCCAAGGCCAGCGCGGGCTCGAGTTTCGCATCGCCGATCACCTCCAGCGACTGCGGATTGAGAGCGGCGGCGAAATTTCCTGCATCCGGATTTTCCTGCGTGAACAGCTGGTTGTAGATTCGCACCTCCGCCGAGACCGCGTCCGCCGCCGCCACCCAGTGGATGGTCGCCTTCACCTTGCGGCCGTCCGGCGCGTTGCCGCCGCGCGTCGCCGGATCGTAGGTGCAGCGGAGCTCCACTACCTCGCCCGCCGCATTTTTCACCGCCTCGCGGCAGGTGATGAAATAGGCATAGCGCAGCCGCACTTCGGCGCCGGGAGACAGCCGGAAGAATTTCTTCGGCGGATTCTCCATGAAATCTTCCTGCTCGATATAGATCTCGCGGCCAAAGCGGATTTTGCGCGCGCCGGCTTCCGGCCTGTCCGGATGATTGACTGCGTCGAGCTCCTCGCTCTGCCCTTCCGGATAATTCTCGATCACCACCTTGAGCGGCCGCAGCACCGCCATGCGCCGCAGCGCGCTCCTGTTCAGCGCCTCGCGGATGGAAAATTCGAACATGCCGACGTCGACCGTGCTGTTGGCCTTGGCGACGCCGATGCGGCCGACGAAGTCGCGCAAGGCTTCCGGCGGCACGCCGCGCCGGCGCAGGCCCGCCAGCGTCGGCATGCGCGGATCGTCCCAGCCGCCGACATGTCCGCCGCGCACCAGCTCGGTCAGCACCCGCTTGGAGAGCACCGTGTAAGTCAGATTGAGCCTTGCGAATTCGATCTGCCGCGGACGCGAGGGCACCGGCAGGTTCTCCAGGAACCAGTCGTACAGCGGCCGGTGGTCCTCGAATTCCAGCGTGCAGAGCGAATGCGTGATGCCTTCGATGGCGTCGGACTGCCCATGCGCGAAGTCGTAGCTCGGGTAGATCTTCCATTCCGTCCCGGTGCGCGGGTGGCTGGCGTGCAGGATGCGATACATCACGGGATCGCGCAGGTTGATGTTGCCGGCCGCCATGTCGATCTTGGCCCGCAGCACGCGCGCGCCGTTCGGGAATTCGCCGGCCCGCATGCGGCGGAACATGTCGAGATTTTCCTCCACGCTCCGGTCGCGGAACGGGCTGTTCCTGCCCGGCTCGGTCAGCGTGCCGCGATTGACCCGCATCTCGGTCGCCGACTGGTCGTCGACATAGGCCTTGCCGGAGCGGATCAGATGCTCCGCCCATTCATACAGCTGCTCGAAATAATCCGACGCATGGAACAGGTGCTCGCCCCAGTCATAGCCGAGCCAATGCACGTCGGTTTTGATCGCGTCGATGTATTCCTGCTCTTCTTTGGTCGGGTTGGTGTCGTCGAAACGCAGATGGCAGCGGCCGCCGAACTCCCTGGCGGTGCCGAAATTGAGCGCGATCGACTTGGCATGGCCGATATGCAGATAGCCGTTCGGCTCGGGCGGAAAGCGCGTGACGATCCCGGCATGCCGCTTGGCGTCGAGATCGGCCTGCATGATGTCGCGAATGAAGTCGCGACCCGCCTCACCGCCGCCGTTGTCGCCTGTGGTCATGCCATTATTCCCGCGAACCCGATGCGGCTGTCCGCCAGGTTCGATGCTTTCTGTACTCTGGTCCGGGAGGTCAAGTGCCTGAAAGACGCGTATTGCGCAACAGGCGACGGCTGGGTCGGTGCGGCCAATTGCTACGTCACGGGCCACATGGCGCTGCCCGCATGTTCCCGCATGTTCGAAAGATCAGCGCGCCAGGCTGGCCGCGCCATCCAGGGTAATTTCGCAGGACAACCCTGCCGGTAGCCAGTCGAAGCGCACGTCGCCATTGACGTGTCCCCTGATCATGTTCTCGATGACACGCATTCCAAAGCCGTGATGCTTCGGCGGCTGCACGGCCGGGCCGTCGAGTTCAGACCATCGGATTGTCAGGCGTTCGCCAGCGTGTGCCCACTCGACTTCGACACGCCCTTTTGGCTTGGACAAGGCGCCGTACTTGGCCGCATTGGTGGCAAGCTCATGAATCGCAACTGCCATGGATTGAGCCGCGCCGGGCTCCAGCTTGATATCCGGCCCATCAATCCGGGCGCGCGCGTTCGTGGCTTGCGAGTACGGCGAAAGCTCCAGGACGATAAGATTCCGCAGGTCGGCTCCGGTCCATTGCGATTCGACAAACAGCGCGTGAACGTTGGCGAGTGCCTGAATGCGGCCCTCGATCGCCGCTCTGAACTCATCGCCGGTGTTGGCGCGTGTAAGCCGCACGGCAGCCTGCACGGTCGCAATTACGTTCTTTGTGCGGTGCTCGGCTTCGCGCGCAAGCAAGGCAAGTTGCGCCTCGCCTTTTCTGCGGTCGCTGATATCACGCGCGATCTTGGAGGCGCCGACGATCTTGCCGTGAGAGTCCTTGATCGGAGAAACCGTCAGCGAAACCTCGATCCGGCTGCCGTGCTTGCGTTGGCGCACGGTCTCGTAATGCTCAACGCGCTGCCCGCGCTTGATGCGTTCGATAATGGCTTCTTCTTCGCTATGATATTCCAGCGGGATCAAGGTCTTGATCGGCCGGCCTACGATCTCTTCGGACAGATAACCGAAAATCCGCTCTGCGCCCTTGTTCCAGCTTGTAATGATGCCGTCGAGATTCTTGCCGACAATGGCGTCGTCGGACGACTCCACGATGGAAGCAAGGCGCTGCATTGCATCCTCTGCGCGCTTGCGATCGGTAATGTCCACCAACAGGTTTACCGCGCCGATGAACTGCCCTTGCGAATCGTAGATCGGCGTAGGAAACGGAATGAATGGAGTGCGCGTGCCGTCAGGACGCTCGGCAATGGCTTCCGCCCCGCGAACGGCTCGCTGTTCCTTAACGGCAACTGCCATGGGGCATTCGCTGTGCAACATCGCCACGCCGTCCGGCCAGAACAGCTTCCACGATCCGCACCACTCACTCCGTCCTAATTCGGGGCGGTGGCCCCAAAGTTGAGCGGCGGCTTCATTGTAGTAAGTGATACGACCGTCGCGGTCCGTTGTGTAGATCGCGGCAGGAAGGGCATCGACAATTGCGCGAAAGAAGTCGTCGCCACCGAGCAGGGATTGCCCCAGCCGTGTGGCCATCTGTTCTTCTAGCGGTAGCGTTGATCCAAGCGAGGGCAGGACGATCGTCATAGTTTTCGTTTCAGCTCATTGACCTTGAGACGACTGAAAGGCGGCGACGGCAAAGAAATTCACGCGCGGCGGACGAATTTTATCCGCAGCGCGTGTGTATTGGCTTCAACTCTAGCTTGTTCGGCGAATGTCGGCAAACCGGGAAGGTTCCCTTAACCCATTGAATTCTCTTTTCCTTACGGCAGCTAACGCATGCTGACGCGGATGTGATGGCATGCCGGTCGAACTGCAGCCGTCGCCGGAAATCCGTCCTGTTGGGTGAGATTCGGTTCGCTCCGAGCGATTTGGCCTCGCCATGTTAACGGGGGGTCAAGCCGGCATCGGACAGGAGAACGCGTGGGCCTCGGCCACATGATGAAAGCCTGACATCCCGCCCCGCAGCTATGCTAAGGGGGCGCGCCCGCAGCCGTTCCACAGAATGAAATGACCGAAACCGTCGTCACCCGCTTCGCGCCATCCCCGACCGGCTTCCTGCATATCGGCGGAGGCCGCACCGCGCTTTTCAACTGGCTCTATGCCCGACGCTTCGGCGGCAAGATGCTGCTGCGGATCGAGGACACCGACCGCGAGCGCTCCACCCAGGCGGCGATCGGCGCCATCCTCGACGGGCTCACCTGGCTCGGAATCGAATGGGACGGCGACACGGTCTACCAGTTTTCCCGCTCCGCCCGCCACCGCGAGGTGGCCGAGCAACTGCTCGCCGCGGGCAAGGCCTATCGCTGCTACGCCTCACCGGAAGAGCTGACGGAAATGCGCGAGGCCGCGCGGCGCGAGGGCCGATCAAAACTCTATGACGGGCGCTGGCGCGACCGTGATCCTTCCGAGGCGCCGGCCGGCGTGAAGCCGGTCATCCGGCTGAAGGCGCCGCAGACCGGCGAAACCGTTGTCGAGGATCAGGTGCAGGGCCGCGTCACCTGGCAGAACGAGAATCTGGATGATTTCGTGCTGCTGCGCTCGGACGGCAACCCGACTTACATGCTGGCCGTGGTGGTGGACGACCACGACATGGGCATCACCCACATCATCCGCGGCGACGACCATCTTAATAACGGCGCGCGCCAGACGCAGATCTACCAGGCGCTGGACTGGAAGGTGCCGGTGATGGCGCATATCCCGCTGATTCACGGACCCGACGGTTCGAAGCTCTCCAAGCGCCACGGCGCGCTCGGCGTCGATGCCTATCGCGCGATGGGCTATCTGCCCGCGGCCATGCGGAATTATCTGGTGCGGCTCGGCTGGAGCCATGGCGATCAGGAAATTTTCTCGACCGACGAAATGATCGCCGCATTCGACCTGCCGCAGATCGGCCGCTCGCCCGCCCGCTTCGATTTCGCCAAGCTGGAGAGCCTGAACGGCCACTACATCCGGCAAAGCGCGGACGCCGATCTGGTGAGCGAGATCGAGCGGCTGCTGCCGCATCTGGCCGGCGGGGCGGAACTGACGGCCAAACTCAATCCCGGCGTGCGCAGCCGGTTGCTCGCCGCCATGCCCGGGCTGAAAGAGCGCGCCAAGACCTTGGTGGAGCTGATCGACAGTGCCGGGTTCCTGTTTGCGGACCGGCCGATCGCGTTGGACGACAAGGCCAAGGCGGTGATGACCGACGAGGCCCGCGCGCTGATCAAGGCCGTGCTGCCCGAACTGGAGGCGGTCGAGCCGTGGAGCGCGGCCGGCGCCGAGCAGGCGGTGCGGACTTTTGCCGACCGCGCCGGCGTCAAACTGGGGGCGATTGCCCAGCCGTTGCGCACCGCCCTGACCGGCCGCGTCACCTCCCCGGGGATTTTCGATGTGCTGACCGTGCTGGGGAAGGCGGAGAGCCTGGCACGCTTGCACGACCAGGCCGGAAAAGCCGCCGCCTGACGGGGGTTTTCACGCTATGGCGCGGGCGGGGCCCATCTTGCAGCGCACAGTCGGATGGGCTACCCCAATCGGAGCGGATTTCCCTCCAGCGGCCCGGCCGTTCGCGCGGCTTTGACCTAATCGTCGCGGCCTTGATGGGAGGTCCACTCTCAGTTTCGAGGACTCGATCATGGACGCGAAGACGGCAAAAACCAAGAACGCCAAACTGACCGTCGGCGACAATAATTGGGATTTTCCGATCTACGACGGCAGCATCGGCCCGTCCGTCATCGATATCTCCAAGCTGTACAACGTCAGCGGGATGTTCACTTACGATCCCGGTTTCACCTCCACCGGCAGCTGCGAATCCAAGATCACCTATATCGACGGCGACGAAGGCATCCTGCTCTATCGCGGCTATCCGATCGAGCAACTGGCCGAGCACGGCGATTTCCTGGAGACCTGCTATCTGCTGCTCTACGGCGAGCTGCCGACGCCGGCGCAGAAGTCGGACTTCGACTATCGCGTCACGCGCCATACCATGGTGCACGAGCAGATGAGCCGGTTCTTCCAGGGCTTCCGGCGCGACGCGCATCCCATGGCGGTGCTGGTGGGCAGCGTCGGCGCGCTCTCGGCCTTTTATCACGACTCCACCGACATCTCGGATCCGCATCAGCGCATGATCGCGTCGATCCGCATGATCGCGAAAATGCCGACGCTGGCGGCCATGGCCTACAAATATTCCATCGGCCAGCCCTTCATCTATCCGAAGAACGAGCTGGATTACTCTTCCAACTTCCTGCGGATGTGCTTCGCGGTGCCGACCGAGGACTACAAGGTCAATCCGGTGCTGGCGCGCGCGATGGACCGCATCTTCATCCTGCATGCCGACCACGAGCAGAATGCCTCGACCTCGACCGTGCGGCTTGCCGGCTCCTCCGGCGCCAATCCCTTTGCCTGTATCGCGGCCGGCTGCGCCTGCCTCTGGGGCCCGGCGCATGGCGGCGCCAACGAAGCGGCGCTGAAGATGCTGGCGGAGATCGGCACGCCCGATCGCATTCCGGAATACATCAGGCGCGCCAAGGACAAGAACGATCCCTTCCGCCTGATGGGCTTCGGCCACCGGGTCTACAAGAACTACGACCCGCGCGCGAAGATCATGCAGAAGACCTGCCACGAAGTGCTGACCGAACTTGGCATCAAGGACGATCCGCTGCTCGACGTAGCGATGGAGCTCGAGCGCATCGCGCTGCACGACGAGTATTTCATCGAGAAGAAGCTGTATCCGAACATCGATTTCTATTCCGGCATCACGCTCAAGGCGATGGGCTTCCCGACCACTATGTTCACCGTGCTGTTCGCGCTTGCGCGCACCGTGGGCTGGATCGGTCAGTGGAAGGAAATGATCGAAGACCCGAACCAGAAGATCGGCCGGCCGCGCCAGCTCTATACCGGCGCCCCGCAGCGCGACTATGTGCCGATATCGCGGCGGAAATAATGGCTGACGCGCGATCAGCCTGACATCCGCCGCGCTTCACGCAGCACGATCTCCGCCGCGCGCGCGCTCGGATGGGCGACGCCGATTTCCATCACCGCATCGAGCCGCGCAAAGGCGTCCAGCTGCCGTTGCCGCTCCGGGCTGTCCGACAGAAGCGGCAGCAAGGCCTGGGTCAGGTTTTCGACCGTGCAGGCTTCCTGCAGGAATTCCGGCACGACGTTCTCGCCCAGCACGAGATTGGCGAGGATCGCCGACGGCGCCTTGATCACGCGTCGCAAGATCGGCGCCTCAAAGGCCGTCACCTTGTAGGCGGCCACCATCGGAACGCCCGCGACGGCAAGCTCGAGCGTGACCGTGCCGGATTTGGCCAGCGCCGCGCGCGCGATCCGGAACGCAGCCTGCTTTCCCTCGGCGTCGACCACAATGCGCGGCGGCTTGCTCCAGCCGCTGGTCTGCTGCCGCAGCGCTGCTTCGAGATGAGGCACGGCCGGGATGATGACTTCCAGCGGTCCGGTCGTGCGCTCAATTGCTTCAACTGCTTTGGCAAAGACACCGAGCAAGCGCTTGATTTCCCCGCTTCTACTCCCGGGCAGCACCAGCAGCACAGCGGGATCGGCGCGGCGGCGCGCCGCCTCGGCTTCGTTCGGGCGCAGGCTGGGCGCGGTCTCTGCCAGCGGATGGCCGACATAGCTGCAGGGCGGCCCGCCCAGGCGCTCATGCGCCTGCGGCTCGAACGGCAGCAGCGCCAGCACATGATCGACATAACGGCGCATGCTGCGCGCGCGGCCGGGGCGCCAGGCCCAGACCGAAGGCGAGACATAGTTCACGATCGGAATCGACGGCGCCCTCCTGCGCACGCGCCGCGCGACGCGGTGGGTGAAATCCGGACTATCGATGATCACCAGCACGTCCGGCTGGGCCGCGATCACGGCCGCCGCGGTTTCCCGGATGCGGCGGAAGATCAGCGGCAACTTGCGCGCTACGGCGTTGAACCCCATCACCGCGAGATCGCCGAGCGGAAAGAAGCTGGCAAGCCCTTCCCGCGCCATTTCGGACCCGCCGACGCCGGCAAAGGTCACCTCCGGCCGGCGCTCTCTCAGCGCGCGCATCAGCGGGGCTCCGAGCCGGTCGCCGGATTCCTCTCCGGCCAGCAGGAAAACACGCAAGGGCTCGGATCCGGCAGGCGCGCTCATCCGAGCGTCCCGTCGGCGTTGACGCCCACGACAAAGATGTTATGCGCGTCCGCCAATGCCGTGACGCGCTGCGGCTCGGCCACGATGCTGGCGCGGGCGAGCACGGCAACGCCCGCAAGCCCCGCGCGGGCTGCGCCTTCGACGGTCTGCGGCCCGATCGACGGCAGGTCGAAGCGCCAGTCCTGGCCGGGCTTGGGCGCCTTCACCAGCACGCCGCCGGTTCCGCCGATCTGGCGCGTGCGCAGCTCGGCGACCCGTTCCAGCATCTTGTCGGTCCCCTCCACACCCTCGATCGCGAGCACATGATTGCCGGCGACCACCGCCGCCTGGCCGACGTCGAATTTCCCGATGGCGTCCAGCAGGCGCAGCGCTTGGGCCATGTCCGCGCGGTCCTGCGCATTGGGCTTGCGCTTGCTGAGCCCGCCCGCGGGCATCAGGATTTCGGGCGCCACCTCGTGGGCGCCGACGAGACGGAAGCCTTGCTGCTCGAAGGCACGGGCCACGCCCGACAGCAGGTGATTGTCGCCGCCGCGATAGGCGGCCGCCACGCTCGGCAGGATCCGCAGGGTGCCCCAGTCGAACCGCAGCCGCCACAGCGGCGGCCGGGCGATGGTGCCGATGAAGACGATCTCGCGGCAGCCTTCGGCGCGGGCCTGACGACAGACCCAGCCGAATTGGCCGAGCGCGCCCCAGTAATGCCGGTAACCCGCCACTCGCTGCGGATCGGCCCAGCCGCGCAGCGCGAACATCACCACCTCGCGCCCGCGCGCGCGCACGGCATCGGCGACGGCGAACGGCAGGCTGCCGGCGCCGCAGATGATCGCGAGCGGACCTTGATCCGGCGGTCCGGAGCCCGCCTCTGCGCTCATGCCGGACCAAAGTCTTCGGGGAGCGAGCCGCGGGCCGGCTGGACCAGCGCGCGCGTCTTGCCCTGCTGGATGAAGGCGATCACCTTACCCACGATGGGGTCGCCGGCATATTTCTTCGCCGCCGCCTCCACGCGCTCGGGGAAGGTGCCAGGGCCGCCGAACAATTCGATATTGGCGCGGCGCAGGCGCCGCATGTCCTCGCGGGTGAAGCCGCGGCGCTTCATGCCGACCACGTTGATGCCTACGAGTTCAGCATAGGAACCGCGGGCGAAGCCGAAGGGAATGATGTCGCCGGGAACGCCCGTGATGCCGGCAATCATTGCGCCCTCGCCGATGCGCGCGAATTGATGCACGGCGCTGAGCCCGCCGATGAAAACACCGTCTCCGACACTCACATGGCCGCCGAGCGTAGCGTTATTGGCAAAGGTGACGTCTTCGCCGACGCGGCAGTCGTGAGCGACATGAGCGCCGACCATCAGCAGGCAGCGCGCGCCGACTTCCGTCACGCCGCCCGCCTCCTCGGTGCCGGTATTCATCGTCACATGCTCGCGGATCTCGCAATTCGGCCCGATCACCAGCCGCGTGGGTCCGCCCTTGTATTTCACGGACTGCGGTGGCGTGCCGAGCGAGGCAAAAGGATAGACGATGGCGCCGGCACCCAACGTGGTGTGGCCGGTAACATGCACATGCGCAACCAGCCGGCAGCCGTCCTCGATCACGACATTCGGCCCGACCACGCAATAGGGGCCGACCGACACATCCTTGCCGATGACCGCGCCGGATTCTATCCGCGCGGTGGGATCGATGGCGGCCATGCTGTCCCTCACGCGTCCGCGATCATGGCGCCGACTTCGGCCTCGGCCACCAGCTGGCCCGCGACCCTCGCCTCACCGCGGAACCACCACATGGATTTGCGGCTGGCGATCTTGGTCATGTGATATTCGATCGTGTCGCCCGGCAGCACCGGCTTGCGGAATTTCGCCTTGTCGACGGTGAGGAAATACACCGACTGCGGCTTCACCCTGTCGCGGCGCGAATAGATGCAGAGCACGCCGCCGGTCTGCGCCATTCCCTCGATCAACAACACGCCTGGGAATACCGGATTGCCGGGAAAGTGGCCCTGGAATTGCGGCTCATTGATCGTGACATTCTTGATGCCGATTGCGCGCTCGTCGCGCACCATGCCCACCACGCGGTCGATCATCAGGAAAGGATAGCGGTGAGGCAGCGTGTTGAGGATCGCCGCGATATCTGCGGATTCAAGTGTGGTCGCATCGTCGTTCATCCGCATCCTCACCGCTCGTCCGGGCCCGCCGCCGGCGGACCAGCATTTCTATTCTCCTGCGCAAGCCGCTCGACCAGCAGCAATTCGCGGAACCACTGTTTCACCGGCTTGGCCGGGGTGCCGCCCCAGCGGGCGCCGGCTGGCACGTCGCCATTGACGTTGCTGGTCGCGGCAATTTGCGCACCTTCTCCGATTGTGACGTGGTTATTGACGGCGACCCGGCCGCCGAGCACCACCAGATCCTCCAATGTTGCGCTGCCGGAAATCGCCGTCTGGGCGACAAGAATGCAATGGCGGCCAATCACCACATTGTGGCCGACCTGCACCAGATTGTCGATCTTGGTGCCTTCACCGATCACGGTGTCGCGGATGGCACCGCGGTCGACGGTGGTGCCGGCGCCAATTTCCACGTTGTCCTGGATGATGACCCGCCCGATCTGCGGCACTTTCAGGTGCACGCCTTTGTCCATGACGTAACCGAAACCATCCTGGCCGATGTGGCAGCCGGGATGGATGACGACGTGGTCGCCGATCAGGCAATGCACCAGGGTGGTGGCGGCGCCGATCGAGCAGTCGCGGCCGATCCGCACTTTTGGGCCGATCACGGCGTTTGGACCGATCACGCTACCCGCGCCGATCTCCGCGCGCGGCCCGATGACGGCACCGGGATCCACCACCACGCCGTTCTCCAGCCGCGCGGACGCGTGCACGAAGGTACCCGGCGCCACGCCCTTGGCATCGAACAGCGAGGACGGGCGCAATGCGTCGGGATAGAGCTCCCGCATGACCGTCACGAAAGCGCGGTAGGGATCGCGGGCGCGCAGAACGGCCAGGCCCTTCGGCGCATTATCTTCAAAACGTGGCGTCAACAGGCAGGCGCCGGCCCGCGTTGCCACGAACTGATCGAGATATTTTGCGTTGTCGAAAAAAGTCAGATCGTGCGGGCCTGCGCGGTCGATCGGCGCGATATTGCCGATAGGACGATCGAGCGGCGTTCCCTCACGCGCCTCGGCGCCAGTGAGGCGAATGATGTCGCCCACCGTCAGCTTCCGCGCCGGCTCGAAGTAGAAGGACTCGGTCATCCCATACCGGTGGCGGCGCCGGCGCCGGCGGCGATTAAAACTTCGCGCCGCCGCCGAAGCTGATTTCCTGGGTGCGGTCGTAGCTCGTCTTGCTGAGCGCGATCGCGTAGTCGAGGCGCAGCGGGCCGAACGGAGAAGCCCAGATTATGCCAGCGCCGACCGAGGAGCGGATCGTCTGGTCGTCCTGCAGCTTCAGCCTTTCGCGCGTCACCGGGAAGAAGGTCGGGCCTTCGTAACCCCAGGCATCGCCCACGTCCGCATAAACAGCGGCCTTCAGGCCGACCTCCTTCGGCATGAAGAACAGCGGGTATTGGACTTCCACGCTCGCGCCCCAGAAGTTGGTGGAGCCCAGGGCGCCGCCGGGAAACTCATCATGTGGCCTTTCGCGCGGGCCGATGCCGCTCGGAGCGAAGCCGCGCACCAGCGTCGGGCCGAGCTGGAAGTGATCGAGCATCCGCAGGTCCTTGTCGCCCCATCCGCTCAAGTTCCCGGCCTGCAGGCGGAGGACGCCGACCGCATCGGAGAGGATCTCGTGATACCTGCGGACATCGATTGAGGAACGGATGAAGTTCACGTCGCCGCCGACGCCCGCGAAATCCTGCCTGAAATCGACGGCGATGCCTTTGGTCGGGTTCCGGTTGTCGTCGACGGTATTATAGCCAAGCGTGTAACCGACCAGCGAGGTCAGGACAGCACCCTGCGCGAGCTCGATGCGAACCGGCAGAGACGCCTCGCCCGGAAACTCATAGCATTGGTTGTCTGGCCGAACAGGCGGCTCTCTGTTGATGCAGTTGTTCAAACCGCGCGATAGCGTGATGTCCTGCTGATAGACCGAATAGCGCAGGCCGAGCTTGACCTCTTCGGTCAAGGCAAAACCGAGGCGCAAGGTCGTGCCATACACTTCGCTGCCGTAGCTAAGGTAAGGCGTCGGCTCGCTCTGTTTGGCGAACAGATCGATGCCGCCGGACATGCGGTAGCCGAGCAGGAAAGGCTCCGCATAGGAAAGCTCGACGCCCTTGGTGTATTCGCCGTAGCGCACCGTCGCCTTGCCGTATTTGCCTTCGCCGAACATGTTGCGTTCGGCCACGCTGATTTCGGCCACCATGCCGTCGGTCGACGAATAGCCGCCCGCGACCGAGAATTCGCCGGTGGCCTGGTCCTCGACGTCGACGTTCAACACCACGCGATCGGGCGCGGAGCCCGGCTCAGTGCCGATCTTGACGGTCTTGAAATAGCCGAGGTTCTTCAGCCGGCGCTCCGCGCGGTCGATCAGTGCGCGGTTGTAGGCGTCGCCTTCGGATACGTCGAACTCGCGGCGAATGACAAAATCGCGCGTGCGCGTATTGCCCCGGATATTGATGCGCTCGATGTAGGCGCGCGGACCTTCTTCCACCAAGAAGACGAGATTGACCTTCAGATTATTGTAATCGCGGTCGCCGCGCGGACGCACGGCAGCGAAGGCGTAGCCGCGCTTCGACACCTCCACCGTCATCGCTTCGACGGTCTTCTCGACAGCCTCGGCGCTGTAGACGTCGCCCGGCCGCGAGCGCAGCACCGAATTCAGCGAGGCGGCGTTGATGGCGCCTACGTTGGATTGCACGTCGACGGAGCCGATGCGGTATTGCTGACCTTCCTCGATGTTGAAGGTGACGACGAAACCCTGCAAGGCAGGATCGTATTCGCTCATCGCCGAGACGATGCGCACGTCGGCATAACCGCGGTTGAGATAGAAGCGGCGCAGCAGGTCGCGGTCCGCTTCGAGGCGGTCCGGATCATAGACGTCGGATGTCTGCAGGAAGCTCAGCCAGTTGCTCTGGCTGGTCTTGATGACATCCTTCAGCCGGAAAGACGAATAGGCGCGGTTGCCGGCGAAATCGATACGCTTGACACCGGTCTTCTGTCCCTCGGTGATCTCGTAGACGAGATCGACGCGGTTGTTCGGCAGCTCGATGACCTTCGGCACCACGCGGACGTCATAGCGGCCGGCGCGCCGATACACTTCGATGATGCGCTGGGTGTCCGCCTGAATCATCGGGCGCGAGAAAGTGCCGCGCGGCTTGGACTGAACCTCAAGCGTGAGCTGCTCGTCCTTGAGCTTTTTATTGCCTTCGAAGGCGACGCGGTTAAGGACCGGATTTTCGACCACCGTCACCACCAGCCGGCCGCCCGGCTGACTGATGCGCACGTCCTGGAAAAGACCTGTGGCGTAGAGCGCTTTGAGGCCGGCGTCGATCGAGGCGGCGTCGCGGCCCTTGAAATAAGAGCGGATAGTGTCAGCCTCGACCCTGCGGTTGCCTTCAACGGCGATGCTGGAGACCTGCGCGAAAGCCGGCGTGACTGTCAGTAACGTGCTACCGACAGAACCCGCAACGACCCCGCCAAGGACACAGCCGGCCAAGCCGAGGCCCCGGAAAAAACCCACCCAAAGTCTCATCCGTAACACGCCCTTTATAATTCTTAACCGCCCCCGGCGGCGAACGACGGAGCCCGACGATTCCTAGCTTGTACAGGCTTTCCCCCGAGGCGCAACCGACTTTCCCCTCCGCGGCTTCTTTACCCTCAAAAAGTTGCTCCGCTGCAACGGTTTAGGACAGGAACAGGTGCGTAATGTCGTTGAAGGTCGCAAAAATCATCAACATCAGGACGATTGCCAGCCCGACTCGGAATCCAAGCTCCTGGACGCGCTCGGAGAGAGGTTTTCCCCGTATCGCTTCCGCGGCGTAGAACAAAAGGTGGCCTCCATCCAGCAGCGGAATCGGAAACAGATTAAGCAATCCGATCGAAACCGAGAGCACCGCCGTCAAATGCACCAGCGCCACTATCCCCACCGTGGCGACCTGTCCGGAAACCTGGGCAATCCGGATTGGACCACCCAGCTGATCGGCGGATTCGCGTCCGGCGATAACGCCACCGAGATACGTCATGGTGCGTTCCACGACGAACCACGTTTCCGCGACGCCTAACTTCAGCGCGGTGAACGGCGGCGCCTTCTCCAATTTCCGGTCATCGTCGCCCATCGAACGCGTGATGCCGAGCACGCCGACGCGATGCACGTTGCCAAAGGAGTCCTTGATCTCCTTCAGCTCGGGCACCGCCTTCAGCACCCGATTCTCGCCGGCGCGGTTGACTTCCACCTGAAGCGTTTGTCCCGCGCTGCCGCTGACGATGCGCTGCATGTCGCCGAAAGTCTGGATCTCCTGACCGTTGATGGAAAGGATGACGTCACCCGGCTTGAAGCCCGCAGCTTCCGCCGCGCCGCCGGCCTGAATCGAGTCCACGCGCGCGCTGGTCGAGGGCTTGCCGTGAAGCATGAAAATGCCGGCGAAGATCAGAACCGCGAGGATGAAATTCGCGATCGGTCCGGCAGCCACCACGGCCGCGCGCCGCGGCACAGACTTGTAGAAGAAGCTCTGCGCGCGCTCCTCCTTTGTCATGCTCGCGACCGAATCCTGGTCGGGCACGCTCGCGGCATTCTGATCCCCGAAGAATTTCACGTAGCCGCCAAGCGGGATGGCAGACAGTTTCCAACGCGTGCCGCGGCGGTCGGTGAACCCGAGCAGTTCGGGCCCGAAACCGACCGAAAACACCAGGACCCTCACCCCGACCCAACGCGCAACAAGGAAATGGCCGAGCTCGTGGAAAAACACCACGATCGTTAAAACGAAAAGGAATGGAAGGAGATAGCCCAGAAAGCCGCCGCCCAGGGAAAGCATACTCGTTACGACTTCTGAACCCATGAAACCCTCATCCTAACGGTTAACTGCTGGCTGTTACTTTTGTCTTTAGGACGCCTTTGCGGCAATTTCGGGCAGAAGCGCGGCAGCGGCCGACCGCCCCGCCTGGTCGATCGCGACCGCCTCCTCCAGGCTGGCCGGCTCGGCCGTGACACCGGCTTTTTCCGCCGCCTCCAGGGTCGCCTCCACCAGAGCTGGAATCCCCGCAAATCCGAGCCGGCGAGCGACGAATTCGCGCACCGCCACCTCGTTGGCCGCGTTCAGCACGGTGGGTGCGGCGCCGCCCGTGACCAGGGCCCGGCGCGCGGCCGCCAAGGCAGGAAAACGATCGAGGTCCGGCTGCTCGAAGGTCAAATTTGCAATCGTGGCGAGATCAAGCCGCGGTGCCGGTCCCTCAATGCGCGCCGGCCAGGCCAGACAATGCGCGATGGGAATACGCATGTCGGGCGCGCCGAGCTGCGCGATCATCGAGCCGTCGCGAAACTCAACCAGCCCGTGCACGATAGACTGCGGATGCACCAGCACATCGATTTCGCCGGCCGCGAGCGCAAACAGATGATGCGCCTCGATCAGTTCCAGGCCCTTGTTCATCAGCGTCGCGGAATCGATGGTGATCTTTACGCCCATCGACCAGTTCGGATGCCGCGATGCCTGCTCCGGCGTCGCCGCCCTGATCGCCTCCGCCGTCCAGGTGCGGAAGGGACCGCCCGAAGCGGTGAGAACGACGCGCCGCACATCCTCGCGCCGACCTGCGCTCAGGGCCTGGAAGATCGCATTATGTTCGGAATCCACCGGCAGGATGGTGGCGCCCGCTGCGGCCGCCTTGCGCATGAACAGCGCGCCCGCGCAAACCAGGCATTCCTTGTTGGCGAGCGCGACGGTGGCGCCCCGCTCGACCGCCGCCAATGTCGGCCGCAAGCCGGTCGAGCCGCTGATCGCGGCCATGATCCAGTCGGCCGGCCGCTGCGCGGCTTCCAGGAGTGCGCTGTCGCCCGCTCCGGCTTCAATGCCCGAGCCGGCCAGCGCATCCTTCAGCTCGCGATAGGAATTCAAATCCGCCACGGCGGCGTAACGCGCGCCGACGTCGCGCGCCACACGCGCAAGCGCCGAGGCGTTGCGATGCGCGGTCACCGCCTCGACGCGATACTGCTTGCTCTCGCGCTTGAGCAAATCGATCGTGCTCGTCCCGATGGAACCGGTGGCGCCGAGCAGCGTCACCGTCCGCTCGGCCGGCAGGGCCGACGATTGCGCTCGCAGACGCGGCACGGTCATGTGATCACCACAACAGCAGGCCTTGCGCCGCCGTGTCCATGCCAGCGCGGGCTATGCCGAGCGCCACGGCGGCGGCAGCCGCGGCGATAAAGCCATCCAGCCGGTCCATGACGCCCCCGTGGCCGGGAATAAGGCGTCCGGCATCCTTCGCGCCGAAACGCCGCTTGATCGCGGATTCGAACAGATCGCCGGCCTGCGCCGCGGCGGAAAGTCCAAATGCCACCAGCGCGATAACGGGAAGATTGCCGAGGCCGGCAAGCGCGGCGATTGCGCCACCGGCCAGCATGCCGCCAATCGCACCGCCGATCGCGCCGGACCAGGTCTTGTTCGGGCTTATCCTGGGCGCAAGCTTGGGCCCGCCGAAGGCACGGCCGGTGAAATAGCCGGCGATGTCAGTTGCCCAGACCAGCGCGAAAAGAAACATGATGGCAACCAATCCCAGGTCCGCGTCGCGGCGCAACAGGATCGGAGCCGTGAGCAAGGCGCCGGCATAGAGCACGCCGGCGGCCACCCAGATCCGCCGCTCGGCACGGGCGAAAACGCCGGCTGCCAGCACGCCCAGGGCAATGATCAGCATCGGGGTGCGCGTCCGCGCCATGCTGAATTCGGCGACCACCATCGCCAGCATGAGTGCGATCGATCCAAGAAAGAACAGGAGCCGATTGCCGGATGGCCGGCCCGAAACCAGCGTCGTCCATTCCCACCACACCGCAATGGCGGCGATCAGCCAGAAAATCCCGAACACCCAGGCGCCGACCGTGGAGTAACTGCTGCTCGGCAACCAGGCCACGACAATCGCTAGCGGCGCGAGTACCAGCGCCGACAAGATACGCGGCAAAAGATCGCTGTTACCGGGTGGGTTCTTGGACTTGTCGGAAATCGCTGCGGGTTCCGCGATCATCGCGTCACGACCCGGTCCTGGCGACGAGGCCGCCGAACCGGCGCTCGCGGCGGCGATATTCCGCAATCGCGCCTTCCAGCGTCGCGCGGTCGAAATCGGGCCAATAGGTCGGCACGAAAACCAGCTCGCTATAGGCCGCCTGCCACAACAAGAAATTCGACAGCCGCTGCTCGCCGCTGGTGCGGATGATGACATCGGGATCGGGCAGGTCGGAGGCGTCGAGGCGACTCCCCAAAGCTTCCGCGGTGATCGCCTCCAGCGGCAGCTTGCCAGCCACCACGTCCGCGGCCAGCCGGCGCGCGGCGCGGGCGATTTCCTGGCGCGCCCCGTAGTTGAACGCGACGACCACGATCAGGCCGTCATTGTCGCGGGTGAGCTCCTCCGCCTCCTCCAGCAGGCGAAGAATATCGCTGGCCAATCCTTCGCGCTCGCCGATCACGCGCACGCGCACGTTATTCCGGTGCAGCTCCGCCAGGTCATGACGGATGAAGCGGCGCAGCAGGCCCATCAGATCGCGCACCTCGGCGGGCGGCCGCGACCAGTTTTCCGAGCTGAAGGAAAAGATCGTGAGTACCTGGATGCCGATCTCGCCCGCCGCGCGCACGGTGGCACGCAACGCCTCGACGCCGCGGCGGTGGCCTTCCGTGCGCGGCAGGCCGCGCGCCGCCGCCCAGCGCCCGTTGCCGTCCATGATGATGGCGACATGGCGCGGCACCTCAAAAGCGGCGCTGGCAACGGCTGCGGGCAGTTCGGCCTTCGGCATCGGCGTGGCGGGCTTAAAGCGCCCTGCTCCCTTAGACGGTGAGGATTTCTTTTTCCTTGGCGGCCAGCATGTGATCGATCTCCGCGATCGACTGATCGGTGGTCTTCTGCACCTGCCCGGCCTCGTGATCGTGATCGTCCTTGCTGATCTTGTGGTCCTTCTCCATTTTTTTCAGCACGTCGAGACCGTCGCGGCGGACGTGGCGCACGGCAATGCGTGCGGCTTCCGCATATTTATGCGCGACCTTCACCAGCTCCTTGCGGCGCTCTTCGTTCAATTCGGGAATCCGCAGCCGCAAAACCTGGCCCTCGGTGGCCGGACTCAGGCCGAGATTGGCGTTGATGATGGCCTTCTCCACCGCATGCACCATGGAGCGATCCCAGACCTGCACGCTGATCAGGCGCGGCTCCGGCACGCTCACGGTCGCCAGTTGGTTGAGCGGCATATGGGTGCCATAGGCATCCACCTGCACGGGATCCAGCATCGCCGTCGTGGCGCGGCCGGTGCGCAGCCCGCTCAGTTCCTGCTTGAAAGCCTGCAGCGCGCCCTGCATGCGCCGCTTCAATTCGTTCAGATCGTGCGTCATGGTTGCCATGGCATTCCTCGAGACAGCTTTTTATCGCGCGGGGCGCGATCCGAATTCGACGGCGTCAGCCGTCATTCGCCGACAGTGGTCGCACGCCCCTCCCCGCGCAACACGGCAGCAATCGCTCCCGGCTCTCGGATAGAGAACACGATGATAGGCATACGGTTTTCCCGGGCAAGCGCGAAGGCGGTGGAATCCATCACCTTGAGATCCTTCTCGAGGGCCTCCCGGTGGCTGAGCCGCTCATAGCGCTGGGCTTTCGGATCCTTCTTCGGATCGGCGCTATAGACCCCGTCGACATTGGTGGCCTTCAGCACCGCTTGCGCCTCGAGCTCTGCCGCCCGCAGCACTGCGGTGGTGTCGGTGGTGAAAAACGGGCTGCCGGTACCGGCCGCAAACAGCACGACGCGTTTCTTCGCCAAATGCTTGAGCGCGCGCGCGCGGGTGTAAGGCTCGCAAACCGCAGGCATGGAAAGTGCCGACAGCGTGCGGGCGCTCGTGCCCTGGCGCTCGACAGCCGCCTCGAGCACAAGGCAGTTCATCACTGTCGCCAGCATGCCCATGGTATCGCCGGTCGGACGCGAGACGCCGCGCGCGGAGACATCGACGCCGCGAAAGATATTGCCGCCGCCCACGACCACGCCGAGCTCGATGCCGAGATCAGCGCAAGCGACGAGATCGTCGGCGATGCGATCCACGACCGGCTGATGGACGCCGAAACCCTCGGAACCCGCCAGCGCCTCTCCTGATAATTTGACGATGACGCGACGGTAGCCAGGCTCGCCCATGATGCGATCGCTCCGTCCCGTAACGCCGCCGCGTGCTCGATCGCCTGAGGCGGCGAACGTTCAGCCTTGACCGGCGGCGGCCGCCACCTCGGCGGCGAAATCCGATTCCTGCTTGTCTATACCTTCACCGAGCGCGTAACGCACGAAGCCGGGGAGTTTGATCGGCGCGCCGGTCTTGCCTTCCGCTTCCTTCAGCGCCTGGGCCACGCTCTTGCTCGGATCGATCGCATAAACCTGATCGAGCAAGCAGACCTCCTTGTAGTAAGTCTTCAGCCCGGATTCGACGATCTTTTCAATGACATTGGCCGGCTTGCCCGACGCCTTGGCCTTGTCAGCCAGCACGTTTTTCTCCCGCGCCACAGCCGCGGGATCGAGCCCGGTAGAATCGACGGCCAGCGGATTGGAAGCCGCCACATGCATGGCAATCATGCGGCCGAGCGCGGCGAGCTCATCGGTCTTGCCCGTCGATTCGAGGCCGACCAGAACGCCGATCTTGCCCAGACCATCGGTGACCGAGTTGTGCACATAGCTTCCAACAGCGCCCTTGCTCACCGAAAGCGCGGCGGCGCGGCGCAGCGTCATGTTTTCGCCGATCTTGGCGATGGTGTCGGAGATCGCCTCGGCGACCGTGGTGGAGCCGGCCTTCGCCGCCTTGATCTTCTCCACGTCGGTGCCGGCTTCGAGCGCGACCTGCGCGATCAATTTCACCAGCCCCTGGAACAGATCGTTGCGGGCGACGAAATCGGTCTCGGAATTGACCTCGACCACCACGCCCTTGGTGCCGGCGAGCGCGATACCGATCAATCCTTCGGCAGCGACCCGGCCGGCTTTCTTCGCGGCCTTCGACAAGCCCTTCTTGCGCAGCCAGTCGACCGCCGCCTGCATGTCGCCGCCGGTCTCCCCCAGCGCCGCCTTGCAATCCATCATGCCGGCGCCGGTCTGGTCGCGCAGCTCCTTGACCATCTGAGCAGTGATATTTGCCATTGTCGGATTCCCGGCCGGATTTTGGATGCGCCGCGCGCCGAAGATCGGCGGCGCGGCGTCGTTGTTGTTACTCGGCTTCGGCGGTGATGGCCTTGGCCTGCGCGATCCAGCCTTCCACGCGGCCCGGCAGACCGACCTCTTCACCGACATTATGAGCCGCGGTCGGATTGAGTTCCGCGATCTGCCAGTAGTGGAAGATGCCGAGGTCGTTGAGCTGCTTCTCGATTGCCGGAGAAACGCCGGTGAGCTTCTTCAGATCGTCGGCAACGCCGCGCGGTCCCGGCAGCGCCTCGAAGCCGAGGCCCTCAGCCTGCGCCGGCATCGGCTCGGCGATCGGCTGGGCGGCCGCGCCGATATCGATGCCCGCTTCACCCTGGGCACGGGAAATGCCGTCGATCGAAGCCTTGGCCACGAGATCGCAATAGAGCGCGATGGCGCGGCTGGCGTCGTCATTGCCCGGCACGACGTAAGTGATGCCGGCAGGGTCGCAGTTGGTATCGACCACTGCGGCGACCGGGATGTTGAGGCGCTGGGCCTCCTTGATCGCTATGTCTTCCTTGTTGGTGTCGAGCACGAACAGCAGATCGGGCAAGCCGCCCATGTCCTTGATCCCGCCGAGCGCGCGGTCGAGCTTGTCGCGCTCGCGCTGCAGATCGAGGCGCTCTTTCTTGGTATAGCCGCCGGCCTCGCCCGAGCTCAGCATCTCGTCGAGCTTCTTCAGCCGCGAGATCGACTGCGAAATCGTCTTCCAGTTGGTCAGCGTGCCGCCGAGCCAGCGCGAATTCACGTAATACTGCGCCGACTTCTTCGCCGCATCGGCGATGGCATCCTGCGCCTGCCGCTTGGTGCCGACGAAAAGGATGCGGCCGCCCTTGGCGACGGTATCGCTTACCGCCTGCAGCGCGCGATGCAGCATCGGCACGGTCTGCGCGAGATCGACGATATGGATGTTGTTGCGGGTGCCGAAGATGAAATTGCCCATCTTCGGGTTCCAGCGGTGGGCCTGGTGGCCGAAATGTACGCCAGCTTCCAATAGCTGACGCATAGAAAAGTCGGGTAGCGCCATAACATATTCTCCGGTTGTTCCGCCGCGGACGTGTGGGCTCGACCCGTTGTGGATCCAGCCACCGGACGGCCCTGGGGCCACGGTCCGCGTGTGAGATGGGGGGCTTATAACGGCCAAAAGACTCCGGCGCAACCTAAAGCTCAGGGCCGAAGCGGCTCTAAATTCACGCAAAATAGCGGTTTTTGACCGCGGCGGCTGCCCTTGTTCATCGCCTGCGAGCCTGAGACTATGGCGCCGGATCAAGCGTTTGGGGCGGCCGTGCACGAACTGATTCAGGACATCACTTTTTCCATCGTCACCGCCTGGGTTCTCGGGGTCTGCGCCCAGTTCTTCCGCCAGCCGCCCATCCTCGCCTATCTCGCCGGCGGCTTCCTGCTTGGCCCTTCCGGGCTGCATCTGGTGCGGTCGGAGGAGTCGATCCACATCATCTCCGAGCTCGGCCTGATCCTCATGCTGTTCATGATCGGGCTGGAGATCGATCTGAAGAAGATCATCCGGGCGGGCACCGTCATCATCGGCGCGTCGGTCGTGCAGATCGCGGCAACCTGCATTCTTGCCCTGGTCTTTTTCTGGCTGATCCTGCCGGCCGGCGGGGCACGCTGGGACCCGCTCTATCTCGCCATCGCGGTCGCGCTTTCCAGCACCGTGATCATCGTCAAGGTCTTGTACGAGAAGCGCGAGCTCGACACCTTGCCCGGCCGCATCACGCTCGGCGTGCTGGTGCTGCAGGATCTGTTCGCGATCCTTTTCCTCGCCATTCAGCCCAATCTCGACGACCTGAAAATCGGAATCCTGGCGCTCTCGATCGGCCGGGTGATTGTGCTGGTGGGCGCCGCCATGCTGGTCAGCCGTTTCGTGCTGCCGTGGGTTTTTCACCGGATCGCGCGCTCGCCGGAACTGGTGCTGGTGGGCGCGCTGGCCTGGTGCTTCCTGGTCGGGGAAGTGGGCCAGCGTCTGCATCTCTCGCGCGAGATGGGCGCGCTGGTCGCCGGCGTCGCGATCTCCACCTTCCCCTATGCCATCGACGTCACCGCCAAGGTGACGACGCTGCGTGATTTCTTCATCACATTGTTCTTTGTCGCGCTCGGCATGACCATCCCGTTGCCGACCGCTTCCATCGTCGGCCTTGCCTTGCTGATCGTGGGCTTCCTGCTCGCCAGCCGGATCGTGACGGTGTTCTTTCCGCTTTATCTGATGCGGCAGGGATTGCGCGCGAGCCTGCTGCCCGCCATCAACTTGTCGCAGATGAGCGAGTTCTCGCTGGTGTTGATCCAGGTCGGCGTCGCCGCCGGCCAGACCAGCGCGCAGGCCGCGAGCGCGGCGTCGCTGGCTTTCGTCATCCTTGCGGTGCTGAGCACCTTCGCCATGACGCAGAGCGATTCCATCTCGCGCGCGCTGATCGATCCGCTCAAGCGTCTCGGATTCCGCGATCTCGACCACACGGCGCATGACGAAGCGGAGGGCGGCCACGCCAAGCCGCGGCGGATCGTGCTGCTCGGTTTCTTCCGCACCGCCAGCTCGCTGCTGAGCGAGTTGCATCGCAAGAATCCGGCGATGATCGAGCAGGTCGGCGTGATCGATTTCAACCCGCAGGTTTATCAGACGCTCACATCCAAGGGCGTGCAGGTGACTTACGGAGACATCAGCAATCCCGACACGCTGGCGCATTCCGGCATTTCTCACGCCGAGATCGTGATCTCCACGGTGCCGGATTATCTGTTGAAGGGGACCAGCAACGAGAAGCTCGTGCGCAAGGTGCGGGCGCAGAACGCCAAGGCAAAGATCATCGCCGTCGCGGACCTGCTGGAGGACGTGCAGCAGCTCTACGCCGCCGGCGCGGATTACGTGCTCTCCTCCCGTCTGGTGGAGGCGCAGGAGCTTTTGGCGGTGATCAACGCGGCCGAAAAGAATTTGCTGGCCGACCTGCGCGCCGCGCTCGACGCGCGCATCGACAAGCGCGAGGAGGTGCTGCCGTAATCCTAAGAGATTTTGTGATCCGTCATCCTCAGGTACGAACGCAGCCAAGTGCACGCCGGCTGCGCCATGGCGCCGAGCGCCTCAGGGTGACGGAGCCAAGGTTACAGCGCCTCCACGCGCTCCACGCCCGGCACCGCCTTGATCGCGCCGGCGATCTGCGGCGAGACGTTGAACCGCCCGGGCAGCTTCACCTCCACCTCGGTATCGCCGTCCAGCATCAGCACCATGCTGATCTCGCCGTCGCCCTTGGCGTCGAGGCGCTTGGCGACATTCTCCAGCGGCGCGCCATCGCGCAGGAAAACGCGCAGGCCCTTTTGCAGCTTGGCGGCGGCCTGTTCCAGCGGCTCCACGGACTGGATCCGCGCCCGCACCTCGTCGCCCTGCAACTCGGCCGAGAGAAACAGCAGCACCACCGTGCCGGGCTCCAGCAGGTCGCGGTATTGCGCCAGTCCCTCGGCGAACAGCACCGCTTCATAATGCCCGGTGGGATCCGACAGCCCGACGATGCCCATCTTGCTGCCGGAGCGGATGCGCCGTTCGGTGCGCGACACCACGGTGGCCGCCAGCCTGCCGGCGCTGCCGCCCGCCCTCACCGCGCGGGAGAATTCCGCCCAGGATTGCACGCGCATGCGCTTGAGGGTGGCGGCATAGTCGTCGAGCGGATGGCCGCTGAGGAAAAATCCGATCGCGTCGTATTCCCTTCGCAGGCGCTCGGCCGGCAGCCATGGCTCGACTGCCGGAATGGCAAGCGTTTCGCGCGCTATCCGGCCGCCGAACAATTCACTCTGGCCGTTGGCCGCCGCGTCATGCGCACGCTGGCCGGCGGCGAGCATGGCGTCGACCCCGGCGAAGGCACGGGCGCGGTCGCGCTCCAGCGCGTCGAAGGCGCCGGCCGAGACAAGGCTTTCCAGCACACGCTTGTTCACTGCGCGCGGATTGATGCGCGAGGCGAAATCGGTGAGATCGGCGAACGGCCGCTCGGCGCGCGCGGCGACAATGGCCTCGACCGCCTGCGTGCCGACGCCCTTCAGGGCGCCGAGTGCGTAATAGATCTTGTTGCCTTCCACTTCGAAGGCCAGCCCGGAGCGGTTGATCGAGGGCGGCACGATCTCGATGCCGAGCCGCTTCGCCTCCTCGCGGAATTCCGCCAGCTTGTCGGTATTGCCCATATCGAGCGTCATGGAAGCGGCAATGAACTCGACCGGGTAGTTCGCCTTCATATAGGCGGTCTGATAAGCGACCAGCGCATAAGCCGCCGCGTGGCTTTTGTTGAACCCGTACTCCGCGAAGCGCTCGAGCAGATCGAAGATCGCGTTGGCCTGCGCCCGGTCGATGCCGCGCTCGGTGGCGCCTTGGACGAAACCCGCGCGCTGCTCCTGCATCTCCTTGCGGATCTTCTTGCCCATGGCGCGTCGCAGCAGGTCGGCTTGCCCGAGCGTGTAGCCGGCAAGGATCTGCGCCGCCTGCATCACCTGTTCCTGATAGACGATGACGCCGAAGGTCTCGCGCAGGATCGGCTCGAGCTTGGGATGGATATAGTCCGGTTTCTCCAGCCCGTGCTTGCGGGTGCAATAGGTCGGGATATTCGCCATCGGGCCCGGCCGATAGAGCGCGACCAGCGCGATGATGTCTTCGAAACGGTCCGGCCGCATGTCGAGCAGCGCACGGCGCATGCCCGCGCTTTCCAGCTGGAACACGCCGACGGCTTCCGCGCGTGCCAGGAGCGCGTAGGTCCTGGGATCGTCGAGCGGGATGTGGGAGAGATCGATATCGACGCCGCGCGCGCGCACCAGCTTGGCCGCGGTGTCGAGCACGGTGAGGGTCTTGAGACCGAGGAAGTCGAACTTCACCAGCCCCGCCTGCTCTACCCATTTCATGTTGAACTGGGTGACCGGCATGTCGGATTTCGGATCGCGGTAGAGCGGCGAGAGCTCGCTCAGCGGCCGATCGCCGATGACGATGCCGGCGGCGTGGGTGGAGGCATGACGCGTGAGCCCTTCCAGCTTTTTGGCGATATCGAAGGCGCGCCGCACCACCGGATCGGCATTGGCCTCCGCCTGCAGTTTCGGCTCGTCGTCAATGGCGCGCGCCAGCGTCACGGGATTGGCGGGATTTTGCGGCACCAGCTTGCAGAGCTTGTCGACCTGGCCATAGGCCATTTGCAGCACGCGTCCGACGTCGCGCAGCACGCCGCGCGCCTGCAGGGTTCCGAAGGTGATGATCTGCGCCACCTGATCGCGGCCGTAGCGCCCCTGCACATAGCGGATCACCTCGTCGCGGCGATCCTGGCAGAAGTCGATGTCGAAGTCCGGCATCGACACGCGCTCGGGGTTGAGGAAGCGCTCGAACAGCAGCCCGAAACGGATTGGATCGAGATCGGTGATCGAGAGCGCATAAGCGACGAGCGAGCCGGCGCCCGAGCCGCGGCCCGGCCCGACCGGAATGCCCTGCCCCTTCGCCCATTGGATGAAGTCGGCGACGATGAGGAAGTATCCGGGATATTTCATCCCCTCGATGACGCGCAGCTCGAAATCGAGCCGCTCGCGGTAATCCTGCAGCGTGCGGTCGGGCGCCAGACCATAGGCGGCGATGCGCCGCTCCAGTCCCGCTTCTGCGCTGCGGCGCAGCTCGGCAGCTTCATCCACCGCCGCGCCATCGGCGCCGACCGAAAAGCGCGGCAGCAGCGGCGCACGGGTGCGCGGGCGGAAAGAACAACGCTGCGCTATCTCCACCGTGGAGGCGAGCGCCTCCGGCAGATCGGCGAACAGCGAGGCCATTTCGGCGCGGGTCTTGAAGCGATGCTCCGGCGTGAGCTGGCGCCGGTCGGTTTCCACCAGCAGGCGGCCCTCGGCGATGCAGATCAGCGCATCATGCGCTTCGTAATCTTCGCGCCGGGCGAAGAACGGCTCGTTGGTGGCGACGATCGGCAGATTCATCGAATAAGCGATGTCGAGCAGCCCGGGCTCCACCTGCTTCTCCGAGGCCATGCCGTGACGCTGCAATTCGACATAGAGCCGGTCGCCGAACAGCCGCAGCAGCGCCTCGGCGCGCGCGCCGGCAAGCGCGCTTTGGCCGGCGGCGAGCGCGCTATCGAGCGGACCATTCGGCCCGCCGGTCAGCGCGATCAATCCGTCGGTCTCGCCTTCGAGCCAGGCGAGCTTCACATGCGGCGCCTCGTTCGACGGCGTCTCCAGGAAAGCGCGGGAATTGAGCCGCATCAGGCTGCGGTAGCCGGCATCGCGGGCGGCGAGCACAACAATGCGCTGGGGCGCGAGCGCGGCATGAGCATTGCGCGCGTTCTGCTCCTGGTCGCCGAAATCGACCGCGAGCGCACAGCCGACAATCGGCTGGATGCCGGCCCCCGCCATCTTCTCGGAGAATTCCAGCGCGCCGAACATATTGTCGGTGTCGGTGAGCGCGAGCGCCGGCTGATGGTCGGCCTTGGCCAGATCGGCCAGCTTGGGGATGGTGAGCGCGCCTTCCAGCAGCGAATAGTTGGAGTGGACGTGCAGGTGGACGAAGCCCGGCCCTGCCGCCGCCTTATCATCGCGATTCTTCATCCGGCCGATGGTGGGGAAGGCCTCCCTGCCTGTCTATCGCCACGAGCGGGAAAGCCGGATTAATGCCGGTTTTCCCCAGGCGCGCGGGTGGTTTTAGAAATTGCTGAAAAGCTGAGCCCAGATGGCAATGGTCGCCAGAAACAGGCTGATCGACGCCAACGCTGCGGCTTCTTCCATCAATGCGCGAAGCATAAGAACCCTCCTCAAAAGAACGAAAGAGGAACATAGTTCGTCTTTTGTTCCGGAGTCAAGCCCGGGTAGTGGGTCAGTTTGAAAGGCGGGGCTTGGACCGTGGCTTAGCCAGGCTCACATTGGGCAGGATGACCACCGAATGCACCATCACATGCCCGGCTTGCGGCCACCAGGCAGCCGAGCAGATGCCCATCGACGCATGCCAATTCTTCTATGACTGCAAGGGCTGCGGACGGCGGCTTAAGCCAAAAGCCGGTGACTGTTGCGTCTTCTGCTCCTACGGCTCGGTGCCGTGTCCACCGGTACAGATGGATCGCGCCCGCTCCCCGTAGCCCAAGCCTGGGCCGTCGGTCGGTTGCCGGTGGCGGCACGGGTCGCGCCCTTGGTAGATGCTTTCTGAATCGAGGAGCCCCCACGCCGTTTCGCCGCGCGGCATGACGCCAGGAACACGTCGTCACCGATCCGTTTGATCTCGAATAATTCCCGCCGAAAGCAAAAATATTTGTACTTCCGGGGCTCCGCCACCGCCGCTAACCTCGCCAAGGGTGGGCACAAACCTGCCTACCGGCATGATGAAGCACGGCATTTCAACAACGCCACCGGGGGCTCACATGAACGCCAGACACCGCTTTATCGCTTTATCCCTGCTCGTTTCCGCGCCGCTTGCGATCTCTTCATGGGCACAGGCGGCAAGCTTCGAAACTCTCATTACCACGCCCCTCGCCATCGAGGGCCTGACCAACGACAACCAGGGCAACCTCTACACGCCGGCGCGTGGCGGCTCGCCATCGTGTCCGGTCTACCGAGTCAATATCGCAAATCCGTCCCTGGTCGTGGTCGGCAACATCCCCGCACCGTGTTCGCCGTCCGGTCTTGCGTTCAATCGCGCCGGCCGGCTGTTCGTGAGCCAGGGGAGCGATATCGTCAGCTTTGTCCCGAATTCGAGCTCGCCGCCGGCCGCCACCGTGTTCGCTTCCGGCGTGCCCGGGACGAACGGATTGGCCTTCGACCGCGCCGGAAATCTCTGGACCGGAGACGGGACCACCGGCCTGGGCCGGGTGTGGAAAGTCAGCCCCGCCGGGCTTGTAACTGAGATGTTCCGCGTGCAGCCGATGGTGAACGTTGTACCTGCTTTCACTGTCGGCGCGACAACCTTCACTGGAGTAGGCCGCGATGTACGCACCGTGCCCACCGGAAACTCCCAACCTCTGGTGGCGAACGGCCTGGCCTTCGATAGAGAGGGCAATCTTTTTATCGCCGACACCGCACGCGGGGCGATCTGGAAGGTGAGCTTTGAACCTTCAGGTCAACTGCGCAGCCAAACCGGCTGCGATACCACGTTCACTCCCAACACCCTCTGCCTTGAGAATATCTTCGTTCAACACTCGCTGCTGGACGGCGCGGACGGCATAGCCCTGGATGAGGCGGGCAACATCTGGGTCTCCGCAAACGAACGCAACGCGATGGTGGTCGTGAGCAACGAGGGCCGCGAGGTGACCGAGGTGTTTCGCAATCCGCCTGATCCCACCAGCAAGCTGCGCAACGGCGGACCGCTCGAAACGCCGACGAGCCCGGCTCTCTCGGACCTCAGGTTGTGTACAGCGAACTCCGACGGCGGCCGCCGCGACAACTCTCCCCCCAGCGGCGGAGAGCTTCCCGCGCTGGGTCTTGGCAAGATCTCCTGCATGACTGAACGGTTGCAGGTAAGGGGAATGCCGTTGCCGGTCCGCTGACCGCCGGCTTGGAAGCGGCGCCAACGCGGCGACATGACAGCCGCGTTGGCGACGGCAGCGGAAGGAATTCACGCATGAGCAAGCCGTTCAACTTGCCGGCGCTGCGGGGAAAGCTCGGCCTCGATCCGGCGCAGATGGCCGAGCGCATGGGGCTCGATGCGCGGGATTATTCCGAGCTGGAAGCGTCGCCGGAAAAAGTGCAGCGCCGCCACGCCATGCTGGCTCATCTGGCAAGCCTCGACGTCGCCATCGAGCGCGGGCAACCGAGCCTCGCGAGCACCACCATGCGGGAGAAGATTCTCGCCTGGCAGCAATTGCAGGCGGCGCAGGCGTCGAGCGCGTAACCGGACCCCTGCTGCCCGCTGAACTGCGACCTTCAGTCGAGCTCCACCACCAGCCCCTCACGGATTGTCACGCGGCGATCCATGCGCGCGGCCAGGTCCATATTGTGGGTCGCGATGATGGTGGCCAGGCCCGAGGAACGGACGAGCTGGAGCAAGATGCCGAAGACATGGTCGGCGGTATGCAGGTCGAGATTGCCGGTCGGCTCGTCCGCCAGGAGAATGCGCGGCGCATTGGCGACCGCGCGCGCGATCGCGACGCGCTGCTGTTCGCCGCCCGAGAGCTCCGCCGGCCGGTGCAGCACGCGTTCCTTCAGGCCAAGATAGGCCAAAAGCTCCGCCGCGCGCCGCCGCGCTTCCGGTCGCGACAGCCCCTTGATCATCTGCGGCAGCATGACGTTTTCCAGCGCGGAGAATTCCGGCAGCAGGTGATGCGCCTGATAGACGAAGCCGATTTCGGTGCGGCGGAAGCGCGTGCGCTCGGCGTCGGAGTGACCCGAAGTCGCAACGCCATTGATGTAAACCTCGCCCGCGTCGGGATGCTCGAGCAGGCCTGCCAGATGCAGCAGCGTCGACTTGCCGGCTCCCGATGGCGCCACCAGTGCCACGGATTGCCCCGCCCATACCGCAAGCTCCGCGCCCGTGAGGATGTCGAGCGTCTCATCACCCTGCCGGTAATGCCGCTCGACGGCGTGCAGGAAGATGGCCGGAATTTCCTCGCCGGCCGGCGCTTCAGCCTGGCTCATCGTTTCAGCGTTACTCATAACGAAGCGCCTCCACCGGATCGAGGCGCGCGGCGCGCCACGCCGGATAGAGCGTGGCGAGGAAGGAAAGCGCGAGCGCCATCACCACCACTGCGGCCGTCTCGCCGACATCCATGTCGGCGGGCAGCTGCGAGAGGAAATAGAGCTCGGGCGAGAACAATTCGGTATTGGTCATCCAGGACAGGAATCGCCGGATGGACTCCACA
>DASSPI010000055.1:0-25554 GCA_035699705.1 Xanthobacteraceae bacterium
GTTGAGCATCGAGATCACGACCGGCATGTCGGCGCCGCCGATCGGGATGATGATCAGGACGCCGAGCACGAAGGACACCAGCGTGATCATCCAGAACACGAAATGACTCTCGGTCAGCACAAAAATGATGATGAGCAGAACAAGCGCCCCGGCGAGCCCGAGATTGATGAAGTGCCGGAACGGCAACATGATCGGAGCGCCGCTCATGCGTCCGTCGAGCTTGAGGAAGGCGATCACCGAACCGGTGAAGGTGACGGCGCCGATGGCGACGCCGAGCGACATCTCGACAAGGCTCGCACCCGGAATCCGGCCGGGCGCGCCCAATTCGAACGCCGCCGGCGCGTAGAGCGCGCCCGCGGCCACCAGCACCGCGGCCAAGCCCACCAGTGAATGGAACGCCGCCACCAATTGCGGCATGGCCGTCATCGGCACCCGGCGCGCGATCACCGCGCCGGCGCCGCCGCCGATGCCCATGCCGAGCAGCACCAGCAGCCAGGCCGCCAGACTGGCCGGCGGCCGCAGCGCCAAGGTGGTGACGATCGCGATCGCCATGCCGGCCATGCCGAACATGTTGCCCTGCCGGCTGGTGGCCGGGCTCGACAGCCCGCGCAACGCGAGGATGAACAGCACGCCTGCGACCAGATAAAGCAGCGCGGCAAAATTGGCGGACATGGCCGGCGCTCCCTTACGTTTTCTTCTTGTACATGCCGAGCATGCGCTGGGTGACCAGGAAGCCGCCGAAGATGTTCACGGAAGCCAACATCAGCGCGATAAAGCCGAAAGTGCGCGCCCACCAGGTGCCGGAATCATCGCCCACCAGCATCACGCCCACTGCCAGGAGCGCGCCGACCACGATCACCGAGGAGATCGCGTTGGTTACCGACATCAGCGGCGTATGCAGCGCCGGCGTCACCGACCATACGACGTAATAACCGACGAAGATCGCCAGAACGAAAATGGAGAAGCGGAAGACGAAGGGATCGACACCGGAAAAGCCCTGCGCCGCGGCACTGGCGGCATCGGCGGCGAGCTGGGCATAGGCCTGCGCGGCCTCGGCCGCCTGGCGCGCCACCTCGGCGGCGGCTTGGGCGCGTTCAAGGGCATCCTGCGGCGTTGCCATGGCGAATGAATCCTAGGCTGCGTTTTTCGGCTGAAAATTCGGATGAATGACGGCGCCGTCACGCGTCAGCGCGATGGCCTGCACGATCTCGTCGTCCCATTTCACCGCCAGCGTCTTGCTGGTCTTGTCGATCAGAATTTCGAGCAGGGTATAGAGGTTCTTTGCGTAAAGCGCCGAGGCCGAGGCCGCCAGCCGTCCCGCCATATTAAGATGGCCGACGATTTTGACGCCGCCATCCTGCACGACCTCGCCGGCACGCGCGCCTTCGACATTGCCGCCGCGCTCGATCGCGAGATCGATGATCACCGAGCCGGGCCGCATCGAGGCGACCATTTCCCTGCTGATGAGCTTCGGCGCCGGGCGGCCGGGGATCAGCGCGGTGGTGATGACGATATCCTGTTTCTTGATGTGCTCGGCGACCAGCGCGGCCTGCTTGGCCTGATACTCTTTCGACATTTCCTTGGCATAGCCGGCGGCCGTCTGCGCGTTCTTGAATTCCTCGTCCTCGACGGCGAGGAATTTGGCGCCGAGGCTTTCCACCTGCTCCTTGGTGGCGGGACGCACGTCGGTCGCGGTGACCATGGCGCCGAGGCGGCGCGCCGTCGCAATGGCCTGCAGACCCGCGACGCCGACGCCCATGATGAACACCTTGGCCGCGGGCACCGTGCCGGCGGCGGTCATCATCATCGGCAGTGCGCGGCCATATTCCTGGGCGGCATCGATCACCGCGCGGTAACCCGCGAGATTGGCCTGGCTCGACAGCACGTCCATCGACTGCGCACGGCTGATCCGCGGCATCAATTCCATCGCCAAGGCAGAGACTCCCGCTTCCGCGAGCTGCTGCAGCGCCGCCTCGTTGTCATAAGGGTCCATGATACCGACGACGATGGCGCCGCGCTTGTATTGCGCCGCCTCGTCCGCGGAAGGGCGGCGCACCTTGAGCACCACGTCGGCGTCGCCAACGGCTTCAGCGGCGCTCGCATGCACGCTCGCGCCGGCCGCTTCATAGTCGGAATCGAGAATGCCCGATTTCATTCCGGCGCCGGCCTCGACCGCAACATCGGCGCCGAGGGCCTTCATCTTCTTTACGGTCTCCGGCGTAGCGGCCACGCGTGGCTCGGGCTCTGCCTCACGCGGTATGGCAATGCGCATCCACTCGCCCCCTGCGTCCGGATCCGTTAGCCGGCACTCAACGCCAGCGCTATCAGCGAGAGCACCAGCGCACCATAGCTCGCGGTTCTTGTGTTGCTCATGAAGCCCTGGATCGCGGCAACCGTGGCGACCGCGAAGACGCCGAAAGCAACCAGCCAGTGTCCCGTGACACCGCCGATCGCCAGCCCGATCAGGACACTGGCGACGTGCAGGATGCCGATAAAGGCCATGTGCACGAAGCCCTGGTAGGTGCGTTCATGCGACGTGTAATCATTGCCCGGCGCCGTGGCGTATTCCGGCGCAGCATGCTCGGCCATTGCTATCCTCCGTGGGGAAACTCAGGATTCGGTCGGGCGAGGATTAGCGGAAACGCATAGCTCGGGCAATGGCAGGCGGGGCGCGTCACGGCCCTTCCAGCCCGGCAGCCGACAACGCCCGCTTCTGCTTTTCAGCGACCTTTGCCACGGAAAAATCCTGGATGGCCTCATTGAACAGGCGGTAGAAATTCAGTTCCGCCCGCAGATGCAGGAACACCGCGCCGAGCCCGATGGCGGCGCGGTCCATGAACACAAATTCCCGCGGCACCGTGACCGGCCCTTGTTCCCGCAGCGCCTGATGCACACTGAATGCCTCCCGGCGGCCGTATTCGGAAGGCTTCACGCCGTCGGCGATGGTACGGGTGCGGTTATCGAGCAGCGGACCGTAAATGAAACGTGCCCAAATATTGAGCGTTTCGATCAGGCCGCGAGTCAGATTTTTGAAGCCCCAGGTCTCATAGGCGTTGACCACGAGGTCGTCATCGCCGTGCTCCAGGCCGCGATAGAGATCCACCACGCCCGCGACAAAAGCCGGTGGAAAAATACGAATGCAACCATAGTCGAGCAGGTTGATGCCGCCGGGGCGCGCTTTGCCCCTGCCCTGCTTCTCATCGAAAACGGTGTAATTGCCGAGATGGGGATCGCCGTGGATGACGCCGAAGCGGCTGAAGGGATGCCACCAGGCCATGAACATCGCGGTCCCCAGCCGGTTGCGCGTGGGCAGATCATCGTCCTTGTGCTCAAGCAGCCGCCGGCCCTGCAGCCAGTCGAGCGTGAGCAGGCGGCGCGTCGATAATTCCGGATGCACCGCGGGCACACGGATATTGTCCTCGCCGGCCAGGATGGCGCCATAGAGCGCGACGTGCTTGGCCTCGCGGTGATAGTCGAGCTCTTCCCGCAACCGCGCGCCGATCTCCTTGGCGATCTCGCTGGTGTCGATGGCCGGGTCTACCATCCGCCGCCGCAGCGCCAGGAGCCAGCCGAGTTGCTGCAAATCCGCCTCCACCGCGGATTGCATGTCGGGATACTGCAGCTTGCAGGCCAGATCCGCACCGTCGAGCGAACGGGCGCGATGCACCTGGCCGAGCGAGGCCGCCGCCGCCGGCGCGTGCTCGAAGCTGGAAAATTTTTCCTGCCAGTTGGCGCCAAGCTCCGCCGTCATGCGCCGCCTGACGAAGGCCCAGCCCATCGGCGGGGCTTGGCTCTGCAGCTTCATCAGCTCGCCGGCATATGCCGGCGGCAGCGCGTCCGGAATGGTGGCAAGCAGCTGCGCCACCTTCATGATCGGCCCTTTTAACCCGCCGAGCGCGGCCGCCAGATCGAGCGCGTTGCGATTGTGATTTTGCGTGCGGCCGAGCACGCGTGCGGTCGCCACGCGCGCCGCCACGCCGCCGACATTGGTGCCGACTTTGGCGTAGCGCTTGGCGCGGGCGGAGAAGCGGTTCTTTTCGCGGTCGGTCATGTGATCCAAAGATAATGACTTTACGGTGGGGAAACAGCCGTCGCTATTTGGGCCAGTTGTGCCGAATCCATCGCGCCATACTTTCTTCGCTAACCTCGCCGGCGGCGAGAGAAAGAATGATCTTCGTTGCCTGGGCTTGATCGGGTGAAAAGCTAACGCCGTTCTTGCGCAAAAAGAGGGCCATCGCCAAGAACGCGATCCGCTTGTTGCCATCTACAAAAGCGTGGTTCTTCGCCAAGCCAAATGCGTATGCCGCGGCAAGCTCCGGCAATTCTGCCTGTTCGTATTGCCATTTATTGAAAGGCCGCTCGAGAGCGGATTGCAGCATACCTTGGTCGCGCAGGCCTGGCGCACCGCCAAAGCGCCGAAGCTGACGACTATGAACCGCGACAACTTGTTCGTAGGTCAGCCATTTGGGTTCGCTTCCACCCGCCATTCGCTATTTTGCAAGTTCCGCCAGCGTGTCGCGGTACTCGTCCATAATTTCCTCAGCGAGCTCCATCGTCTTCTCAAAATCCGGATCGTAGGGAAGCACCTGAAAGCCGCCGCCGGCCAGCTCCACAACGTGCAGCTGCTGGCCGCGCTTTAGATCAAGGCGTTGCATCAGCTCGCGGGGCAGGATGAAGCCGTCAGAATTCCCGATCTTTTTGATCTCAATCTTTACCGTCATGGCAACCTCGCTCAAGCAGCTTCGTCGAGCCGATCTGGCTGTCTGATTTGGCAAACGCCTTATAGATATCGGCATGTTTGCGGAACGACCGGCGCGCGATCTCCATGGCTTTGGCGTGCTTGACTGCAAGGCTCGCGTTCTTTGATGGCACCATTGCCTTAAGTCCTCCGTTGTACATTTAGTATAACGCCGTTATACATTCCGTACAACACAGGACAAGTAACTGGGAAAACTAGTTTTTCCGGTCGATCTCTTCCAGCTCGTCGATCAGTTTCTCGATCACCGACAATCCGCCCTGCCAGAATTTCGGATCGCGCGCGTCGAGGCCGAAAGGCTTGAGCAGTTCGGTATAATGCTTGGTGCCGCCGGCGGCGAGCATGGCGAGATAGCGCTCGGCAAACCCTTCCGAGGCCTGCTGATAAACCGCGTAAAGCGAATTCACCAGGCAGTCGCCGAAGGCATAGGCGTAAACATAGAACGGCGAATGGATGAAGTGCGGGATATAGCTCCAGAACACCTCGTAGCCCGGGCGGATGTCGATCGCCGGTCCGAGGCTTTCCTTCTGCACTTCGAGCCAGATTTCGCCGAGTCGTTCCGCCGTCAGCTCGCCGTTCTTGCGCTCGAGATGCACCTTGCGCTCGAAGCTGTAGAAGGCGATCTGCCGCACCACCGTGTTGATCATGTCCTCGGCCTTGCCGGTGAGCATGGCCTTGCGCTGCTTCTTGTCGGTGGTGCCGGCGAGCAGTTTCTGGAAGGTCAGCATCTCGCCGAACACGCTCGCGGTTTCCGCCAGCGTGAGCGGCGTCGGCGCCATCAGCGCGCCGTTCGGCGCGGCGAGGAACTGATGCACGCCATGGCCGAGCTCATGCGCGAGCGTCATCACGTCGCGCGGCTTGCCCTGATAATTCAGCATCACATAAGGATGCGCCGAAGGCACCGTCGGATGCGAAAAGGCGCCGGGGGATTTTCCCGGCCGCACCGGCGCGTCGATCCAGCGCTCGTCGAAGAAGCGCTGCGCGATATCGGCCATCCTCGGCGAGAAGGCGTCATAGGCGGTGAGCACGGTGTCGCGCGCCTCGTTCCAGCCGATGGTGCGCATCGGCACCGAAGGCAGCGGCGCGTTGCGGTCCCAGTGCGGCAGCTTCTTCTTGCCGAACCAGCGCGCCTTCAGCGCGTAATAGCGATGCGACAGGCGTGGATAGGCGTCCCGCACGGCCTGCGTCAGCGCCTCGACCACTTCCGGCTCGACCCGGTTCGACAGATGGCGTGAGTCCGCCACGTCCGCGAAGCCGCGCCAGCGGTCGGAAATGTCCTTGTCCTTGGCCAGGGCATTGGTGACCAGCGTGAACAGCCGCACGTTGTCCTTGAAGGTCTTCGCCAGCGCCTCGGCTGCGGCCTTGCGCTTGGCGCCGGACGAATCCTGCAACAGGTTGAGCGTGGGCTCGATCGCCAGGCTCTTGCCCTGCACCTTGAAGCGCAGGCTGGCGATGGTTTCGTCGAACAGCCGCACCCAGGCCGAGTAGCCGGTCATGGATTTTTCGTGGAACAGCTGCTCGATCCGGTCCTCGAGCTGGTAGGGCTTTTCCTTGCGGATGTCTTCCAGCCAGGGCCGGTAATGCCCGAGCGCCGGATGCTGCATCGCCGCTTCCAGCACGGCGTCGTCGACGCGATTGAGCTCGAGCGTGAAAAACAAAAGATGCAGCGAGGAGGCGGTGAGACGCTCCTGCACGTCGCCATAGAATTTCGAGCGCACCGGATCGGTGGTGTCGCCGGCGTGAACCAGCCCGGCATAGGAGATCAGCCGGCCCATCAATTCGTCGAGCGCCTCGTAGCGCCGCACGGCATCGGCCAATGCCGGTCCGGCATCCGGTCCGGCGGCCATCTCCGCCAGCTTGCCTTGGTAGTCCTGTTCGAAAGCCGCACTGTCCTCCTCGACCCGCACGAGATCGCGCTTGATCTCCGGGGCGTCGAGACCGGCATAAAGGTCGGCCAGGTTCCACTCCGGCAGCCTGCCGAGCGTTTTTGCGCCCGCCTTGAAAGTCGGATTCGAACGAGCCTTTTTCTTGGGAGATGCCATGGTGAGAACGCCGTGGAAGGGCCGCTTGTCTTAGCAGACAAGCTTACAAGATAGGGCGCCGCTCCGTAGTGGCAACATCCCTGATGGAGCTTCGGAGGCTTTCCTTATGCCAGCGCGGCGATCTGCGGCCCAAGATGAGTGGCAATCTCCAGCGGTTCGGCAAGCATCGGCTCGATTTTTTCTTCTACCGTCTGCCGAACGGTGGCCCATAGGATCGCCGCCTTGGCGACAATCATCATCTTCTTGCGCGACATGGCGGCGCGTACCTGCTGGCTCAACAGCATAAGATTACGGTGCTCGAAAAGAATCTTTCCGTTGCCATCCTCCAGCACGTAGAGACGGCCGAGGCGGGAAACACACAGAATGCAGTCGTAATCCGGCGCCGATCCGAGCAGATAAAGTTGCGGATCGCCGGTTTCGGTCGTGCCTATCTCCCAGCCGCTTACCTCGCCGCTCGCGATCGAGGCGTCGCATCCCGAGAGTAGCTTTTGCACCTCCGAAAACTGCCAGCCGGCTGGCATTTTTGCGGGCGGGTTAAAATCGAGCACGGTCATTGTTTATTCCCAAAGAGCAGACGGTAGAGTTCAGTGTCGTAGTAGGAGAGTAACTCGCGCGCAAAGTCGGTGGGGTTGACGCCAAGTGCCGCAGCCCAGGCCTCCATGCTTTCCGTGGGAACCCGGCCGAAGCCGTTCTCCACCTGCGAAATGAAGGTGTAGTATTTGAGCCCGAGGCGCTGGGCGAGTTCGATCTGCGACAATCCCGCCTTCGCCCGCAATTCCTTCAGCCATGTCCCGGCCTGCTTGCGAAGCTGCTTAGCTTCCGACCCCGCTTTTGCGATTTGCATGTGGTTTTCCAACAAGTTGGGAACCTTCTTGATTTTCGATAGTTTCAGAGTTACTAAACTATCTGCTTCTCAACACGTTGTTCATAGAGAAGACGTAGCACAATTCGGTGGGGCAAAAAAGGGGAGCCCCTGCTCCGGCCCCGCTAGGAGGATGAGCCATGGCAATTACCCACGACGCTCGACCGATTTTTCGCCCAAGGCAGGAGAGTCTGGGACCGCAGACCGTCTTCGTGGCAGCGCTCATGCTCGCTGCCACCGCCGGCATCTTCGGGCCGCGCAGCTTCACACCCGACATGACGCTGCCGATTGTGGCGACGCTGCTGTTCGCCTCTGCGGCCGCCGCGTCCCTGCTGGCCTGGAACCACGGCGCGACTGCGCAGCATCACCTCACCTATTGGGATGTGGCCGGCGCGCTCACCTTCATCGGCATCGCCATCGCGGCGCTGATCGATCCGGAGCAGATGCTCCGGATCGTGACCGGCGCGCGGGGCTAGATCAAAGCCTGCGGCAGCCGGCGCTAACGCAACGGCGCCGGCCCGGCAACCAACCCCAAGCGAGCACTCCGAGGAACAAGTGGATCTTTCTCAGCAACTTATTGCCCTGGCGCAGATCATCGCCATCGACTTCGTCCTGGCCGGCGATAACGCCATCGTGGTCGGAATGGCGGCCTCTCGCGTCGCACCGGCGATGCGGGCAAGAGTTATTTTCTGGGGCCTCGCGGGCGCTGTGATCTTGCGCATTCTGTTTGCCGGCGTCGCCACCCAACTGCTGACAATCGTGGGGCTGACGCTCGCCGGCGGCATCCTGCTGCTATGGGTATGCTGGAAGATGTTCCGCGAAATCACCATCCATGCTCCGGCGGCCGCCTTGGCCAGCGGCGGCAACCTAGACGCCGCGGCCGCGCCGATGACTTTCGGCGCCGCACTGACGCAGATCATCGTCGCCGACGTTTCCATGTCGCTCGACAATGTGCTCGCCGTCGCCGGCGCGGCGAAAGGGCAAATGTGGGTACTCGTGGTCGGCTTGGCGGCGGCGATCGGCTTCATGGCGCTGCTCTCGGCTTACATCGCCAGGCTGTTGGCGCGTTACCCGTGGATCACCTGGGGCGGCCTGGCGATCGTGTTCTACGTCGCGGTCGAAATGATCTGGACGGGCACCCATCAGGTCGGCTGCCGCTTCGTCGATCAAGCGGCCTGCGATTCCGGCCCCCTCTCGACGCTGGGCAAGCTGTTCTTCTCGTAAGGAGCCTGCGCTCGACCTGACAACAGCGGAGACTGCTGCTCCTTTAGAACCTGTTAAGACAACGGCCCCAACATGCACCAAATCGGCACAGACTGCGTGGACTGGTCTGCGATTGTGCTGCGTTGGAGCCGATATGCCGGAAACGATCCTCATCGTCGACGACGACCCGGTGCAGCGCCGGTTGCTGGAAGCGATGGCCGTCCGGTTCGGCTATCAGGCACTGACCGCCGACGGCGGCGATGCCGCGCTCCGGCTGCTCGGCGGCCCGGAAGCCTCCCGCGTCGATTGCGTCATCCTCGACCTGGTGATGCCCGACCTCGATGGCCTCGGCATGCTGGCGAAGATGCGCGAGCGCGGGCTGCGCATGCCGGTGATCGTGCAGACCGCGCATGGCGGCATCGACAACGTGGTCTCCGCAATGCGCGCGGGCGCGGCCGACTTTGTGGTCAAGCCGGTGGGTCCGGAGCGCTTGCAGGTTTCTCTGCGCAATGCGCTCGCCCAGAGCGCGCTGGAAGGCGAACTGCAGCGGATCAAGCATGCGCGCGCGGGCATTCTCACCTTCCGCGATCTGGTCAGCCGCAGCCCGCAGATGCAGCTTGTCATGCGCACCGCGGAAAAGGCCGCCGCCTCCTCCATCCCGGTGCTGATCGAGGGTGAGTCGGGCGTCGGCAAGGAATTGATCGCGCGCGCCATCCACGGCTCAAGCGAGCGCCGCGCGAAACCATTCGTCGCGGTCAATTGCGGCGCTATCCCGGAAAATCTCGTGGAGTCGATCCTGTTCGGCCATGAGAAGGGCGCCTTTACCGGCGCGACCGAGCGCCATGTCGGAAAATTCGCGGAAGCCGACGGCGGCGTGCTGTTTCTCGACGAGGTCGGCGAATTGCCGCCGGCGGCGCAGGTGAAGCTGTTGCGCGCCATTCAGGAGAACGAGATCGAGCCGGTGGGCGGGCGCAAGCCTGTGAAGGTCGACGTGCGGCTGATCTCCGCGACCAACCGCAACCTGATGGCCGACGTCAAAAGCGGCCGCTTCCGCGAGGACCTGTTCTACCGGCTGCACGTCTTTCCGATCACGGTGCCGCCGCTGCGCGAGCGCACGGAAGATATTCCCGATCTCGTGCGGTATTTCCTGGCGCGCTTCTGCGCCGAGGAAGGCAAGCGCATCCAATTCGTCAGCAACGAAGCGCTCGCTCTGCTCAAAAATCATCTTTGGCCGGGCAATGTGCGTCAGCTCGAGAACATGGTGTTCCGCGCCGTGGTGCTGGCGGAAGGGGATACCCTCGGCGCCGAGGAATTCCCGCAAATCGTGGCGCAGGCGCTCCGCCCGGGCGGCGAACCTGGGGCCGACACCCCGCAGGCGCCTTCGATCACGGCCGATATGGCCTCTTTCGCCCCTGGCATTCCGGCCTGGGCCGCGACCGTTCCCGCCCGCAGCCGCCCCCCTGGCCTGTTGCCGGTTTTCGATGCCGAGGGGCATATCCGCGCGCTGGAAGACATCGAATCGGAGGTCATCCGCTTCGCCATTAGCCACTACCGCGGCCAAATGTCCGAGGTAGCGCGCCGGTTGCACATCGGGCGCTCGACACTTTACCGAAAGCTTGAAAATCTCGGTCTTGGCGGCGAAACCCCCGACTCCGATGGGGAAGTCGTGTCCAGCGGGTAACTATCGCGCGAAATTGCGGTGATAAGGCTGTTACGCCCCTCCGCGTTGTGGCAAACGTGTATCAGTCGCTTTAATTTGACGGTGACGTGGATTTTTTGCTGTCGAAATTCGGGGTTCGGGCGTTAGTCCCGAAACGGGGGACCATTCGATGCGGATCGCGCGAAACGACCAGGCTCTTGCCGCTGCGCTGGCATTGCTGCTGACCACGGCGGGAACCGCGGTAGCGGCTCCGGACAATTCCGAGACCAGGGCCAGCGTCACCGGAACCGTAACGCCGGCCCAGCCTTCAGAAGCCGATCTGAATTCCCGCATCCCGCTGCCCGACCCGATCGACGTGCCGCCACCCTCGGCTAAGGACGTGGCCTCGCCCGCGCCCGCGCAAGAAACGGCCGTCTCGTCAATGCCGGCACCTGCCGTCACCGCCCCGCCGCAACCCACGGCCACATCAGCGCCGCAGCCCGCCGCGGCAGCGGCGCCGGAGCCTGCCGTGACGTCCGCGCCGCCGCCCGCCGTCACCTCGGCGCCGCAGCCGGCCGAGGCCGAAACCGCGACCGCGCCGGCAGTGGTCGAGCCCGTCCTCGATCCGATCGGCGTCAAGCTGAAAGAGATCATCACCACCAAGCTGTCGCGCTTCGTCGACCGCAAGGATGACCGTCCCGGCGTGGAATCCTTCTACGCCGCCCGGCAATATGCCCCGCTCTGGACCGACCAGGGTGCGCTCAATGCGCGCGGCAAGGCGGTGATCGCCTATCTCGCCGGCGTCACTGCTGAAGGCCTCGATCCCGCCGATTATCCGGCCCCCGCATTCAAGGCCGGCGCCGAACCGCAGGCGCTTGCCGAAGCGGAATTGAAGCTGGTGGATTCGGTGCTTACCTTCGCGCGCCATGCGCAGAACGGCCGCGTGCATTACACCCGCGTCGCCGGCGACATTCTCTACAATCTCGTTCCGCCCGACCCGGCGCAGGTTCTCGCCAATCTGGCGCAGACCAGCGACGTGGCGACGGCGCTCGACAGCTATACGCCGCAGCACGCCGGCTATAAGGCCCTGAAGGCGAAGCTCGCCGAGTTGCGCGGACAGACCGCGGACCCGCAGGCACAGGCGCCGGCTCCGCAGATCGTCCGGGTTCCCGAGGGTCCGATCCTGCGCCTTGGCGACGACGACGAGCGCGTTCCCTTGCTGCGCAAGCGGCTCCAGATCGCCGATCAGGCGTCCACCAGATACGACAGGCAGGTCGTCGAAGCGGTGAAGAAGTTCCAGGAGAAAGCCGGGCTCGACGACGACGGCTCGGTTGGCCCCGCCACCCTGCGCGCGCTCAACAACAACGGCATTGCGAGCAAGCCGCGCGGCCGCAAGGACACCATCGACATCGTCCTCGCCAATATGGAGCGCTGGCGCTGGATGCCGCGCGAGCTCGGCAAGGCGCATGTCATCCTGAACATTCCGGCCTTCACGCTGAAGGTCATGAATAACGGCAACAAGATCTGGGAGACCCGCGTCGTGGTCGGCAAGCCTGACACCGCGACACCGATCCTCAGCGAGACGATGAAATACATCACCGTCAACCCGACCTGGAACGTGCCGCCGTCGATCGTCTACGGCGAATATCTTCCGGTGCTGCAGCAGGATCCCGGCGCGCTCGCGCGCATGGGTCTCAGGGTGGTGCAGAACAATGACGGCACCATCCACATTTATCAGCCGCCGGGTGACGGCAATGCGCTCGGCCGCATCCGCTTCAATTTCCCGAACAAGTTCCTGGTCTATCAGCACGACACGCCGGACAAGCACCTGTTCGCGAAAGAGACGCGCGCCTTCAGCCACGGCTGCATGCGGGTGCAGGATCCGCTGAAATACGGCGAGGTGCTGCTGTCGATCGCGCGTCCGAAAGACAATTATACCGTCGACAAGCTGCGCAGCATGTACGGCCCGGAGGAACGGGAGATTACCTTCCCGACGCCGATCCCGGTGCACATCACCTATCAGACCGCCTTCGTCGATGAATCCGGCAAGCTGGTCCTGCGCGACGACATCTACGGCCGCGATACCAGGACGCTGGCGGTGCTCAAGGGCGATGACCGGCGGATTGCCGACGTGCCGATGGACCGCCGCGGCGAGCAGCAGGCAAGCTATCAGCGCGGGCCGGTAAACCTGCCATATGGTGTGGCAAGTGAAGGCTCCTCACGCTACGCCTCGCGGTACGACGGCGGCGGCTTCTTCGACTCGCTGTTCGGCGGGCCGCGTTATTACCAGCAGCCGGTGCAGCGGCCGCCGGGCCAGGTCGAGCGCCGGCGCTACAATACACGCCCGCTTAACTAAGGCGGCGGGCGCGCCTGCGGGCGAGCCATTTTTCGCCATAGTCCGCCCCTACCCTCCTGTTCAGGACGGGGTAGAGGGGCGCTAAGGGTGCGTTAACCCATCCCGATAACACTGCGTTAGCCATGTTTCCTGCGGCCCAAGCCGCGGGAGATATTTGTTGTTTGTGGCCTCCAACGCGAGATGGCACGTGCCGGTCTGTATTGCGCAACAAGTTTTGTCGCTCTTACTCGCACCGCGCAACGGATTCCGTCTCGCCCTCGCCGCCGTCGCCCTCATTCTCGGATGCGACAGCTTGCAGAATGCGGTCGCCGAAGGCGACACCCGCACGATCTCGCTGCATCACGTCCATACCAAAGAAGACCTCACCATCACCTATAAGCGCAACGGCCGTTACGACGCGGAGGCGCTGAAGAAGATCAACTGGATTTTGCGCGATTGGCGGCGCAACGAAGAGGTCGCGACCGATCCGCATCTGCTCGATCTGGTGTGGGAAGTGCAGCGCGAAGTCGGCGCCCAGCATCCCGTCCACATCATCTGCGGCTACCGCGCGCCGCAAACCAACGCCATGCTGCGCCGGAAGAGCAACGGCGTTGCTCAGCACAGCCAACACACCGTCGGCAAGGCGATAGATTTCTTCGTCCCGGGCGTGTCGCTGGAGGAATTGCGCAAGGTCGGACTGCGCCTGCAACGCGGCGGCATCGGCTTTTATCCGAGCTCCGGATCGCCCTTCGTGCACCTCGATGTCGGCAGCGTGCGGCACTGGCCGAGCATCAGCCGCGAAGAACTGGTACGCATCTTCCCCGATGGCCGCACCGTGCATGTGCCCTCCGACGGCCGGCCGCTGCCAGGCTATTCACTCGCGCTGGCCGACCTGGAGCGTCGCGGCAGCCAGCCGTCTTCGGTTTCATTGACCGCAGCGCGCAACGCCGGCGTTCTCACCGCACAACGCGACACCGGCAACAGCTTCAACCCGCTGGCGAAGCTTTTCGGCTTCGGCAAGCCTGAGCGCGACGAGGCCGAGACGACCGCCGCCATTGCACCTGCGGTCAAGACCGTCGCCGCCGCAAGACCGCAACCGCGCAAAGCCGCCGAAGTGCAGGTCGCCGCAGCCTTGCCGCCAAAGACCGCGCCCGCGCAACTCATCGGCGTCAACGTGCCCTGGCCGGACAAGCCTTCGCCCTTGCCCATGCTGCCGGAGCAGGCGCTGGCTTATGCCCCGTTGCCCGGCCCGGAGCTGAACGCCCGTCCGGCGTCACCGCCGCCGCGCACGGTGGAAAGCCGCCCCTTGCCGGTGCTCGCGGTCGCGGCGCCCGCTGCCGTGCCGGCCTATATCCCGCGGCGAACCTCGATCGTGGTGCGGCAGCCTGACGGCAAGCCGGCGATCGTGCATACGCGGCGATTCCAGACCGGGGAGCCCTTTGACGATCCCTGGATGCGCGCCGCGATCCTGGCGCCCAATCTGTCGAACTACATGACGGTGAGCGGGATGGGCGGCGAGGATTATCGCAGCCTCAGCACTTTCATGCGCAAGCCCGCGTCCCTGGTGACCATGGATTTCTCGGCCGATCCGACACCAGGCTTGATAGCGAACCGCTTCAGCGGCCAGGCGGTCGTGTTTATCGCGACCACCACGTTCAGCGCACGCACCGCCCTGCTTCAGTAGCGGCGCGCGACCGCGCGTTACGCGACCATCCCGAGCGCGAGCATGTAGGTCTCCAGGATCGCTTCCTGTTCCTTGCGCTCGTCGGTATCCTGTTTGCGCAGCCGCACGATGGTGCGCAGCGCCTTCACGTCGAAACCATGCGCCTTGGCTTCGGCATAGACATCCTTGATGTCGTCGGCGATCGCCTTCTTCTCTTCTTCGAGGCGCTCCACTCGCTCAACCACAGCCTTGAGCTGGTCCTTCGCAAAGCGGGTGGTGGGCTCTTCCTGGGCGGCGGCGGTGGCGGGCATCGACTACTCCTTAGGTGACGCACCTGACCTCGGGCTTGCCCGAGTTCAGCACTATTGAAATGGGCGAAATCGGATAAATCCGGCTTCGACTGTGAGCCCCAGCTTTCGGAAGCCGGGGGCTCCGCGTCAAGGCGAGGCCGCAGTATCCACAGGCCGCCGGTGGACAACTGGCTAATCTTGCGGCGTGGCCTTGCGCTCACCGGCTTTCGCCCGGGCGCCCGTTAGTGCCGGTGGGTCTTTTCGAAAGCCGCCTTCTGGTCGGCAGACGCTTCTTTCTGGTATTTCGTCCGCCATTCCTCGTAGGGCATGCCGTAGACGATCTCGCGGCTCTCGTCCTTGCTCATCGGCAGGCCTTTGGCATCGGCTGCTTCCTTCATCCAGTTGGACAGGCAGTTGCGGCAGAAGCCGGCCAGGTTCATCAGATCGATATTCTGCACATCGGTGCGACTACGCAGGTGCTCGACCAGGCGCCGGTAGACGGCGGCTTCCAGCTCGATCCGGGTTTTGTCGTCCATGGCCGGTCCTTTCAATCAATGCGGCGGTGCCGCGCAATGCAGCCGCGGTGGTATCCCCAACAATAGCGATCACGATGTCCTGATGCCAGGGTTGCGTTTTTCATTGACCCGACTCTTCGCGGTTGCCAAGAGCGAGCATGGACGAAGCGGCGCGCGCATTTCTCGAACGGCTTTTCCGCACAACCGTCGCGGCTGCTCATCCCGCTGCCTGTCTGCGCGCCTATCTGCCGCCGCCGCCCACCGGGCGCCTGATCGTGCTGGCGGCAGGCAAGGCGGCAGGGTCAATGACCGAAGTCGCCGAGCAACACTATCTGCAAAGCGGTCTTGCAAAAGACCGGCTACTTGGGCTCGCCGTCACGCGCCACGGCTATGGCCGGCCCACGCGGCACATTCCGGTGATCGAAGCCGGTCATCCGATACCGGACCAGACGGGCCTCGATGCCACCGAGCAGGTTCTTGCGCTGGCCGACCAGGCTGGCGCGGACGATCTGGTGCTGGTGTTGCTGTCGGGCGGCGCATCGGCGAACTGGATCGCGCCGGCACGGGGTCTCGCACTCGCCGACAAGCAGGCGACGACGCGCGCCTTGCTGCGCTCCGGCGCCAGCATCGGCGAGGTCAACACCGTGCGCAAACATCTGTCGCGCATCAAGGGCGGCCGGCTGGCGGCGCGGGCGCGACCGGCACGCATCGTCACCTTGGCGATTTCCGACGTTCCGGGCGACAACCCCGATGTGATCGGCTCGGGTCCGACGGTACCGGATCCTTCCACGCTGTCCGCCGCGCGCGGCATCATCCAGCGTTATGGGCTGGAGATGCCCGCGGGCATCACTTCGGCGCTGTCGGATCCAGCCAATGAAACGCCGAAGCCGGAAGATCCGATTTTCCGCGCGAGCGAGTTCAGCCTGATCGCCCGTCCCGACGACGCCTTTCGCGCGGCGCGGGAAATGGCGAAGCAGGCGGGTTATGATTGCGTCTTCCTTGGCGATCGGGTGGAAGGCGAAGCCCGCGAGGTGGCGCAGGAGCATGGCCGGATCGCGCGCGAGCTGCGCGCGCAGGGCCGCCGCGCCGTAATCCTCTCCGGCGGCGAGCTTACGGTGACGCTGTACAAGCAGGGTCGTAAGGGCGGACCCAACCAGGAATATGCCCTGGCGCTTGCCATCGCGCTCGAGGGAACCCGCGGCATCGCCGTCCTGGCTGCCGATACCGACGGTACCGACGGAGGATCCGGCGCGCCGACCGATCCGGCCGGCGCCTTCGCCGATGGAACAACTGCGGCCCGCGCCCGCGCCCTTGGCCTCGATCCGGCCTCGTTTCTGGCCAACAACAATTCCACCAATTTCTTTGCCCCGCTCGGGGACCTTTTGATGTCCGGACCGACCTTCACCAATGTTAATGACTTCCGGGCCATCCTCGTTGACAGCGCGTGAGCCTTCACGCGAAATCCCGCATTCCAGGGCCGAACCGGGCCGCATCAACGTGGATTTTCTTCGATTGTCACGCCTCCGGTGCTCCGTCACACGCGCGTTGCTTGCTGCCACTATCGCGCTGATGGCTGTCGCGGCCTTGGCGCAACCGGCCGCGGCGGATTTCCGTCTTTGCAATAACACCGGCAGCCGCGTCGGCATCGCCATCGGCTACAAGGATAGCGACGGCTGGACCACGGAAGGCTGGTGGAATCTTTCCGCGCGCAGCTGCGAGACCTTGCTGCGCGGCACGCTGGTGGCGCGCTTTTATTACATCTATGCGCTCGATTACGAGCGCGGCGGCGAATGGTCGGGGCAGGCCTTCATGTGCACACGCGACAAGGAGTTCACCATTCGGGGCATCGACGACTGCCTCGCGCGAGGCTATGAACGAACCGGATTCTTCGAGGTCGATACCGGCGAGCAGCGTTCCTGGACTGTGCAGCTCACCGAATCGAACGAGCAGTCGCCCCGCCCGCCGACATCGGGCTCTTCAATGACGCCGGCCCCGCCCGCAGGCGGCCGGACGGCGCCGGAAAGATAAGCCGATGAGACGCCTGCGCCGAACGAAGATCGTAGCGACGCTGGGGCCCGCTTCATCCGACCGCGACACCATCGCGCGCCTGTTCGAAGCCGGCGCCGACGTCTTCCGCATCAACATGAGTCACACCTCGCATGAGCGGATGCGCGAGCTGGTGACCACGATCAGGGGCATCGAAGCCGATTACGGCCGCCCGATCGGCATCCTGGTGGATCTGCAGGGTCCGAAGCTTCGGCTCGGCAAATTCGCCGAAGGATCGGCGGTGCTGAGCAAGGGCGACACTTTCACCCTGGATGCCAACGAAGCCGCCGGCGACGAGCGCCGCGTACACCTGCCGCACGCGGAAATTTTCGGCTCCGTCGAGCCCGGTCATGCGCTGCTGCTGGACGACGGCAAAGTGCGCCTGCAGGTGCGCGAGGCCACCAACACCAGCATCACCACCAGCGTGGAAGTCGGCGGCAAGCTCTCCGACCGCAAGGGCGTCAGCCTGCCCGACGCAACTTTGCCCTTCTCGGCGCTGGCGCCGAAGGACCGCTCCGATCTCGATGCCGCGCTCGACGCCGGCATCGATTGGCTCGCGCTGTCTTTCATCCAGCGGCCGGAGGATATCTCCGAAGCCAAGAAGCTCACGCGCGGCCGCGCATCCGTGATGGCCAAGGTCGAAAAGCCGCAAGCAATGAACCGGCTCGGCGAAATTCTCGAGCTCGCGGACGCGGTGATGGTGGCGCGCGGCGATCTCGGCGTCGAGCTGCCGCTGGAAAAGGTGCCCGGGTCGCAAAAGAAGATGACGCGGATGGCGCGGCGCGCCGGCAAGCCGGTGGTGGTCGCCACCCAGATGCTGGAATCGATGATCAACAGCCCGGTACCGACCCGCGCCGAGGTTTCCGACGTGGCGACCGCGATCTACGAAGGCGCCGACGCGGTGATGCTGTCCGCCGAATCCGCGGCCGGTCAGTATCCGGTCGAGGCGGTCGCGATGATGAATCGCATCGCCGAGGAAGTTGAAAGCGACGAATTCTATCGGCCGATCATCGAAGCACAGCACGCCGCGCCGGAAGCGACCGGCGCCGACGCGATCGCCGATGCCGCGCGGCAGATCGCCGGCACGCTGGAACTGTCCGCGCTGGTCTGCTGGACGGCCTCCGGCGCAACCGGTTTGCGCGTGGCGCGCGAGCGGCCAAAGCCGCCGATCGTGGCGATCTCGCCCAATATTTCCACCGGGCGGCGGCTGTCGCTGGTCTGGGGCATCCATTGCGTCGTGGCGCAGGACGCGCGCGACCAGGACGACATGATCACTCGCGCCTGCCGTATCTCGTTCCGGGAAGGTTTCGCCAAAGCCGGCCAGCGCGTGATCATCGTCGCCGGCGTGCCGCTGGGAACGCCGGGCGCCACCAATATGCTGCGCATCGCCTTCGTCGGCTCCGAGAGCGACACCGAAGTCTAGCGCCCGGGCGCGGCCCTGGCCTTGAGCGTCGCACCGGCGAATTCGGCGACAGCTTCCACCACACGATCCGGCGCCGCGTAATGCGGCATGTGCCCGACACCCCGCAGCAACACCAGCCGAGCGTTCGGCAAGACCGCTGCGAGCGGCCGCGCATGCAGATTCGGCGGCACGACGATATCGGCGGTGCCGGCGATGATGATGGTCGGGACAGCGAGGCCGCGGTAGCGCTCGACCTGGCCGGCGACGAAAGCCCTTAGCCCGGCGACCTCGCGCGCATTGGCGAGAAACTCGCCTGGCCGCAGGGCCAGCCGCGCGGAAGCGCGCGAGACGTAATCGGGCGGCGGCTCATTCGGCGAAAAGACGAGCTGCACCGAATAAGCGGTCAGCAGCAGTCCGGTTGGCAGCGCGAACAGATGCGCGAATGCCGGCCCGAGGACCGGCATGGCGCCGAGCTGGTAATACCAGGGAATGCCCCCGGCCCAGGGATAGGCCACCGGCGCCAGCAGGACGAGGCCCGCAAGGTCCTGCGGATAATCGAGGGCATAGGCCGCGGCCAACGCGCCGCCCCAGGAATGACCCAGGAGCACGAAGGAGCTGACGCCCAGCCGCTGCAGCGCCTCGCGCAGCAGCGCCGCCTGACCGGCCGGCGAGATGGCGTCGGGGCCGCTGCCGGGCGTGCTCCAGCCATGGCCCGGCCGGTCGATCAGCAGCACGCGGTGGGTCTGCGACAGCCGCTCGCCCAGGGCATTCTCCTGGTCGCGCAGATTGGCGGCCGCCCCATGGAGGACGACGACCACGGGCCGCTCCGCTGCGCCGGCCGGCGGGGATTTCTCCAGCACATGCAAGCTGCCGCCGGTCACCGGGACTAAGCGCCCGGCGGCGGGATTGGCCCATTCAATGATCTTGGTGCCGACGATCGAGCCCGCGGCGGAGAGAGAAAGGAATGCCGCCACGACGGCCGCGGAAAGGACCTTGCGGCTTTGGGAAATTCGGCGGCCTCCCCACATTGACAGTTCGTCTCCGCGCTTTCACAACAGCGCCCAGAAGCGCAAAAGCCACAGACAATTCAGGAGAATGCCATGGCCATCAAGCCCTTACACGACAATGTCGTGGTTGAACCCACCGTCTCGAAAAAGGCGGTGACCAAAGGCGGGATCCTTCTGCCCGACACCGCGCAGGAAAAGCCGCTGGAAGGCAAGGTTGTCGCCGTCGGCACCGGCCATCGCGGCAAAAACGGCAAGCTGGTTGAGCTCTCCGTCAAGGCCGGCGACCGGGTGGTCTATGCCAAGTGGTCAGGCTCGGAGGTCAAGGTCGCGCAGAAGGACTACATCATCCTCAAGGAGAGCGACATCCTCGGCGTGGTGGAAGGTGACGGCAAGGTTTCCGTGCGCGCCAAGAGCGAAGCTGCGGGTACCGCGGCTGCGTCGTCCGCCCATGACCACGACCATGTCCACGACAGCGGCTGCTGCGACGACTGAGCGTAACGGCGCGGCGGATTTTGCGAGCGCGGGACTAAATATCCCGCCCTTCGACTTTCTCGGAGAGCGTCTTCACCAGGTCGGGCACGCGCTTCATGTGCGGATCGAGCTCGAGCGCGCGGCGATAGACTTCCAGCGCCCGCCGGTCATCGCCGAATTCCTGCATGATCACGCCGACGCCGAACAGCGCCCCGAAGTGGCGCGGCTCGCGCTTGAGCACCTGCGCCAGATCGGCCAGCGCGCGGGTGTAATCCTTTTTCATGTAATGGACGGTCGCGCGCTGGTTCCAGCCCTCGACATATTCCGGCTTGAACTCGACGATGCCGTCGAGCAGCTGGATCGCCAAGTCGAGGTCCTTGCTTTCGATCGCGGATCGCACACGGCTGATGAGCAGGTTGGTGGTGTCGCCGCCCGATCCCAGCCAGACGCCCCAGATGCGGTCGGCGATGGCCTTGGCGCTGTCCTCGTCGGGCGCGACTTTGAGCGCGCCGAAGAGGAAATCGAGATTTTGCAAACGGTCATTGCGCGGCGGGCGCGTTGAGTTGGACGGCGGCTCCATCCAGCGGCCGGCCTGCGCCAAAGCCGGAACCGGCGCCGCCAGCGCTGACGCGGCGGCAGCTGCAAGAATGAGGCTCGGGATTCGCGCTCGCATGGGGCGAATGTAAAGCCTCGGGGGCCGGGTGAAAAGCCGCCCTTGCGGTCAAGACGGCGTGAAAGAGGCAGCGCGGCTCAGGCCAGCGCGCGGCGCTGGCGGATCATGTCGATCGCCGGGGGCACCAGGACCGCCAGCAGCGCGATCAGCAGCAGGACCGCCGCGATCGGGCGCGACACGAAGATCATGCCGCTGCCATGCGAGAGCGTCAGCGACTGGCGCAGGGTGTTTTCGAATAGCGGGCCGAGCACCAGGCCGAGCACCACCGGCGCCGCCGGCCAGTCATAACGCTTCATCAGCCAGCCGATCACCCCGAAGCCAAGCATCAGCCAGGCGTCCTCGACATTATTGGCATGCGAGATCACGCCGGTGACGCAGATCGCCAGGATCGGCGGATAGATCCAGCTGTAGCGCAGCTGCAGCAGCCGGGCGAACAGGCCGGCCAGCGGCAGGTTCATGATCAGCAGCAGGAAATTGCCGATATACATGCTGGCGATCACCGCCCAGACCAGCGTGGCGTTGGTGGTGAACATTTCCGGCCCGGGCCGCAGGCCGAACATGATCAAGGCGCCGAGCATGACCGCCGTCGTTCCGGAACCGGGCACGCCGAGCGCGAACATCGGCACCATCGCGCCGGCTGACGCCGCATTGTTGGAGGCCTCCGGCCCCGCCACGCCTTCGATCGCGCCGCGGCCGAAGCGGGAGGGGTCCTTCGCGACCTTCTTCTCCACGATGTAGGACACGAAGGACGCGATGGTGGCGCCGGCGGCGGGCAAAACGCCGATCAGGAAACCGATGCCGGTGCCGCGCAAAATCGCCTTCCAGGCCTGACCCCATTCTTCGCGGTTCGGCAGCACGCGTCCGACATTGAGGATCGGCTCGGCCGCCGAGCTGCGGCAGCTGGCCAGCACCTCGCCCACACCGAACAGCGCCACGGTCAGGATGATGAAATCGACGCCATCGAGCAGCCAGGACTGGCCGAAGTAAAAGCGCGGCACGCCGACCTGCGGATCGATGCCGACCGTGCCGAGCAGAAGTCCCGCCACGCCGGCGGCGAGACCCTTGATCACCGAGCCGCCGACGGCGGCGAGCGCAGTGAGGCCGAGCAGCACCAGCATGCAATATTCCGGCGGGCCGAAGGCGAGCGCCATGAGCGCGAGCGGCGGCGCCAGCAGCATCAGGCCGATCGTGCCGAAGGTGCCGGCGATAAAAGAGCCGATGGCCGCGATGCCGAGCGCCACGCCGCCGCGGCCTTGCGTGGCCATCCGGTAGCCGTCGATGCTGGTCATCACCGAGCTCGACTCGCCGGGCACGTTGATCAGCACCGAGGTGAGCGTGCCGCCGTATTGCGCGCCGTAGTAAAGCCCGGCGAACATGATGATCGCGCCGGTCGGGCTCGCGCCATAGGTCAAGGGCAAGAGGAGCGCGATCGCGGCGGAGGGCCCGATGCCCGGCAGCACGCCGATGATCTGGCCGAGCAGAACGCCGGCAAAACACATCAGCAGATTCATCGGCGTCACCGCCGTCATGAACCCCTGCATCAGGTCGGCGAGCGGTCCCATGCTCAGAATCCCAGCGGCCCGATGGGCAGGGTGACCTTCAGCCAGGTTCGGAAGATCAGGAACAGGACCGCCGTCGTCGCCACCGACACCAGCAACGACGGAACGATCGAAAGACGCTCAATAAAGACAAACATGAACAGCAGCATCAGGAACATGGCCGGACCGAAACCCATCGGCTCCAGCCCGGCAATGCCGGCCGCGAAGGTGGCAAGCACCAGAAGCGGCTTGCCGATCGGCTCTTCTCTCGCGGGCTCCTTGCCGATGAACAGATTGACCACGACGGCGGCCGTGAGCCCGATCAGCGTGATGCCGTACCAGAGCGGCATGAAGCCGGACTGCGGCGCGAAGCCTTGCCACAGCGGCATGCGCGCCGCGGTCCAGACCCAAAGCAGGCCGAGAGCCACGAAAAAGGCGGCGAGCACGAGCTCGCCGATCGCAATCCGGCCTTGCATGGGCTGGTGGGCCTATTTCTTGCCCAGCAGGTCGCGGTACAGCTTTTCCTGGTCGTCGAGGAATTTCACGAAATTCGCCCCGGCGATCGGCGCCTCGGAAGCCGCGTTGTCTTTCAGATAGGCCTTGAACGCCGGAGCGGCCGCGACCTTCTGCATCACGCCTTCCCAGTATTTCGCCGCTTCCGCCGGCGCGCCCTTCGGGATGGCGACCCCGCGCCACATCTGGAAGTTCGGGGCGTTGATGCCCTGCTCTTTCATCGTGGGCACGTCGGGCAGCAGGGCGAAGCGGTTGTCGCGGAACACGCCGATCGCGCGCACCGCGCCGGATTTCAGGTGGCCCATGAATTCCAGCGGGTTGCCGAGCGAGGCATGAACGTGCCCGCCGAGCAGCGCGGTGAGCGCCTCGCCGCCGCTGTTGAAGTTGATCATGTTCAATTCGGTGCCGGTGGTCTTCGCCAGGATGGTGACCGCCATCACGTCGGTGGTGCCGCCGGTCGAGAAGTTATAGGTCTTCGGCGGCTTGGATTTCGCGTCCTTCACGAAATCCGCCGCGGACTTCCACGGGGAGTCGCCCTTCACGAAGAACACGAAGTCGTCGAGCATGACGTTCATCACCGGCTGCACTTCGGTCAGCGTCTTGGCTTCCGGCGTGAGGATCGGCGTGATCTGCGTGGTGCCGTTGACCAGCACGAGCGTGTGCGGATCGGCCTTGCGGCTTGCACTCATGTAACCGATCCCGACCGCGCCACCGCCGCCCGGCTTGTTGACCAGCGCGACCGGCACGGGAACCAGTTTGTCGTCGGTGATGACCTTGTGAATGACGCGCGCCATGATGTCGGCGCCGCCGCCGACGGCGAAGGGAATGACGAATTCGACGTCCTTGGTGGGCTTCCAGTCCTGCGCGGTTGCGAGGCTCGTTTGCGCGGCGAAGGCGAAAGCCGCGGCCGCGTAGACAAAGTGACGCCGTAGCATGGTCATGTGGTCCTCCCCGGGGTGATGTATTTATTTAGTTATTTCGTGAACTATGAGGCTGGCCCCCATCGGCGTCAATGGTGCGCAACGCCGCCTTTCGGCCAATGGCCGGACGGTTTCAGGCGCGCGGAGCGGGCAAAATATCGAGCAGATAGGACTCGTTGCCGACATTGGTCACGCGGCCGGCGAGCTTCATGCCCGGGATCTCGACCAGGAACAGCAGGCTGCTGCCGGGGCCGGTCTTGGCGCCCCCGGTGATGGCGGCATAGCGGCCGTCGGGCGTGATCACGACGCCGCGCGGGCGCGACGGCCCGCCGTCCGGCGTCGGCAGTTCCAGCCGCGCCACTTCGGCCGGCTGCATCGCCAGCGCCTTCTCCACATCGACCAGCGACACCGTGTTGCTGCGAAAGCAGGTGGCGACGACATGCCTGCCGTCGCGGGTGAAAGCCACGGCGAAGGGCCGCGTCGCGACCGAGGCGTTGTTGGTGCCCACCATGACGCGGCCGCGCTCGGCATCGGGCGCGCCGGCGGCCGCGCGCGCAACATCGATCAGCGAAATGGTGCGGCCTTCGATCCCGGTCTGCGCGCTTTCGCGGCTGGCGGCGGCGAGCAATGTTCCGTCCGGACTGACGGCAAGCCCGAAAGGCCCGGCCTCGACCGGCACCCGCGCCAGCTCAGCTGTCGCATCGCCGGCGAGCGCGCGCGCAAGGTCGATGACGGAAACATCGTCGGTGCCGCCATTGGCGGTGAAGATGTAGCCGGGGCCGATCGGGCTCACCGCGATGCCGTTCGGATCGGGGAAATTCCCGTAGGTCGGATGCGGCCCGGGATGCGGCGACGGCACCGGATCGGCGCCGTTGTGCTTCTTCACCGCGAGCGGAATGCGGCGCACGATCTTGCGGCTGGCGGCGTCGATCACGGTGACTTCCGCGCCGCCGTCCTCGCGTTCCGCCGCTTCGGCGGACGTGACCAGCACGTATCGGTCGTCGGGCGTGACCGCGATGCCGACCGGACCGGCCATGCCGGTCGCGATCAGGTCCGCGATCGCCTTCGTGGTGCCGTTGCTGGCCGGATCGAGCGCGGCGACGAGATCGACCACGGTGACGAGGCCGGGATGGCCGTGCTGGAAAGCGGCCGCGGCCGCCGGCGTCGCGCGCCCGGAATGATTCACCACGTAGGCATAGCGGCCGGTCTTCGGGACCGCGATGCTGACCGGCTGTCCGCTCGCGACCGTGTCGGCGATGCCGTCGCCGTCGGAATCGACGTCGGGCGTCACGCGCACGCGGTTGACGATGGCTTTGGGCGTGCCGTCGTTGGCCGGATCAAGCGCGCGGCGCAGATCGACGACGGAGACGACGTTGTCCCAGCGCCCGCTGACCAGGATGTGACAATTTTCCATTGCTCATCCCGGTGCGCGGCGCGTGGGCTGCGGCCTCAGCCCTGGCGGGCTTTGAAGCGCTTCTGGGTCTTGTTGATGATATAGACGCGGCCCTTGCGGCGCACGAGCCGGTTGTCGCGGTGCCGGGCGCGTATTGATTTCAATGAGTTACGGATTTTCATGGCAACTGGTCCCTGGCCCGGCTCCCGCCCGGCATCTGTCTCTAAACTGTTGGCGTGACGTCTAAATAAGGCGCGCGCCGGCCCCTGTCAAATCGTCCCGACTG
>DASSPI010000056.1:0-74068 GCA_035699705.1 Xanthobacteraceae bacterium
AGAATTCGGATGGACGTAAATTTAGCCGAATGCACGAGAAGCTGTAAGCGGAAAGAAAACGCCGAACCTTCAGGGCTCAGGTCGTCGGGCTGGCTAATGCGGCAGTTCCGAGTAGCCAGCGCCAGATGGGCGATCAACAGCAAGGCTCGCGGCGCGGCGTCGGTCCGGATCCGGCAGTGTTTACCGGCATTCCGCGCGCGCTTTACTAAACTGCTAACCAAATTTGTCTAATCTGCTGGCGATGTCGCTATATTCGGCTAGCCTGAGCCTGCTTCATAGACATCACAGCGAAAACCCCTCGCCAGAAATGGCGGGGGGTTTTTTCGCTGGGCCGTTGCCGCCATCGAAGGAGCTCTACGCTTGCTTCATGCGGCAGTCCGCCAGTGCATCGAAGTTCGGTGTCAGACCGCAGCCGGGTTGCGGCGCCACGCGCACGATGTTGTTTTCAGGTTTCGGTGGATCGATGAAGATCCGCTCCCCGACCTCCTGCATGCCGAGGTGGAACTCCACGCGCCAGCCGTTCATCAGGCCGGCCATCGTGTGGAGATTGTAGAGCGGCCAACCGCCGCCATTCGCGATCTGAATATTGAAGGCCTGCGCCATGTGCGCGACCTTCTGAGTTTCCGTATAGCCGCCGTTGTAGCAGACGTTCGGCTGCAGAATGTCGACCGCCTGATGGTCGATGAGCTCGCGGAAGCGCCAGCGGTGCCCCTCCATCTGCCCGGCGGAGATCGGAATGCGCGTATGCCGGCGGAGGTCGGCCATGGCCCGCACATCGTTGGCGTATACCGGCTCCTCGAACCAGGTAATGCTGCAATCCTCGATCGCCCGACAGAGCAGCTTTGCATCGACCGGGGAAAATTTGTAGTTGGCATCCAGCATCAGTTCGACGTCGGGGCCGATGGCCTCCCGCACGGCCCGGACGCGTCTTGCGTCCTCGGCCCAGCCGTCCTGGTGGACGCCCACCACCATCTTCAGGCGCGTCACGCCGTCTCGAACCTGGATCAGAGCGGCTTCGACCAGTTGTTCGCGATCGTAAACCGGAAAGCCGAATGTCACGTAGGTCGGCGCCCAATCGCGCGCGCCGCCCAGAAGCTGCGCCACCGTCCGGCCCGAGGCTTTGCCTTTGATATCCCAGCAGGCGATGTCCAACGCCGAGAGCGCGAAGGATACGACTCCGGTAAAGGTCCGCATGTTCAGGGCCCACCACACTTTCTCGTGGATCGCCTCGGTGTCCCGCGGATCCATGCCCTTCACAGTATCGAGGAAGTCGTTTTCGAGCGCCGCCACCACCGACCAGGGCAGGAACTGGCCCCCGGTTAGTCCGTAACCGGTGATTCCCTCGTCCGTTCTGACCTCGCAGAACACGATCCGCCTGGTGATGACGTTCTTGCTAAAGAGCGGAAGCGGGACTTCGATGTGATGGGCCGTGGCCTTGATGTCGACGATCTTCATTTTTTGCCCCCCTCGTGGTCTGAATTCGACCATGCAGTACTGCCGGATCGCGGATGAGCGAGTCGCCCGGCGCAAGGATGCTGTACCCGTCCGGCCTGACGGCTCGCTTTGCGATTGACCATCCATTGCGGGGGCAAAACAGGCTTGCCGATATGGCATACAAAGGGATACATCACTGGACGTTCGTATTCAATCCGCCCGCCGGTCGTTGAGGAGTCTAATGGATCTACCCGACGACTACGTATCCGAAGGCACAGCGGAGCTCGCAGCCTATATCTCAAATGCGCTCGCCGCTCCGACTCCCGATGATGTGGTCGAGAAGGCAAGCCACCATTTGCTCGATACCGTCGCGGCGATGGTCTCCGGGTCGCGGCTGCGAGCGGGCCTGCTAGCGACCACCTATGTCCGCTCGATGGCGGGAACGCCGCTTTGCACCGTGGTGGGTGCGGATTTCCTGACGACTCCGATCGACGCGGCGCTCGCCAACGGCATGATGGCGCATGCCGATGAGACGGACGACTCCCACCTCGGGGGGCGCTTCCATCCGGGTTGCGGCATCGTGCCGGCAGCGCTCGCCGCCGCCGAGATCGCCGGTCAGAGCGGCAGAAATCTTCTCAAGGCGGTGGCGCTCGGATACGACATCGGCACGCGCTTTAATCTTTCGCTCGGCCCGCGCAAGCTCTACGCTGGCGGTCACAGCACGCACAGCGTCGGTCCGCTGTTCGGCGGCGCGGCGGCGGCAGGAGCTCTCATGGGTTTCGCGCCGGAGCAGATCCGCCATCAACTCTCTTATACGGCCCAACAGGCGTCCGGAATCCAGTGCTGGTCGCGCGACGATCAGCATGTCGAGAAGGCATTCGACTTCGGCGGCATGACGGCACGGAGCGCTCTGACGGCAGCGACGATGGTGGCCGCCGGATTCACCGGCGTCGCGGATTCCTTTTCGGGAGACAACAACTTCTTCACGGCCTTCTCGCAGGATCCCCGGCCGGAGGAGCTCTGGAAGGAATTGGGCACGCGTTTCGAAATCCGCGCCGCGACGATCAAGAAATGGTGCGTCGGCTCTCCGATCCAGGGTGCGATCGATGCCATCACGCTTTTCATGGAGCGCGACGGACTGACGGCCGACGCGGTCGAAAGTCTTATCATCGAGCTTCCCGATGACCGCTGCCGCCTGGTCGACAACCGGACGATGCCGAACATCAATGTTCAGCACCTCGTGGCGCTCACGTTGGTCGACCGGTGCTTGAGCTTCGCGAGCTCCCACGATCACGGGCGCATGACCGATCCCAGAATCCTGACGCTGCGAGACAAGATCACGCTTATTCCCAATCAGGAGCTGACGACGGCCTTGCCGCCGCGCCAGGTCATCATCAGCATCAGGACCACGGCGGGGACGGAGCTTCGCCACCGGACCCATGCCGTCAAGGGAACGCCGGACAACCCGATGGCGCGCCAGGAAGTCATCGACAAAGCGATCGATCTCGTCGGGCCGGTCCTCGGTCGGGAGAAGGGCCGCAAGCTCGTCGAAACGGTGATCGGCATCGAACGTGTTGACGACCTGATCGCGACATTGCGGCCCCTGCTCAAAGCCGATAAACACACCGCCGCGTACAGAGCATCTGGCCGTAAGGGCGGAGCAATGGCGTGACCGCAACGAACGACACTGAGCGTGATGTGCAGGAGTCGGGGCTTTCGCGGTCTCAGCTCGTCTACAACACGCTCAAGGGCCTCATTCGCGAGGGAACGCTGAAGCCTGGCCAGCGCATCCGCGAAGCGGAAATCGCCGAGCGGCTGCGCGTCAGCCGCACGCCGGTCCGCGAGGCCATGCATCGCCTCATCACCGAGGGCCTGCTCGGGATCAACCCGATCCGCGGCTTTGCCGTCGCCGAGCTCGACAAGCAGCAGGTCCTGGAGCTCTATGCGCTGCGGGAGTTCCTCGAGGGGGCCGCGGCCCGTCTTGCCTCGCAGCACGCTTCGAAACTCGAGCTCGACGCGCTCCGCGATATCCTCGCCGAAAGCCGCCGGATTGCGGACGACGACGCCGAGCGCCATGCGGCGCTGAACAAGCATTTTCATGCTCGCATCGGCGAGGCGGCGCATAACCGATATCTACAGCGGGCGCTGCTGCTCCTGTTCGATTCGCTCGCCCTGGTTCCCGGCACGACCTTCCAGGTGAAGGGACGGGCCAAGCTGGTCTACAAGGAGCACCTCGCGATCGTCGAGGCCATGGAACGGCGAAACGCCGACGAGGCCGAGGAGATGGCGCGCGAGCATATCCGCCGCGCGGGCGAAGTCCGGCTTCGCCTCCTGTTTGGTATGTATTGATCGGCAGGCAAGAGCGGCGAGCAACCGGAGCCGATGTGGTCTGCCGTGGCTGACGGCAACTCTCGGCCTTCTACGGAAATTAGAGTGCTGCCAGCCCCTTTTCGAGCGCGGCAATCGCGGGCGGCATGGCAATTCCGGACGGCTCCGCGACCTTCTTGATGCTGTCGTAGACCTCGGGCGTCAACGGGATGCCCTTCTCCAGGCGCTCGCGCTGACGCCGTGCCTCAGGTTCTCCCGGATAGAGCACCTCGGTAAAGCCGGCCGCCGGTTTCAAGGCCTTGAGCCGCGCTATCGCCGTTTCCATTCGTTCGTTGAATTCGGCAAGAGGCATGAAGGCCTCGACCTTCATGGCGAGGAAGAAGTGCCCGACGTCTTGAGGTTCATCGAAGTCGCGCGTCATGTCGCGGATCGTTCCCGCAAACCCGGAACCGGACAGTACTCCTCCTAGAATATCGATCAGCATCGCGAGTGCGGATCCCTTGACCCCTGCAAACGGCAGCATGACTCCCGCGAGCGCGGTCTGCGCATCGGTCGTCGGGCGTCCGAGCTCGTCAAGTGCCCATCCTTCGGGGATGGGCTTGCCGTGCCGGGCAGCGAGACGGATGTGCCCGCGCGCGGCGACGCTGGACGCCATGTCCATGACCCAAGGGGCATGCGATCCGGCCGGAATCGCGACCGCGATCGGGTTGGTGCCGAAGAGCGGCTCGCGGCTGCCGAAAGGCGCAAGCGATTTGGAGGCGGGCGTGAGACTGATCCCGATGCAGTCATGCGCCACGGCTTGCAGGGCGTAGTGAGCCGCTGCACCGAAATGATTGCTGCGGCGTGCCGTCGCCGCACCGATCCCGAAAGTCTCCGCCCTGTCGATGGCCTCCGACATGGCGCGGTTGGCAACCACGGGACCCATTCCATTGCCGCCGTCGAGGCTGACCGCCCACGGCATGCGCGAAGTCACGATGATCTGCGGACGCGGTTCGACCAAGCGCTTGGGAAAACGCTCGACATAGGACGGTATCCTGGCCACGCCATGCGTATCGATACCGCGCAGATCGGCGGCCACGAGACTTTCCGCCACGATCTCTGCATCAGGCTGCGGCAACCCTTCATGGACAAAAATAGACGTCGCAAGCCGCGTCAGATCATCGGCGCGGTATTTCTGCAGGCTATCGTACATAGGATACTTGTCCGGCATGAAGGCTTGCGACGATCGGGCGAGCGCGACCGCTCGCCCGATGTCTTCAATCAACGGACGACTTTGACGCCCGCGCCCTTGAGAATGACGCGCAGCTGGTCCTGGTAGGACACCAGGAATTTCCCGAGCTCCGCAGGACCGATATACGCGTTCTCGAGCTGCGTCGACTTGAGGTACTCTTTATAGGCGGGGGACGCAGCAGCGCGCTTGAACAGATCGGCGTAGTAGGCCACTGCCGCCGGCGGCATGTCGGGCGGTCCGACAATGCCACGCGACTGCGGGACGTTGGGAATGGCGAACCCGGCCTCCTTGATCGTGGGGACGTCGGGAAATCCCTCGATCTTCTGGTCGGCGATCTGGGCCACAGGCCGCAGCTTGCCGCTACGGATCAGCTCGCCCGCTTCGCTCGGCTCGATCATCATCATGTCGACATGGCCGCCCAGCACAGCCGCGATGCGCTCGCCGCCCGACGGAAATGAAATAAACGACCACTCTGCCTTGGTGTGATTCATCAGCACGTGCCGCACCACGGCGTCACGAGACAGCACCGAGCCGCCCGACTGCTTCAGCTTTCCGGGGTTTGCCTTGGCTGCATCGATGAAATCCTTCAGCGTCTTGTAAGGCGAGTCAGCCCGCACGACCACAAGGGCCGGCTCCAGCACCAAGCCGGCGATCGGAGTGAGCTTGTCGATGGTGATCGGAGCGGCTTCTTGCACAAGCCCGTCTGTGACCCACACACTCGAATAGACCGCAATAATGTGGTCGTCGCCGGCCTTCTCGCGCAGGTAAGACATGGCGGTCGTGCTGCCACCGCCGGTCCTGTTGCTGACGTTAAAGTTCGCGGAAAGTAGGTTGTCCTTTTTCAACGCGACCAGAACAGCGCGAATGAATGCATCGTTGCCGCCCCCGGCGCCGGTATGAACGACGATTTCCACGGGTTTGGTCGGTGTAAACGTCTGAGCGCTGGCAGCGCTCGCAGCGGCCGCAATGCCGAAGAGAGCTCCTAGTAAGGCACGTTTCATTGCTTCCTCCCTATTGTCGGTGTTGGACGACGTTCTTAGGCGCCCGTTAGCCGGATCTTCTCATGCAGAAACCCTACCTTGCGCGAGCGATGGCGCGGACATGGTACTCCATGGCAGCGCGTCATGCGCACAGTTCGATGAGCGCATTTGCATCGGCAAGTTCGTCGAGCGCCCAGACGGTCGCCGCAATCTCCGATGCGCGCTTCTCGCCAACCGTCGGCGCAGCGTTGGCCTGGAACTTGGCCTCGATCGCTTCGTCGGACATGGGATTATCATGGGTACCCGTGGCGTGATCCACGTGGGCCTCGTGCCGAGCTCCGTCCCGGGTAACGACGGTAGCGTGGGCTTCGTCCGTCCGAAACGCATCCTCCGGCCGCACATGAACCCGCGTGCGAAGGGCCACGACATCGGGCGCCACCGCGCGGGCATCGGTGTACTGAGCAACCCCCGCGGCACCGTCCAGGAACGCAACGGCGGCGGAATGGTAGAGGCTGAATTTTGATTGCAGGCCCGTTTCGGGCGCGACGACGCCGGTGATGCGGATCGCCTGCGGATGCACCTGAAGCTCTATGCGCTCGACCTGATCCGGAGCAATGGCCCTTCTGCGCAGCTCGATCACGCCGTCGATCAGCGAGTGCAGCACGATTCCGCAGGCATAAGGCTTGTAGCCGTTGCCCGCCAATTCCCAGCGCTCTCCCAGACCATCGATCAGCGCCTCGGGGGCGCTGGTCGCGCTGTAGATGCGGGAAAATCCGCGCCTGCCCTCGATGATCTCTTCGGAACTGTCGAATCCTTCCCGGGCGAGCAGTCCCGCGAGCAAACCGTTCGCCGCCGCCTTCCCGGCATGAAAGGACTTGCACATGGTGCCGCGGTTCTGCTGCATGCCGGCCGCCTGGGTCGCCGCGATGCCGATGGTGTGGTTCATCCGTCCGGGATCGAGGCCCAGGAAGCGGCCGACGGCGACGCCCGCCGCGATCGAGCCGAGAGTTCCGGTGAGATGCCAGCCGCCATCGTGATGCCGCGGCGACGCCTTGCCGACGCGGACGCCGGCCTCGAAGGCGACCACATAGGCGGTCATCAGGTCGATGCCGGAGCGCTTCTCGGCGACGGCGGCCGACAGCAGGGCGGCGAGGCTCGGCGAGCTCGTGTGCAGAACCACGCCATCCATGTGCGTGTCGTCGAAATCGAGCACATGCCCCATCTGCCCGTTCGCCATCGCCGCTTCCAGAAGCCCAAGCTTCAGTCCGCGCCCGATGACGGAAACCCGCTCGAGACTTCCGGCGGCGCGAAGTCCGGCCAGCAGCGTTGTGATGGTCGCATGCCGGCTGCCGGCCAAGGCGCATCCGATCCAATCGAGAATTCCGCGCTTGCACTCATGGCGCACAGGGTGGGGTAGATCGTCGAAGCTGACACCTGCGGCAAATTCGCTGAACCGGCGGCTGACCTCGAGGCGAAGCGGAGCGACGCCATACTCGACCGGTGCTTTGCTCGAAGCACTCATAGCGACAGCGTTTCCCCTCTATCTTGCGGCCAGATTGCCGACATATGCTGCGTCGGCTTCCGGAAGGCTTGAGGGTGCAGCCGCCTCGTTTGTTCTCGGCTGCGGATTTACCCTCTATGATGCACCGTAGTATACTGAGATATTCAGAGTTAGCAATTAGTGCAGCGGAAACGCATCGTCGCGCATGCGTACCATTTCAAGAGGGGCGAGGCGCGTAATGCAAGACTCAACGCATGCGGCGGGTGCGGCGAGCAAGGCACCGTCGGCGACGCGCGAACTCGCTGCCTTCGGCCATGGCCTGACGCTCGACGCGATCCCGGCCAACGTGGTGCAGAAAGCGAAAGACGCGATCGTCGACACGGTGGGCGTCTGCATCTTCGGCTCCACTCTGCCTTGGGGCCGTATGGTGATCGATTATGCGCGGCTCTACGGGGCGGGCGGCACCGGCACAATACTCGGCACGGGCTTCAAAGTGGCGACACCGCTCGCCGCGCTTGCCAACGGCGTCCTTGGCCATGCCTTCGAACTCGACAATTTGCGCCAGCCAAGCATGGGAGTGCATCACGGCTCGACGCTGGTTCCGGCTTTGCTTGCGGTGGGCGAGGAGGCTCATGCCAGCGGCGCTGACATCCTCACGGCTTTCGTCGCCGGCTCCGAAGTGATGTCGCGCATCGGGCTTGCCTCCGACAACACCGCCGAGAAGATCGGCTTCCACTCGCCGGGCATCACCGGCACCTATGCCTCGACCGTCGCCGCCGGCCGGCTGTTCGAACTGACGCAGGAGCAGATGGTGCATGCCTTCGGCATCGCCGGCTCGCTGTGCAGCGGCCTCCTCGCCTTCAGTAAGGCCGGCAATGGCGGCATGGTGAAGCGCCTCCACACCGGCCGCGCTTCCGAGAGCGGCGTGCTGGCGGTGCGGCTGGCGAAAAGCGGTTTCACCGGGCCGGACTGTATCCTGGAAGGCAAGTTCGGTGTGTTCGAGGCCTTCACCCGCGGCGCAAAGATGGAGCGGCTGCTCGATGGTCTCGGCACTCATTGGGAAACCCTCCGCATCTGCGTTAAATGTTATGCCGCGCACATCACGGCCCATACGCCAGTGCGCCTGCTGGAGGATCTTAAGCGCGAACACGGCTTCACCGGCGGCGACATCGCCGAGATCCGCGCCGCGACCAGTGAGAAGGTTCTGAGCCACCACAACATCACGGCGGCACAGGACGTGGCGACGGCGCAATACAGCCTGCCGTTCTGCCTCGCCATCAGCGCCTACCGCGATCCGCGACAGCCGAATTCATTCCTCGACGCGCCGCACGAGGACAAGGCGATCAGGGATCTCGCGACGCGCGTGAAGCTGCGGTTGAATCCGAAGAGCGCGGAGCCGGGCAAGGCCTGGGCGACCGAGCTCGATGTCGTGCTGCGCGACGGCCGCGTCTTGTCGGCCGCCGGGAATGGCTTCCGCGGTGCGCCCGACACGCCGATGTCCGACACCGAACTCCAAGCCAAATTCCTGGGGCTGTCGGCGAGCATCGGCGCGCAGAAGAGCCGCCGCCTGCTGGACAGCTTGCAGCGGCTTGAGGACTGCAAGAATGTCACCGCCCTATTCGCAGGCTGAATAAAGGAGGGGTGCGTTGGCCGGCGTCGATAGCGCAACGCGAACTGCATTGGCTCCGACCGGCCGCTTGCGCGCGGGGATTGCGGTCGGGAGTGCGATCTCGGCTACCTGGGCCAAACGCGACGCAGCGACAGGGCACCCGGTCGGCCCTACGGTTGATCTTGCGACGATCCTGGCCGAGCGGGCCGGCCTTCCACTGGCTCTTGTCGAATACGCAAGCTCGGGCGAGATCATCCAGGCAGCGTCGGCCGGAAGCTGGGACGTCTCATTCACGCCGGTCGATGCCGAACGCAAGACCATCGTCGATTTCGGCCCCGCCTTTGCGCTTGGCGAGAGCACCTACATGGTGCCGGCAGGCTCATCGATTGCGAGTCTTGCGGACGTGGACCGTGCCGGTGTGCGCGTCTTCGGCGTCGAAAACACGGCCACCATCCGCGCATCCCGCAAATCGCTGAAGCGCACGAGCGCCATAGGCCTTACGAGCTTGGATGAAGTCCTGACCAAATTTCGCAACGGCGACGCGGATGCGATCGCTTTGGGCAAGGAGTCGCTTCTCAGTATGCTCCCGGACTTCGCGGGCGCCCGCATCCTCGATGGACATTTCCTGGCGCTGGCCACCGCGCTTGCCGTGCCGAAAGGTCATGCCGTGGCGTTGGAAGTATTCAGCAAGCTGCTGGAAGAGCTGAAAGCGGACGGAACGGTTCGAAAAATATTCGACCGGCACGGCATGACCAGCTCGACGGTCGCCCCTGCCGGATCGATTTCCTAAGAATTCCAATCTGGGTCCCTGGACCAGGCGCTACGGCAGATAGAGCCCGCCGCTGACATGGATGGTCTGTCCGGTGATGTAGCCGCCGTTCGGCCCACATAGGTGTCGCACCATGTCGGCGACTTCTTCGGCATAGCCGTCGCGCCCGACAGGAGCTGGCGGTGCGACACCATGGCCGGAGGTTGCGGACCGCTCGCCGCCAATCCGGCCGGGAACGACGCAATTGACCGTGATTCCCTGCTTTGCGAATTCGAGCGCGAGCGCGCGCGTCAGTCCCACCAGCCCGGCCTTGGCGGTGCCCACATGGGCGCGCCTGGCCGCGCCCATGTGCGCGCTTACGCCGCCGATATTGATGACGCGCCCGTATTTTGCGGCGACCATCTGGCGGAGCGCGGCGCGCGAGCAAAGAAAGGCGCCGTCGAGGATGACGCTGGTGAAGCTGTGCCATTGCGCAAGCGTCATCTCCGTGAAGGGCACCTCTTCACGATTGGCCGCATTGTTCACCAAAATGTCGATCCGGCCGAACTGTTTCATCGCCGCATCGAACATGCCGGCGACGGCGGCTTCATCGGTGATATCGGCAAGGTGGACAAGAGCGCGTCCGCCGGCGGCTTCGATCTCCGCCGCGGTGGCCTCGGCCTCCTTGCGCGAAGAGCGCGCGTTGACAACGACTGCGGCTCCGTCGCGCGCAAGAGCCAGTCCGATGGCTTTGCCGATCCGTCGCACCCCGCCTGTGACGATCGCCACATGCGCTTCGAGCGGTTTGTTCGCCAAGCTCTGCTCTCCTTATGCTTTCGCCCAATTACAGGCTGCGCGCTTTGCTATATATGCAATGACGCTTTGAGCGAAGCAAATCGCACCGAAGGATGATCGCGATTGTGAATTTCAGAGCTTGGCGGCCGGGATGCCCGTCGTGATACGCTAGCGCATCCCTTCTTGGATCAAGGTGATGGGGATTATGTCGGATTACGATGTCATTGTTGTTGGCGCGGGCAATGCAGCCTTCTGCGCCGCGCTGGCAGCGCGTGAGCAGGGCGCCTCGGTGCTGATGCTGGAAGCCGCTCCGGAAGAGGAATCCGGCGGCAACAGCCGGTTCACCGCCGGCTCGATGCGGGTCGTCTACAACGGCGTCGACGATATCAAGACCCTCGTTCCCGACCTGACCGAGCAGGAAATCGCCACCTCGGACTTCGGCACCTATACTCAGGACCAGTTCTTCGATGACATGGCCCGCGTCACGCAGGACCGCGCCAATCCGGACCTTGTGGAGCTTCTGGTCACGCGCAGTTTCGATACCTTGAACTGGATGCGCTCCAAAGGCGTGCGCTTTATTCCGATCTACGGCCGGCAGGCATTCAAGATCGAGGGAAAATTCAAGTTTTGGGGCGGCCTCACGCTGGATGCGGTCGGCGGTGGTCCCGGCCTCGTCAATATGCTGACGGCTGCCGCCAAGAAGCAGGGCATTGAGATCCTGTATCGGACACGCGCACTCGCGCTACTCTCCGACGGCATCCGTGTCGAGGGGGTACGCGTGCGGCAGGAAGGACAAGTTCGCGAGCTGCGCGCAAAGTCCGTTGTGCTTGCATCCGGCGGCTTTGAAGCCAATCCGGAGTGGCGCACCCGCTATCTTGGCCCCGGCTGGGACCTCGCCAAGGTGCGCGGAAGCCGTTTCAATACCGGCGACGGCATCCGCATGGCGCTGGAGATCGGCGCCAGCCCCTGCGGCAACTGGTCGGGCTGTCATGCCGTCGGATGGGAGAGGAACGCGCCGGAATTCGGCGACCTGGCGGTCGGCGACCAGTTCCAGAAACATTCCTATCCGTTCTCGATCATGGTCAACGCCACCGGCAAGCGCTTCCTCGACGAAGGCGCCGATTTCCGCAACTACACTTACGCGCGCTACGGCCGGATCATTCTCGAACAGCCGGGCCAATTCGCCTGGCAGATCTTCGACCAGAAGGTGAAGCATCTGCAACGCGATGAATACAAGATCCGTCAAATCACCAAGGTAACCGCGAACACGATTGAAGAGCTGGCCGGCAAGCTCGAAGGCGTCGATGCCGCGCAATTCGTCAAGACAGTCGCTGAATATAACGCCGCGGTGCGCGCCGAGATTCCGTTCAACCCGAACATCAAGGATGGACGAAACACCGAAGGCCTCGCGATCAACAAGAGTAACTGGGCTAATACTATCGACCAGCCGCCCTACGAGGGATATGCGGTGACCTGCGGCATCACCTTCACCTTCGGCGGATTGCGGATCACCACGGACGGCGAGGTGTTGAACACGGACTACCAGCCGATCGGCGGACTCTACGCCGCGGGCGAGCTGGTTGGCGGATTGTTCTATTTCAACTATCCGGGCGGCACCGGCCTGACGTCCGGTTCTGTTTTCGGCCGGATCGCCGGCACCTCGGCGGGACGCGCGCGCGCAAGCTGACCGCATCCGCGGTTACGCCGCATCCAGGAGCAGGGACCAGTCCTGCTCCTCACTGCTTCTTCACGAAGCTGCCGAATGCGTTGCGTCTAAACGCGTTCTTATCTGTTTGCGCGCTCAAATTGCCGGAGCAAGATGTTACCGCGCCGAACGGCGGAATCCAGCGCCTCGGCAGCCGACTTCTTGCCGGCCAGGGTTTGTTCGATCTCATCCTCGATGACGTCCCTGATAAGAACGAATGACCCGAGCCGCAGTCCTTTCGAATTCTCGGTCGGCAGTTTTTGCGTGATCTGCTCGATCGATATCGAAGTGCCGGGATTGCGTTGGTAAAATCCTTCCGCGCGCGTCAGATCGTAAGCGGCCGCGGTAATCGGGAGATAACCCGTCGCCTGATGCCAGGCCGCCTGAATCTTCGGCTGCGAAAGGAACGTGAACAATTTTGCCACGCCTTTGTATTCGGGCTCCGGACGATTGCGCAGCACCCAGAACGTCGCGCCGCCGATGATCGAGTTCTGCGGCGCGCCCGGCGCTTCGGGCCAATACGGCAGCATTCCATAGCCGACCGGAAATCTGGCGTTGGCGATGATGTCGCCGCGCAAGCCCGAGGAACCGATGAAAATGCCGCATTCGCCACCGGGAAATTTGGGCTCGGCTTCGGTGGCGCGTCCGCCGTAATCGAAAATCTTATCCCTTTGCCATTCCGCAAGCGCTGCAATGTGACGCGTCATCAGAGGATTGTTGATGGTAAGCTCGGCATCGAGTCCCGCCATTCCGTTCGATCGTGTCGCGAGTGGAATATTGTGCAGGGCGGAGAGGTTCTCGACGTGAACCCAGGATGGCCAGTGGGTGGTGAAGCCGCAAGGCGCCCCGGCAGCGCGCAGCCGGCGAGCCGCCTTTTCGACTTCCGGCCAGGTTGCGGGCGCAACGTTCTCGTCAAGTCCGGCGGCTTTGAAAAGCTGCTTGTTGTAATACAGGATCGGCGTCGACGAATTGAACGGATAAGACAGCATGTTGCCGGCCATATCGGTGTAATAGCCGGCCACGGCCGGCAGGTAGGCCGTCGGATCGAACGGCTCCCCCTGGTCCTTCATGAGCTGATAGACCGGATAAATGGCGCCTCCCGCGGCCATCATGGTCGCCGTGCCGATTTCATTGACCTGCACGATAGCCGGATGGGTCCGGGTGCGGACCGCGAAGATCGCCGACATCACGGTCTCGCTGTATCCACCTTTCAAAACCAATGTGACCTTGTAGTCAGGCTGGCTCGCGTTGAACTGACCAATAAGAGCTTCGAGTTGCCGCTCGCGCTCTCCTGACATCGCGTGCCAGAGGTAGATATCGGTCGCGGCTTGGGCGGGAAGGCTGATGGCCGCCCCGACCCATGCCGAGACCGCCAACGCGATGCGCAGGCCCGCCCGCCGTGCCTGAACGTGCCAATTTGCCCGCTTGGTGTCGCTGCCGCTCATATTCTCAGTGGTGGTGCAAAACCGAGTTCCATTGTAGCATGTTTGGCGACCATGGCTTCAACAGCAAACCGTTGTTCTGGCGCTTTGAACTATCTCGCTCCAACGGCATTGGCGCCGAGAGCCGCCGGCAGGCGGGATGCCGGCGTCGTGCTACCGGCGGGCTGCGCCGCTTACAGCCGCTCGGAGAGCCAGGCGTGACGGGCGTGAGCCAACGCCGCCTCGGCGCATCCGTTTCCAAATTCTGGGCTGGTCCGCTGCTCGCGGCCGATGGCTACATCCGCGCGATTCCGATCCGCTGGCGTATCCTCGTGCTCGCGGCGCTCAACATTCTTGTCGCATTGGTCCTAGCCGCTTTGATCTGGAATGGCGCGCGGATTCTAAACTCGGCCTGGAACGAGGTGAGGCAGGTCCGCCAGTCGGATCAGTTACTCGGACTGCTGCAAAGCGAGTCCGGCCGCCTCCAGAGTCTTATTCACCGCTACATCAACCAGCCCGGGCCGGATATTTTCGCCGAAATCTTGCTGCTGCGCGAAGCTGTCCTGGGAACGCTGGGTTTGCGCGGCAAAGATGATCCCATGCTGTCCAGCTCTGTAAACGAGCTTGCCGCCGCCACCGAAAGGCTGTTTGACGGCTTTGCCGACCTGCGTGCTGAACAGACCGCCATAGTGCAAACCTACGATGCCGAGGTGGTTGCGCCGGCGAACGCAATTGCCAGGCTTTATACGGCACTCGAGCGGACCGATGAAGCCGCAGGAATTTTGCCGCCGGTTCGCCAATCACGAGAAGCTTTTGTCGCCGCCTTCACGGCAGCCAACGCGCTGTATGGACCGGCGGGAGCAACGCGCGCGAACGATGCAGACCAGTCTCTTTCCCGTATGCAAGCTGCAATTCAGCAAGCTTCGGAGCTTGCGGCCGATGCTGCCCAACGCGCCATCCTTAAAGATCTTGGCGAGCAGATTTCCATCCTGCGACAAGGCGTGCGCCGACTTTCCGGCCACGTGAAGAGACGCGCCGAGATCCTGAGCACCACCATCGATGAAAATCAGGCCAAGATGATCACCACGATCGAGGGCCTGTCTTCAGAGATGCGGACGCGCGAGCGAGAAGCGCAGACCCGTTTCGATCGGGCGCTGGCTAATATCTACCGCGTGATCGCGATTGTCGCGGCAACTTTTGTTCTCGCCGTACTCTTTATCGCCGGCGTGATCGGCAGCAGCATCATCGTGCCGTTGCGGCAGCTGCGCACTGCGATGCGCGCAATTGTCGCCGAGCATTACAACCGGGATATTCCGGGCGCCGGAGCGCGGGACGAGATCGGCGACATGGCGCGCAGCGTTGTGGTCTTCCGCGAAAACGCCATCGCGAAGAAGCGCGCCGAGAATGATCTGCGCGCTGCAAAAGAGCGCGCGGAAAAGGCGCTCGCCGATTTGCGTGCCGCCCAGCGCAGCCTGATCGAAGCTGAAAAGCTCGCGGCGCTGGGCGGCCTGGTTGCGGGCGTAGCGCACGAGGTCAACAACCCAGTCGGTATCAGCCTGACGGTCGCCTCCAGTCTGGCGCGGCGTTGTGAATTGTTCGTCAAAGAGATACAGGACGGCGCGATCCGCCGCTCCAAATTCGAGGAATTCATCACGCTGAATCGCGAATCCGCGCAGCTCCTGGTGACCAATCTCTTGCGCGCCGGTGAACTGATCCAGTCGTTCAAGCAGGTCGCCGTCGATCGCAGCATGGCTGACCGGCGCGAGTTCGATCTCTGCGAAGCCACCAGCCAGATCGTCGCGAGTCTGCGGCCGGTCCTCAAGCAAGCGCCGATCACGTTGGACGTCGATTGCGCCAAAGGGCTTGTGATGAACAGCTATCCCGGCTCCTATGGGCAAGTTATTACCAATCTTTTCCTTAACGCCGTTACGCATGCATTTCCTAAAGGCCGTGCCGGCCGTGTGATGATCGAGACGCGGGCCTTGGACCATAAGGACGTTGAAGTTATTGTTGCGGACGATGGCGTTGGAATGACCGAGGACGTGCGAAAACAGGCCTTCGATCCGTTTTTCACGACGCGTCGCAGTGAAGGCGGAACGGGACTGGGACTTCACATTATTCATACTCTCGTCACGCAACGTCTGGGTGGACAACTGATGCTGGATTCTGAGCCCGGGCGCGGAACCGTCTTCAGGCTGGTGCTTCCCCGCCAAGCGCCGATGGAAAGCGGGGCCGCGCCGTCGTCTGGAGCGCAAATCCATGGGTGAAGAGGAGTTCATTAGACTCATCGACGAGCCGGAAAGCCGCGGCCCGGTGGCATTCGCCAAGCCGTGGAAGGTTGCGATCGTCGATGACGACGCGAGCGTCCACGACGGAACACGCCTGGCTCTGAGCGACTATGTGCTCAACGGCCAAGGCCTCGAGCTGTTGTCGGCTTATTCGGCTGCGGAAGGGCGGCAACTGCTCGCGGCGCACCCGGATGTCGCCGTGTTGCTTCTCGACGTCATCATGGAAACCGACGACGCAGGGCTGAGCCTGATCGATTATGTCCGCACCACGCTGAACCGGGAATCGCTCCGAATCATACTCCGTACCGGGCAACCGGGTCAGGCGCCGGAGCGAAGGGTCATCGTTGATTACGATATCAATGACTACAAAGCGAAGAACGAGCTGACGGCCGATCGGCTTTTCACGTCGCTGACGGCAGCATTGCGTAGCTATCAGCAACTTCAGCGTATGGTTGAAACTCGGCGTGGTCTTGAAATCATCATCGATGCCGCCTCGACAATGTTCGACGTCAAATCGATGCAGCGCCTGGCGGAAGGCGTTCTGACGCAGATGGCATCGCTGCTCAATGCAGACTGTGCCGGCATTCTGGTGCTGCGGGAAAACGGCGCGGGGGCCCCGAGCTTCTCGGTCCTTGCAGGTTCCGGATGCTATCGCGATATCGGGGGCGGTTCGTTATCTGTGCCGCTAAAAGATGATCTGCGACGTCTGGTCGAAGAAGCATTTCAGCGTCGTCGTCACGAGTTTACCGGCGACAGGTCCATCCTCTACATCCAGACCGGTAGTGGACGGGAAGTCGTGGTGCTGCTGGAAGCCGCCCGTGAGTTATCGGCCACCGACCGCGCGCTGGTTGAAATCTTCACCAGCCGGCTCTCGGTCGCGTTCGACAACGTTATCCTGTATCAACAGCTGCACGAGGCCAACGCGCAGCTTGAACAGCGGGTGGCCGATCGCACCCGGGAGCTGACCAGCGCCAATCGCCGGCTGGCATCCCGATGGACCGAGTTGCAGAAGGTAAACGCCTTCAAAAACGACATACTCAGTACCGTAGCGCACGATCTGCGCAATCCGCTGGGCGTCATTCTTGGCCGCGCCGAGATGCTCAGGAGCATGCTGGCACCGGGGCCGGAGACGGAAAACCTCGTTGCGCAAATCGACCACATCTCGAAGGCTGCCGGAAACCTGTCAGAGATGGTCACCGAGCTTCTGTCCGACGCGATGGCCGATGCCATGGATATCAAGATCCGCAAGGAGCCGGTCAACATTGCCGTCCTGGCGGCGGAACAATGCGCAGCCAACCAGCCTATCGCAGCCAAAAAGAATCAGAAGCTTTTGTTCTCGGCGCCAGAGCAACTGAATGCGTCCTGCGACGCGGATCGGCTGCGGGAGGCAATCGACAACCTGGTCAGCAATGCGATCAAATACAGCCCGCAGGATTCGACGATCCGGGTTTCCGTGACGCGGCAGGCGCAAGACGTGATCATTTCCGTCGCCGATGAAGGGCCCGGGCTCTCGCCGGAAGACATGTCGCGGCTGTTCGGACGGTTTCAGCGGCTTTCGGCCAAGCCAACAGGAGGTGAGAGTTCCACCGGGCTAGGATTGTCCATCGTGGAACGCATCGTCAATTTGCATGGGGGTTCGGTTGCGGCGGAAAGCAGTGGCCCCGGTGCCGGAACGACATTCGAAATCAGGTTGCCGGCAAGATGACCGCGCGCAACTACATTATTGTGGTCGACGACGAGGCGCCCACCCGGGAAATGCTTGGCGAATATCTCGGAATGCAAGGCTTCGATGTTCGGCTGTGCGACGGCGGGCGAAGCCTGCGACAGGCTATCGAGGCTAGGATGCCGGACCTCGTCGTCCTCGACCTCAATATGCCTGAGGAGGATGGACTTTCGATCGTGCGTGATCTCAAGCAGCGGACAGGTGTGGCCGTGATCATGCTGACGGCGACTGCGAGTCCGGTAGATCGGATCGTGGGGCTTGAACTGGGCGCCGACGATTACCTCGCCAAGCCCTGCGAATTACGCGAGCTGCTCGCGCGCATTCGCGCCGTGCTGCGCCGGAGTGCTGCGGCAAAGCCGGCAGCCGCCGCTCAGTCGCGGGAATCGAAGAACAAGCTGGTGCAGTTCGGGGTGAAATGGCTCGACCTTGAGGCGCAAACCCTGCGCGACGCGGAGGGCAATGAGCACCAGCTGACCGCCTCGGAATTCAGTTTGCTCAAAGTCTTTGCCGAAAATCCCAAGAAGGTTCTGTCGCGCGAAAGGCTCCTCGATCTCGCCAACGCGCGCGATCCGGAAGCTTTTGACCGCGCGATCGACATCCGGATTATGAGAATCCGCCGCAAGATCGAGCCCGACCCGGCTCATCCGCGGGTCATCCGAACCGTTCGGGGCGGGGGGTATGTCTTCTCGCCCCTGGACGAGAAAACCTAGGCGGCAGAGCGGTTTGCCGGCCGTTTGTTTCGTCGCCGGCATCCCGGCGAAACATTTCGCCCGGCGGAGAAACCAGATTCCTTTGGGACGAAAACGCCCGGAAAAACAATCTCGTTAGATTGGCCTTCAGAACATAGCCTTAAAAGGCATGAGTGGAGGCTTCGATGAATACCAAGATCATGGTGGGCATTTCCGCCCTTGTCTCGCTGATTTATGTGGTCGCCGACGAGATCGCGGTCAATTACATGCTCACGGCCGCGAACGGAGCGGCCATGGCCGCTCTGCACCGTCCGGCCGTCGACCTCGTCGCGTTAAGGCGCGAAGCCCAGGCCGCGGTCAAGGACCTGCAGAATCTTCAGCAGCTTGCCAGAAAGGCCGATGCCGGCGACCGCACGCAGTGCCGTGAGCAAGCCTGGCCTTATTACTCCGGCGCTTGCCTCGCCATCGCGGAAGAGCGGCAGGTTCGGATCGTGAGCCAGGAATCGAACAGCGCGGTCACGGCTGCCGTCCCAAACGTGATGCAAGCCGTCAGCTTCTAACCGCTTAATTGAACGTTGGAATTGCGCCTGCAAGACCTTTCTAGCAACAGGAAGAACGGATGCTTCTCCTAAGCCCCAAATTCTTTGTCCTTCCGCTGGCGGCAGTGCTGATCATTTGCGCGCTGCCGCGCGCGCAAACGGTCTCGGATCATCCCGTAGTTGCCGCGCAGAAAGGTGTGCTCAAGCTGTCCTCACCAAAAACTAACTTGCTGCAGGTAGAAAATATAGCCGGACGGACGATGCGCTTTGCCTCTGCGGCCGGCACTGAAACGCGTCACCACTGAACGGATTTTATTCGAACACCACGCTGACTAGGAAATGAACATGGCAGACAAGAGAAGCCTCGGATTGCTGGGATTTGTGTTCGGCGGCCTTACCCTGGCTGTCAGTCTCACCGCCTTCCTCGTCGTGCGCGCGCATATCGAGGGCCATCTTCAGTTCGGTGACCCGGGGCTGGCCTCGCCCATGATCGTGGTGACCGGTAACTGACTGAAGAAGACAGAGCTCGTTAAGAGGCTGGCCGGATGCGCTGCAGGCACCGCCCACCCGACGCAGCCCGCGGCGCAGCCGAATCTGGCTTCTCCGCTTCTTCGTAGGCCCAATACATGCGCTGCCGGGCTGGACCGCCGCGTGATCTGGTCGACGGATATTTCCGATCCGCTCAAACCGGAAGTGATCAGCACCGTCGGCCTGCCCTGGCAAAAATCTGATACCGTCGGCCTGGGGAACGACCCCCCACCCAATGAGAACGCCAGACGTGCACGGCCCGCAACTCGTTCGCGGCAACCGGAAGTATTGCGCCTTGTGGGGAGGCGGCGTCGCGGTAATCGACTGCACCGATCAACGCGCACTCAAACTGTTGGGCCACGTCAGCTGGACGCCGCCCTTTGTCGGCTCGACGATATCACAACCGATGAGCACGGCCGGCTCTTTCTGATCGACCGCTGGAACGGCGGCATGCATAGTGTCGAATACACCGGGTGAGTGACCGCATGCCGAAGAATTCGCGAGAGGGACTGAAAGCGATGATCAGGGCCGGCAAGCCCCTGATCGGATCCTATGTCACATTTCCCTCGCCCGAAATCGTCGAGCTGTTTGCCAATGCGGGCATGGACTATGTCATCATCGATCTGCAGCACGCATCGCCTGATTGGCAGACGCTGACGCATATGTTGCGCGCAGCGGACGCAGGCGGCGTGTCGCCGATCGTGCGCCTGTATACCCACGAACCCGGCCTCATCCTGAAAGTTCTGGAGCTCGGAGCCGAAGCGATATCTTTGCCGGGGGTGAAGAGCGCGGCGGATATCCGTGCCGCGGTCGACGTCATGTATTATCCGCCGCTCGGCCATCGCGGCGCCTGCGGCCACACCCGGGTGGGCGGCTACAATTCACGCCGCTCCGACTTTCCCGAGCATGTGCGGCACCAGAACGAGCGGGTATGCATCTGGGCGATCGTCGAGGATCCCGATTCCATCGGCAAGGTCGGCGAGATCGCCGCGGTGCGTCCGGGCGCCGATGTGATCGGCGTCGGGCGCGGCGACTTGTCGACCGCCATGGGACTGGGTGGGCAGGTGAACCATCCCGATGTGATTGCCGCCAATGAAAAGGTGATCAAAGAGGTGCAGACCAAATCCGGCGGGCAATGCGCATCCGCCACGATGATCCAACGCAGCGAAGACATCGCGCCCTGGTTCGAACGCGGCTGCCGCCTGTTTACCTATGCGGCCGATGCCATCCTGCTGATGGACGCCGCGCGCAACGCCGTCGAAAAATTCCGTTCGTCCTTGCCGGGGAATGCTCGCAGCTAAGCCAGCGCCTCGGAATGGCCGCGCAGATAGATAGCGGCCCCAATGATGGGTCCGAAAATGCCGTGCCCGGTATCCGAGCGCGCGCAGCCCGTGTTAGATAGGCGGTGCAAGTCAAACCATTGTGACCCGTCCCGATTACTTTGACGTCGTAATTGCTGGTTGTTTAACTGCCGCTGGCACCGCCGTAGGAACAAGCCCAGTGTCTGGATTGCGACAAAAATATGCTTGCTGGCGAGGCGGCGTCGGACTTTTGAGGGGCTTGTGGTGTTCCGACAATATGCGAGAGTTGTTCCCACCGCGGCCAAAGCCCATCCATCCACGTAGGATCCGGTAGCATGTCGAGTCGAATGTCAGCCGGACCACGCGGTACCTTGTCCATGCTCGACGGCGCCGCGATCGTCGTCGGCATGATGGTGGGCGTCGGCATTTTCGCGACGCCGGGCCTGGCGGCGCAATTCGCCGGCAACAGCTTCAACTACCTGGCGATCTGGCTGCTGGGCGGGTTACTCACCTTGATCGGGGCGCTGTGTTACGCAGAGCTTGCCACCGCTTTTCCGGATGCCGGAGGCGAGTATCATTTTCTTTCCCGTGCCTATGGCCGGTCCGTGGGCGTGATGTTTGCCTGGGCCCGCTGCACAGTCATCCAGACCGGCGCGATAGCCTTGGTCGCCTTCGTGTATGGTGACTATGCGCAGGCCGTGGTGCCGTTGGGTCCGCACGGGCCGGCAATCCACGCAGCGATCATCGTGGTGCTCTTCACTGCCATCAATGTCTCAGGGACAACCCAAGGCAAGGTAACGCAACAAATCTTCACCACCCTGGATATTGGCGCCCTCGTTCTGCTGATCGCGGCGGGGCTGGTGGTTGCAGCAACAAGCGGCGGTGCAGCACCGTCTTTGGCGCCCACCGGCCCGAGCAGCTATACGCCGCTCGGCCTCGCGATGGTCTTCGTTCTGCTCACATACGGAGGGTGGAACGAAGCCTCCTACATTTCGGCAGAGCTGAAAGGTGGGTCTCGCGACATGGTGCGGGTTCTCACATTGAGCGTTCTTTTCGTTACCGCCATCTATTTCTTCGTCGCCTGGGCCTATCTCTACGTGCTCGGTTTCGAAGGACTGCAGAAGTCGCAGGCTGTCGCCGCCGATGTGACGCGTTTGGCATTTGGGCCTTCGGGCGCGGCCGTGCTCTCGGTGTTCGTATGCGGTGCGGCGGTGAGTACGCTGAACGCAACGATTTTCACCGGCGCTCGTGTCTTCTATGCCCTCGGGCGCGATCTTCCCGGCCTGAGGCTTTTTGGCATCTGGAATCCACGGGGCGAAAACCCGGCAAACGCTTTCATCTTGCAAGGGGCCATTGCGGTCGCCCTGGTTGGCCTCGGCGCGCTGACGCGCGACGGGTTCAAGACCATGGTCGAATATACCTCACCGGTGTTCTGGCTTTTTATGACGGCGGTCGCCGTCTCGATCTTTGTTTTTCGCCGGCGCCATCCGGATCGCGCGCGGCCTTATCGCGTGCCGTTGTATCCGGTGTTTCCGATCATCTTTGTCGGAACCTGCCTCTGGATGCTGTATTCCAGCCTGGCCTATACCGGAATCGGGGCGCTGTTCGGCGTGGGCGTGCTGGCGGTGGGGGCGCCGTTGCTATTGTTCAATCGTGCGCGCCGGCCGGCGCCGGCGGAGTGAGCCGATGTGGATAGGCCAATCCAGTGACGGATCCCGCGCAACAGTAATGGACGCTTTAGAGACGCATTCGTGACAATGAAAAAGGAGGCTGCATGACGTCCGCTGGTGTTTTCCGATCATTCGCCGTCCCCCCCTTCGCCCTGCTGTTGATGGTTGGCGCGGCCGTCGCGCAACCCGCGACCAAGCCCTATGAACCGCAGGTCGGTCAGTCTGGAAAAGACGTCGTCTGGGTGCCAACGCCGCAGGCGCTGGTCGACCGTATGCTCGACATGGCGCGGGTGACGGTTAACGATTATGTCATCGATCTCGGTTCCGGCGACGGCCGCACCGTCATCACCGCCGCGAAGCGCGGCGTCAGGGCGCTCGGTATCGAATTTAACCCCGATCTGGTTGAGCTCTCGAAACGCAACGCTGCCGCTGCCGGCGTCACGGATCTGGCGACCTTCGTTGAAGGCGACATCTTCAAGAGCGACTTTAGCCAGGCGACGGTGATCACGTTGTTCCTGTTGTCGGACCTGAATCTTAAGCTGCGTCCGATCCTGCTGGAGATGAAGCCCGGAACACGCGTCGTGTCGAATACCTTCGACATGGGGGACTGGGAGCCGGATGACCGGATTTCCGCGGAAAATTGCACCGCCTATTGCAAGGCAATGTTCTGGGTCATCCCGGCCAAAGTCGCAGGAACCTGGCAGCTGCCGCAAGGCGAACTGACGCTGCAGCAGAAATACCAGGTGCTGACCGGAACCCTGAAGTCGGCCAAGGAAACCATCCAGGTCACCAACGGGAAAATGCTCGGCGAACATATAACTTTCATGGTCGGGGACCGAGTCTATCGGGGCAAGGTCAATGGCGACAGAATGGAAGGTGTGTTCGCGACCGAAACGAAGTGGCAGGCGACCCGTCGCTGATCGACCATCCAGCTACGAATGACAGGGCGTCGGCAGCCGGCGGTTTCGCCGGCTGCGAAGCTTCTGCGACATAGTCAACTGAAAAAATGATCCGGTGAACGCGATTGGCGTCGCTGCCCGACGCTGTATGATGTCCGGGGTTGGTGCCGCTCCTGTACGAAACTCGCGAGTGGGCGAGGGGAGCTCACGCAGCCCAGGAGCAAGATGCGTCGGATCGTCGTCAGCGGCTGCGGCCTGGTTACCCCGTTAGGATGCGGGGTGGAACATGTATGGCGCCGCCTGCTGGCGGGCCGCTCCGGCATTCGCCGGCTGCCCGACGCCTTGGTGGCCGACATCGCCACCAAGATCGCCGGCGTCATTCCGAGCAAAGACGAAGACCCGGAGGCCGGCTACGACCCGGCACAATGCGTGTCGTTGAAGGAAAAGCGGCAGATGGACCGCTTTATCCAGCTCGCCATCACCGCGGCGAACGAAGCCATCACGCAGGCGGCATGGTTTCCCGCCACTGAAGAGCAACGGGGCCGCACTGCGACCGTGGTCGCTTCCGGCATCGGCGGATTCCAGACCATGATGCAGGCGACGCGCACCACCGACACGCGCGGCGTGCGCAAGCTGTCGCCCTTCACCGTCCCCGCCTTTCTGGTAAATCTCGCAAGCGGACAGATTTCCATCCGTCACGGTTTCCGTGGCCCGATCGGCGCGCCGGTGACCGCCTGCGCCGCCAGCATCCAGGCGCTCGGGGATGCGGCGCGGCTCATCCGCAACGGCGAAGCCGACATTGCCGTCTGCGGCGGCTCGGAATCCTGCATCGAGCGCGTAAGTCTCGGCAGTTTCGGCGCCGCGCATGTGCTTTCCACCGGCTTCAACGATACGCCGGAAAAGGCATCGCGTCCCTTCGACACGCAACGGAACGGGTTCGTGCTGAGCGAAGGCGCCGCCATGCTGGTAGTGGAGGCGCTGGATCATGCGCAAGCGCGCGGTGCCCAGCCGCTGGCCGAACTGGTCGGCTACGGCACGACGTCGGATGCCTATCACATTGCCGCCGCGCCGGCGGACGGCGAGGGACTGCAGCGCTGCATGCGGATCGCGGTGCGCGCCGCGGGCATCCAGCCCAAGGACATCGGCTACATCAACGCGCACGCGACCTCCACGCTGCTCGGAGATGTGGCGGAACTGACGGCGATCCGCGGCGTGTTTGGCGACGACCCCAAGCTCTCGGTCTCGTCGACCAAATCCGCGACCGGCCATCTGCTGGGCGCGGCGGGCGCCACGGGCGCGATCCTGACGGTGGAGGCGCTCCGCCACGGCGTCTTGCCGCCGACACTGAATTTGCAGGAGACGGATCCCGCCGCCGGCGAGATTGACGTCATCGGTCCGAAGCCGCGCGACCGCGCAGTCGACTATGCGATGAGCAACGGCTTCGGCTTCGGCGGCGTGAACGCCTCGGTGGTGTTCAGGCGCTGGCACTAACGGCCTGCGCCGTCAGCGCAGCTGCGCCAGAACTTCAAAAATTAGGGTCAGTGCGTGAGCTTCTTCAATAGGAGCAAGCCTAAGCCGGCCCGCTGAGCCCCGCTTCGGCATCGTCAATCCCCAGCCCGGCCATTGCCGCGGCCGTCCGTATTATTCCGCGGAGAAGCCGCCACATTTGGGGTAACCCGGCTAGCCGGCCGGTCCGGTGCCGGGGGCATCAGGATGGGCTTACCATCGCCACCCGGGGGGAAAGGCGAGCCATCCAGGCCCGTTTCGGCGGCTGAGGGTCGGCCGCCCGGAGCGGCGGGCGCGGAAAATGGCGATCCCGGGACAAATTCGGGAACCAAGTGTGGCCTCCGCGCACTAGTAAGCGGCGCCTGACAGGCCGCAGTATGGTCAGGCGAATCTATTCGAACGTTACAGGAGAGAGGGCTGCCCATGAAGAAACTTACAATTTTGGTGATTGGCTGTATTGCCGTCGCGAGCCTTGCCGGGTGTGTCGGCAAAGGCAAAGGTAAAGGCAAGGGCAAGACCCCGCCTGCCGCCGTCGTCACCAAGGGCTGAGTACCTGACGAAACATTGGGCGGGATCTCCGGTGGAGATCCTGCCCTTTTCTCCGGCCTGCCCCATCGGCGTGAACGGCTTGCGGATCGTCGTCCCGTAAGCTTTCTCCTGCCGAAATAGCACCGCAGCAATGGCGGTTCTTCGCGAGCGCTTGCGCGCCCGATGTTCTGCGGCTGTCGTTTAGCCGGCAGCGAGCCCAGGGGCTATGGCCTTCCGGAAGTCACAAAGGCAAACGCCCTAGTGGATCCAGGGAATGAGTCGTTTCGTTCGCAGCATGTAAGATCGATAGCCCTCTCCGAAGGTATCGATCATCAGCTGCTCTTCGCGGTTCACCCGCAGAAAATAAAGAAGTCCGAAGCCGACAATGCCGGACAGCCCGGCCACCCAGTTCGGCAGGAGCAAGGCCTGCGCCAGGGCCCAGAGCCAAAACGCGGTGTACATCGGATGCCGGATGTATCGGTAAACGCCGTTCGTAATCAGTTGGTGATCTTTGCGTACATCAAGGCTTACCGACCAATTCGTGCCTAGCGCTTGATGCGTCATGTAAAACATGCCTAGCGCTGCTGTTGCCGCAACGGCCCCGCTCCAGGCCTGCGTCGGGTTGAATGGGTAGTCGGCGAATTGAGGAAATCCCGTCGCTATATACAGCAAGGGCAGCGTTCCCAGTCCGACGATCGCAATCAAAATAACTGCGAGTTCGCGGTAGTCCCGTGCGCTGCGCCGCACTGGCGTCCGCCAGGCCCGCCACTCATGGGGAACGCGAATGGCGTACCAGCCTACTATAAGCAAAGCAAAAATTGCTTTGGCGATCACGGGAGTCATGGCGGTTCCTTTAGGAAACTGATCTTGAATCTTTAGTGCTGCTCAAGAGCTGCGAAGGATGGCAGCGACGGCGGGGTCGAGGGCGCGCGCTGCCGCGAGGACAATCCTAAGGGCCTATGCGATAGCAACCAGACGCGCCATAGGGTGGAGCCGCCGCTGAAGGATGGCGCCGGTCAGGCTTGCTCCGGCAGGCAGCCGCCCGAGCCTTCGCCTGCTGCTCTTCGGAGCTCTTCATGGCGAGGACCGATGTTGACCCTGCTCATATCGCCCTTGACCTGCTTCAACAGCAGAGGATCCATGACACGGCGCCATAACGGCGGGATCAGCGCAAGTAAATACATTGCCGGATAACCGGCAGGCAGTTGCGGGATCCCTTCGAAGTTTCTCAGTGATTGGTAACGCCGCATCGGGTTGGCATGATGATCGGAATGCCGTTGCAGGTGCAGCAGCACAAAATTCGAGATCAGGTGATTAGAATTCCAGGAATGCTCCGGCCGGCACCGTTCATAGCGGCCATCGGGCATCTTCAGCCGCAACAAACCGTAGTGCTCGATGTAGTTCGCTAAAGTGAGCTGCCACCAGCCAATAGCAGCTTGGGCAATGAGGAAGGGCACGATCATGATGCCAAACAGCGCTACCAATGTGCCGTAAAGCAAGAAGGTGAGTGCCAGCGGCTGGAGAATCTGATTCTCCCAGGACCACTGGTTCTTGCCTTTGCGAACAAGACGGCTTCGCTCTGTCTCCCAGGCGCGGCGCCAGGCACCAGGAATTTCGCGGCGGGCGAACTGATAAATACTCTCTCCAAAGCGGGCGCTGGCAGGATCCTCAGGGGTGGCCACGTACCGATGGTGGCCTTTGTTATGTTCAATGTAGAAATGACCATAACCGACAAGCGCCAGCACCGCTTTTGCCAACCAATGTTCCAGGACCGAGTTTTTGTGGCCGAGTTCGTGGCCCACATTGATGGCCATTCCATTAACCAGTCCCAGCGCCAGCGTCAGACCGGCGAGGCCAAGCCAATCAAGCTGGTGAGTGCCCACATACCAAACGCATCCAAGGAAGACGCCGTAGTGAATCGGCACCGTGCAATAGGTGAGATAGCGATAAAATGGGTCTTGCTCGAGCTGCGGCACCGCCTTTTCTGGCGGGTTATTGTGCGCGTCCGGCCCGATGATCCAGTCCGCAATCGGGACGAGCCCGAACCACAAGGCGATCGTCACCCAGGTAAAAGCACCCAGTCCGGTCTTGGCCTCGAGGTAGGCGCCCAGAAGCGGGGTTAAGGGGGATATAAGTGCGAGCCCCCACAGATATTTATACCTGTCAGAATACGTCGCCGCGCCGCCGAGGGACGATGGCGCAATTGCGACAGGTGACGGCTTCATCGACTGGCTCCCCCCTCGGATGCATGCTGTTCGCGAGCAGACAGAATAGCAGGATCTGTGGACCTTGGAAGCGGCGGTTTTTAGGCCAAATGTTCGGCCGAGGCGGTGCGCTCGCGCCATTTTCGCCTGAATCCACCGGGTTTTCTGAGACGGGAGCTTATCATAACCACCGGGGCCCGCCGGGGACATGCGCCCGTGCGGATTGGTTGCGGTTTAGTTGAGGCCGGGTAGGATTGAAAAAACAATAAAATCCCGGAAGGAAACACCATGCAGGACGTTCTCGACATCCAGGTCACGCCGTTGTCACCGGCGTGCGGCGCGGAGATCAGCGGGGTTGATCTGACGCGGCCGCTCTCGCCCGAGACGGTGCAGGCGATCCGGGACGCCTGGAACAAGCACATTGTGCTGGTGTTTCGCGGACAACAGATAACGCAGGACGACCAGCTCCGCTTTGCGTCCTATTTCGGCAATCTAGGCGAACGCAAGCGCGCGAAGACGCAGCTGGCGAAGAAGATCGAAGGCACCCAGCAGACGCACAAGAATGTCCTGCTCGTCACCAATATCAAGGAAGACGGTGTGCCGATCGGCGCTTTCGGCGAGGGCGAGTTCTGGTTCCACATCGACGGCGGCTATACCGAGCGGCCGTACCGCTACACTTTCCTTTACGCGATCGAGCTGCCGTCGACCGGCGGCAACACCATGTTTTCCAATATGTACAAGGCCTATGACGCAGTCCCGGCGACGCTGAAGGAGAAGCTTAAGGGCAGGAAAGCCATCCACATCCACGAATATAACCGCGCCAAGCAGGCCAGCCATTCCGGCGACATCAGCCACCTGCCGCATTACCGTCATCCGGTTTTCATCAGCCATCCCGAGACCGGCCGCAAGACGCTGTTTGTTGATCGGCTCATGACCGTGGGCATCGAGGGGATGGACAAGGCCAAGAGCGACGCGATCATGACGCAGCTCTACGATATCGGCGAGCGGCGCGAATTCATCTACGAGCATGAGTGGAAGCTCGGAGATTTCCTGATGTGGGACAACCGCTGCACCATCCACGCGCGCACCGACTTTCCGAAGGAGGAGCGCCGCCTGCTGCGCCGCTGCACGGTTGAAGGCGACTTGCTGCGCGAATAAGCCACCGCCGCTTCTCGAAAGCTTTACGATTGGGAGACAAATTATGAATGCCCATGCGAAAGTCCCGGTCTTCGCAAAATTCATCGATGAGTTACGCGCAATCTGGGCGGCAAAAGCCGACATCAAGAGCCGGATGGAAGCGGCAAAGCCGGTGCTTGAACAACTCGTGAAGGACGACGGCCTGAAGGCGATTTCCGCAAACTGGCCGTCGACCGAAGGCGGGAAGAATCTGCTGTTCTATGTCGATCCGGATCATGGCTTTGCCATCAACGCCGTGGTGCGCGTGCCCGGCCGCAAGGGCAGGCCGCATGATCATGGCGACGCCTGGGTGCTGTACGGCGTGCTCGACGGAACCGAGAGCCTCGAGCGCTATGACCGCGTCGACGATGGCAGCAGGCCCGGCCATGCCGAGATTAAACTGACGTCAGTCACGTCCGGCTCGCAAGGCAAGGTCGACCTTGTGCCGCCGCACGACATCCATGCGGAGCAGGGCGGCGACGCACGCTCGGTGGCGATCATCATCCGTAGCCAGAAGCTGGGCGGAAGCAATATCCAGCACGGTTATAATATGGCGGAAAAGACCGTCGAAGAGCGCCATGGCCCGCGGCAAATTCCCTACGAACTGACGATGTGACCAAAGCGGAAAGCGTCGGGCGCGATTCATGAAAATACCCGCCTTGTTGCTGTCCATGGCGTGCAGCTCGCTGGCGATGGCACAACCCGCCGGTTGGCAGAAGCAGTGGGACGAAACGCTTGCCGCCGCAAAAAAGGAAGGCAAGGTCGTTGTCTTCGGCTCGCCCGATCCGGTGATGCGCAATGAGATCATCCCGCGCTTCACCAAGCAGTTCGGGATTCCGGTGGACTATATTGCGGGTACCGCCAGCCAGATCGCCGCGCGCGTTCGCACCGAGCGCCAGTCCGGTATCTATTCAATCGACGTCTATCTCGGCGGTTCCGGCACCACCGTCACCACGCTTTATCCGCAGGGGATGCTGGATCCGATCAAGCCGCTCCTGATCCATCCCGATGTGACGGACGGCGGGAAATGGAAGCGCGGGGCGCCGTCATTCATCGATCCTGAAGGGCAATACATCATGATGCTCTTCTCAACGGTGAACGAAACTCTGTACATCAATACCGATTTCGTGAAGCCGGAAGAGATGAAGCATGTGAACGACCTGATCAATCCGAAGTGGAAAGGCAAAATCGCCAGCCAGGATCCGCGTCATACCGGCAGCGGTGCCAACAGCGCCGTGCATTTTTATACCCAGCTCGGGCCGGAATACGTCAAGAAGGTCTATGTCGACCAGCAGCCGACCTATAGCCGGGAGCGTCGGCAACTCACCGACTGGCTGGCGCGCGGCACTTATCCGATCTGCCTGACCTGCCGCGCCGACGATGTGAAGCCGTTGGTCAAAGAAGGCTATAAGCTGCTGGAAGTTTTCGAGCTGCAAGGGATCGTCAACCGCGTGAACGCCGCGCCGCTTCTGATGACCTACGCCAACAAGGCCCCGCATCCGGATGCGGCCAAGATCTTCATCAACTGGTTCGCCGGCAAGGAAGCGCTGGAGCTCTATTCACGCGACTACGAAGCCGTCACGCTGCGCACAGACGTGGATGAGTCTTTCCTCGACCCGCGCATAATTCCCAAGCCGGGCGTCAATTATCCCGACGACACCGATTTCAACTGGCTGCAGAAAGGCAGAACCGAAGTCACAGAGAAGGTGCGTGAATTGCTGAAATGATGTTCGGACGGCGATGGCGCATTGGCCACCGGCGTGGCCGAAAGCCAGGGTCTACTCTTTGGACCGGTGGCCGCTGACTTCAGCGGCGGCGTCCGGCGCAAGCGGCCAGCAGAATAGGATACTGAGCAGCGCAAACGTCGCGGCGGCCGCGAAGGCGAGCTGCAAATCGAAAACCGTGAGGTCGCCGGCGCCGCGCCAGGCGAGCGACAGATTCAGCAACCCGGCGGCAAAGGCGATGCCGAAGCCGCGGCTCAGCTGCTGCGCCATGCTGGCGATGCTGCTCGCGGTGCTCATCCTTTGGTGTTCGATGTCCGCATAAACGATGGCTTGGGTCGCGGTGAACTGGAAGGATTGGAAAAATCCGCCGATCAGCAGCAGCACGAACATGAGCATGACCGGCGTCGCATCGGTAAAAAAGACGCACATCGCGATCGTCGCGGCGCTGATGAGCGCATTGCCGATCATGGCCTTGCGGAAGCCGAAGCGCCTCAGAATCGGCCGCGCGGTGAGCTTCATCGACATGGCCCCTGCCGCGGTGGCGAACGTCAGGATGCCGGACAGAAACGCCGTCATGCCGAACACCACCTGAAACAAGAGCGGCAGCAGGTAGACCAACGTACCTCCGCCGGCGCGGAAGACCGAGCCGGCGCCAATGCCGGCGCGAAAAGTGGGATTGCGGAAGACCGACAAGTCCAGAAGGGCGTGCGTATGCCGCCGCAGATGGCGCAAGGCGAGTGCGCCGACGATTACGCCGACGACCAGCACCGCGCTTGCCACGGCCGCTTCGCCTGCCCCGCGCCCGATCGCCTCAATGCCATACATGATGCAAGACAGCGACACGCCGGTGAGGACGAAGCCGATCCAATCCATCGGGCGCGGGTTCTCTTCTTTTGGATTGTCGAAGTAACGCGATACCAGGAATATGCCGAGCAGGCCGAGCGGCACATTCACAAAGAAGATCCAGCGCCAGGAAATATAGGTGGTGATGAAACCGCCAAGCAGCGGGCCGAGCACCGGCCCCAACTGCGCCGGTACCTGCAGATAGGCCATGACGGGGATCAGTTGCGATTTCTCGACGCTGCGGAACAGGACGAGCCGGCCGACCGGCACCATCATCGCGCCACCGAGGCCCTGAAGGACGCGCGACGCGGTCAGCTGGACCACGTTTTCGCTGATCCCGCACAATACCGAACCCAAAGTGAACAGGGCGATCGCCAAGCGGAACACCGTGCGTCCGCCGAACCGATCCGCAGCCCAGCCGCTAACCGGGATAAAGACGGCAATGCTGAGCAGATAGGAGGTTACCGCAATGGTGAGCCGTATCGGATCGGTATTCAGCGAGATCGCCATTTGCGGCAGTGCCGTGGTGATCGCCGTCGCGTCAATCTGCTGCATAATGATCGCCGAGGCGACGATCACCGCCAGGATTTTTGGATTGATTTCTTTCGGCTTCTTGCTTGGCGGCATAATGATCCGATCAGGCTTCCGGCTGCGTCGAGGTGCCAGCGATCTGACGGCGGAATATCAATGCCAGCCCTCCGGCGGCCAACGCAATGCAGGCGCCGATGAATACCGGCCATCGCAATCCTGTTGTTTCTGCAATCAAGCCCATGGCCAAGGCACCGACGGCCGGGCCGCCTTGCGCGATCATCCCATAGATGCTCATCGTCCGGCCCCGGAAACGCGATCGGATGGCGGACTGAATGAGGGTTTGGTTGCTGATGTCCATTACCACCGTGGAGAATCCGACAAAGAACATGAGCAGGCAGCCGATGAGGAAGGAATTGAAGCCGACGAACAGAATGAGCGCTACCGCCATCGAAATGATTGCGATGCAGGCCATCGTCAGCAGGCTCTGAACGCCGAATCGCCAGGACATCCAGACGCCGGCCAGCGTCGCGCCGACGCCGTGGGAGCCCAGCAGCCAGGCCAGCCCGCTGGCTGCCTTGCCGAACTCGCCGGAGGCGAAGCCCGGCATGAGTTCGGTGATCGGTTTTGCGCAGACAGCGACGATCGCCAGCAGGATGAATTGGTTGCGGACCACCGGCTGCGACAGGATATAGCGCAAGCCGTCGGCGACCTCCGCGACAATAGGCCGGGGCTCGCGTTCGGGGCGGGACGGCGGAGGCATATCGACCAGGCGCAATGCGCCTGTGAACACGAGGATCAGCAGAATGCTGATGCCGAAAGTCTCCGCGACGCCAAAGGCGACGAGGGTAGCTCCGCCGACCGCCGGACCGATAAACTTCGAGGTTTGAAAAATCATCGCGTTCTGCGAGAGCGCCTTAAGCAGCTTTTCGCGTCCCACCAGCCCGTAAACGACGGTCTGCCGTGCCGGGCGGTTGAAGGCGAAGACGGCTCCCCGGAAAAGCACCAGGCCGGCGAGCATCCAGATATTCATGTATCCAGATGCCATGATCCCGAAGAGAGCGATCGAATAAAGCAGCGTGAGAAGCTGCGTGAAGCGAAGCACGCCGAGGTGATTGAGCCGATCGAGCACCGCGCCTGCATAGAGGCCGAGCGCAATCGTCGGGCCGGTTTCGGCCAATGCGATGAGCCCGAGCCAGGTCGCCGAATGGGTGAGCTCCCAGGTCAGCCAGAGGATCGCGGTGCGCTGGACCCAAATGCCAACGGAGGACGAAAAATTGCCAATGAGGTACCAGCGGTAGCTTCGATCGGATGTTTGGGTATCGCTCTCACTCAAATCGACGAGTTCCTTCGGGCTGCGACACGCTCATATCAGATTCTAATCGCTTTGCCCGTCTTGGCCGCCCGATCGATTGCTTCCAACACGGCTACCCCGTGGACCGCGTCGTCCACCGTCACTGGGAAGGGCTTTTCGCCGGTCACCGCGGCTGCAAAGGCCTCAAGTTCCGCCTTCTCCGGGTCAGCGGCGGGACAATCCGTGGTGGCGGCTTTCCCGTCGAGCGGCTGAAAGATGAATTGCTCGCCTTGGCGTATCTCCGCCCAGCCCTTGGACCCGAACACCGTCGTTCTCTCATAGGTAGCGGTAGCGCCGATCGCAGTCAAAAGTCCGCTGGCGCCGCTCGCAAAGCGCAGAAGCGTCGCCGTCGCGTCGGCAATCGGCAGGTTGGTGGCGCGGGTTGAGCCGTGCGAGACGACTTCCGCCACCGGGCCTAGCAGCTCGATCATCGCATAGAGCGGGTGATCAGCCAGCGCGCCGGCCAAGACCTGGCTGGAGTCCGTCTTCCAGTCGGCGCCGGGCTTGAGCTTGAAATAGCGGTCGACGCAGAAGTTTCCTTCCATGTGCAGAAGGGTGCCGAGTTCGCCGGCGGCGACCCTGCGGCGCAACTCTGCCACGGCAGGGAAAAAGCAGCGGTTGTAACCAAGCGCCAGTAAGACGTGGTGGGTCCGGGCTGCGGCGCGCAAGGCCTCGGCGTCGCCCCGCTTGAGAGCCATCGGCTTGACCGCCAGCACGGGCTTTCCGGCTTCCAGCGCGGCCAGCGAATGCGCCGCGTGCAACCCGGCAGGACCGGACGACACCACGGCATCGATCGAGCCATCGGCCAGCATCGATTTGAGATCGCCGCCGACTTTGAGACCATGCTTGGTTGCGAATGCTTCGGCCTTGGCCGGGGTTGCGGTCACCGCCGCGGCAAAGCGGATGCGATCGCTTTTGCCCTGTACCGATTCGACCAGCCGGCGTCCCCAGCCGCCGAGTCCGATGATCCCGACGTTCAGCATCGCCGTCTCCCCTTTTGTCCAGATCTTGCAGAAACTGGACCGATCGGCGGCCCATCTAATCGCTGTCTTGGCAAAGACACAAACCCTGTCCCAAACTGTTCACAAGCGGCCCAGCGCCGGCAGAACAGACGGGAGAATGATCCATGAAGAAGACGACCATTGCCTTGTCAGTCGCAGGGGTCGCGCTGATGGCAGGGATGTCCTTTGCTCAAATGCAGTACGGTCCAAGCGGCCAAAATGTGATTACGCATGGAAGCATGGCAGGTTCAACGAGCCTGAAAGGCGATGCGGGGCCATCCAGCCTGGCATTCCATGCCGTCAACATGAAGATGCATAGCGCCATGGACATCACGTTTACCGGCAACGCCGACGTCGACTTCGTGAACGGGATGATCGCCCATCACGCCGGCGCCATCGATATGGCCAAGGTCGTGCTCGCTTTCGGAAAAGATCCCGAGGTGAAGAAATTGGCGGAGTCGATCATCAAGGCGCAGGAAACCGAAATTGCGCAGATGCAGGATTGGCTGAAGAAGAAGGTCCAATAACAGCCGCTGTTGGTTGCTGGCGGCGTGCCGTTACATCCGCTTTGACAGGCATGCCCTCCGCGACTAAGGAGGAGATGAGCCGCCCTGCCGGAGTGCGGTCCAGGTGTTTTGCAGGGACCGAAGCTCCGCGATGTCCAGCGATCCGTTGTTCAAGATCGTCATTGTCGACGAAAGTCCGGCGCGGACTGCGATCCTTCTCGAGGGGTTGCGCGCCGCCGCCGTCCGCGCCGCGATCGCCAACGGCATCGGCGATGTGGAGGGCATCGGCGTCGCCTTGCGAGCGGGGACGAACTGCGGCTCCTGCGTGCCGGAGCTTAAGAGAATGCTCAGCCATGAAAGCCTCGCCCGAGCCGTCTGAGCAAAGGCCGGAGCGTTTGGCGCCGCCGGTGCGGCTGCCGCTTGAGCGGATCGTTTCCTAGGCCGCGCAAGGGGGCCTCATTGCGCCGCGAGCAGTTCCTTCATGCGTGCACGCACCTTCTCTTTTTTGGTGACGGTGAACTCCCAGTCATAGGTGTCGAAATACTGCACGCCTTCTCTCGGGATGATCTCCGGAGGCAGGTGGCTTTCGTCTATGTCGTTTCGGGTGGAGGCTGTGCCCATGGCGCGGTTGAACACTTCGTTGCCTTCCTTCGAAGCGATCCAGTTCACGAATACCTTGGCTGCGTTCGGATGCGGAGCATTGTCGACGATGGCGATCTGGCCGTAGCTCGCGGAAATCTCCGGGTAAAGGTCGGAGAGCTCCAGGATCTCGAGCGGCACGCCCTCTTTCTGCATCTTGGCCACGTCCGCATCTTCGGCTCCGAGCGTGATCGGATAAGTGCCGCGGACGAGCCCGTCTGTGATCAGCCGGGTATCGCGGGAGATCATCGGCTTCTGCTCGATGTAAAGCGCCTTGATGAAGTCTTCGCCGTGCTGGAAATAAAGATGCGCGGCCTGGTTGCTGCCGCTTCCCGGGATGGTCGGGTCCTGGAGCGCGATCTTTCCCTTCCATTTCGGATTGAGCAGGTCCTTAACCGAGCGTATCTCCCCCGGCTTCACGTGCTTGGTATTGATGTGGAACATCGTCGTGACGCTGTTCGCAAGCCGCAGAATGTACTGCTCCTCCGGATCGGAGAACCAGAGCTTTCCCTTTTTCCACTTCGAGCCGTCCACCACCTCCGGCAGTTGCAGCGCGGGCTTCAGCGGCTGCAGCATCCCCCCGCGGTGGAACGTCAGCGCCATGCTCTGGATGCCGGCAAAGACAATGTCGACCGAGTGGATGCCCGCCTGCCGCTCCGACCGCATGCGCGCCGCCGACTCCGTGCTGCGTCCTCCAAGATAGTCGACTGTGATGCCGTACTTGGCCTTGAAAGCCTCGGGTAGAACCTGGCGAAGCTCCCGGCTCGGCGGGGCGGAAATCACCACTTTGCCTTCTTGCTTTGCGGCGGCGAGCGTCTCTTCCCAGGATTGCTTCCAGGCGGCGTTCTGCGCCGCGGCGCTGGCCGGCAGAACAACCAGCGCCAGTAGAGCAAGAAGCGTCTTCATTTGCTTTCTCCCTCCCGAGAGGTGAGGCGTTCACTGCCGCTGTTATTCCAGCGCGTTGGCTGACCGCTGAGTCCTTCTCCGTCTTCGAAAATTTTTGAAATTCTGGTGAAAAACGACGGCCGGGTCAATCGCGACCGCATTTCGAATACTGCTACGGGAACCTTGGCCTGTGTCAAGCGCCTGCGTTCGGCGCTTACGCCATTATGCTGACGTCCGGTTCAGGGCAGCAGAGCATTAAGCTCCGCTGATCTTGATGGAAGATAGCATGCTCCCGCCGGCGGCCGGCGCGCTGATCTTTGCGCCCGGCGCAGGCATCATGCGCGCGCTGGGCTTCTTCACCGCCGGCGGTCCCGCCTTCAGCGGTGCATCCGGGTTCGGCGCTGCCGCTGCTTTTGCTTTCGGCTTTTTGGCCTTGGCGCCTTCTTTCTTCAGCCGTTTCTTCTTTTTATCCGCCGCCGACTTCGATTTCAGCTCGCGCAATTCCGCTTTGAGCTTCTTGATCTGCTTCTTCAGCGCCTTCTTGCGCGCGTCAACCTGTTTGCTGGCCATGTCGATCCCCGCCGGTGGCTTTGAGCGTTCAAACTAACATTTCGGGGATAGCATGCTCAACATTCCCGAAATTCTCTTTGTTACAGTTTTGTGACAGCGCAGGCAGTGCTAGCGTCGCCACGACGTATACGATCCTACCGGTAGCGCACCTGAAAGGGTGAGATGGACCCCTTCGTTTTTGCCGCCGTCCTTTTCGCGGCGCTCTGCCATGCCAGCTGGAACACACTTCTGAAGATCCGGCTTGATCCCTTCGCCGCCAACGCGCTGATCACGGTTGCCAGCGGCTTGATCGCCGCGGCGGCGTTGCCATTCGTCGGTTTCGCGCCCGTTGTTTCCTGGCCCTGGCTGGTCGCCTCGATCATTCTGCATCTGGCCTATTATTACGGTCTCACCGAGGCCTACCGGACCGGCGATCTCAGCCAGGTCTATCCGATCGCCCGCGGGGCCGCCCCGCTGATGACGGCGCTGATTTCGACCACGGCGCTGGGAGAGGACATCGGCCTGTTTGGCTGGCTCGGCGTTTTGAGTCTGGTCGCCGGCGTTTTCCTGCTGTCAATCCGCGGCGGGCGGGACCTCACCCGCATCGACCGCCGCGCCGTCGGCTTCGCATTTTTTACCGCGGTCACGATCTGCGGCTATTCGCTGACGGACGGCATCGGCGCCCGTGTGTCGGGCAACGCCCACGCTTATGCGGCGCTGCTTTTTGTCCTCGACGGTTCCTGCATGGCGGCCTTCGCGTTATGGCGGCGCGGCCAATCCATTCTCACTGAGGCGCGGATTTATTGGAAAACCGGACTGTTCGGCGGCGCCTTGTCGGTAACCTCCTACTGGATCGCAATCTGGGCCATGACAGTGGCGCCCATCGCGATCGTTGCGGCCTTGCGCGAAACCAGCGTGCTGTTTGCCGCCGTCATTTCCGTTGTCATATTGAAGGAGCAGCTGCGGCCCGCGCGGGTGGTCGCCGCGCTGATGATCGTGCTGGGATTGGCGCTGATCAGATTGCACTAGGTCTATGCTTTTCCCATGGCCACGTCGCCCGCCACGTTGAGGAAGGCGCGCACCACGGGAAGCCGCCGCCGTTCCTGCAGGCAAGCCACGTATTCGCCCACCGTGAGATCGCTGTCGCTGACCTCGATCGCATGGAAACGCGCTTCGGTGCCGAATTCGCTGTCGAACACCACGCCGACTCCGAAGCCGGCGGCGACAGCTTCTCTCACCCCTTCGCGGGTCTGCACCTCGATCAACGATCCGGAAACCACGCCGGCTTGTGCCAGCCGCGCCTCGAATACCTCACGCGTGATGGATCCGCGTTCACGCACGACAATGTCCCGGCCGGCGAGTTCCGACATGCGGATCTGCCGCCGGCGCGACCAGGCATGACCTTGCGGGACAAAGACGATCAGCCGGTCTTCGCGCAATTTCATCGAATAGATGCGGGGATCCGACGTCATCTTCGCCATCACTGCAATATCGGCGCCATGCTCCGTAAGGTGATCGAGCACGGCCGCCGAGTTGTCGATCTTCAGCGTGAAGGTGAGTCCGGCATGCAGGCGCTTGAGCTCGGCCAGAATCGGCATGACGTGATAGGCGCTGTCCGCGCTCACCCGCAGATGGCCGCGCGTCAAGGCGCGGCCGCCGGTCAGGAGCGCGCGGGCTTCTTCCTCCGCCGCCACCAGCCGGGTGGTGAGCGCAAAAAGCGATTGTCCGGTCGGGGTCATCCGCACACCGCGTCCGCGGCGGTCGAACAGATCCACGGCGTAGCTCGCCTCCAGCGCACGCACCTGCGCCGACAGCGTCGGCTGGCTCAGCCCGGCGGTCCGCGCCGCCAAAGAAAAGCTCCCGGCATCGGCGACCAGATGGAAGGCCCGTAGCTGCGTCATCAGGCTCATATAGACATTATCTATATGAGGCATCCAAAATGCAAATGAGACGATGGGTCGGGGGATGATAATCTGATCGTCATCAGGCCGTCAGGAACGCCGCGCCATGCTCGAAAAAATCCGACAACCAGCCATGAGCGAAACTGGCGATCCCTTGCTTCTCACCCCCGGACCGTTGACAACTTCCCGGTCGGTCAAGGAGGCGATGATCCATGATTGGGGCTCGCGCGACGCGAGCTTTATCGAGATCAATCGCTCCGTGCTTTCCCGGCTCACTGCCCTGATCAATGGCGGCGAGAAATTTGTGACCGTGCCGATGCAAGGCTCGGGCACTTTCGCGGTGGAAGCCATGCTGACAAGCCTGGTGCCGCGCGCGGGCAAGGTGCTTGTCGTGATCAACGGCGCCTATGGCCATCGGGCCAAGAAGATCTGCGATATCGCCGGCCGCGCCGCCGCTGTCTATGAGACGCCGGAAGACACGCCGCCCGATCTTGCCGCCATCGACGCTTTGCTCAAAAGCGATCCGGCAATAACCCACGTGTTTGCCGTGCATTGCGAGACCACCTCCGGCATTCTCAATCCGATTTCGGATTTGGCCGATTTGGTCCGCCGCCACGGCAAGTCGCTGCTGATCGACGCCATGAGCGCCTTCGGCGCCATTCCGCTCGACGTCGCGCAAACGCCGTTCGACGCGGTGGCGGCGTCTTCCAATAAATGCATCGAAGGCGTGCCGGGCTTGGGTTTCGTGATCTGCCGGGAGGCCGTGCTGGAGAAAGCCAAGGGCAACGCAACGACGCTGGTGCTCGACCTGCACGATCAGTGGAGCAATTTCGTCAAGACCGGCCAATACCGCTTCACGCCGCCGATCCATGTCATCGTCGCCTTCCATCAGGCTTTGGCGGAATTCGAGGCCGAGGGCGGCGTCGCCGGGCGGGGCCGGCGTTACGCCGAGAATTGCAGGATCCTGATCGAAGGCATGCGGGCGCTGGGGTTCGAGACGCTGCTGGCCGATCACCTGCAGGCCCCGATCATCGTCACCTTCCGCATGCCCGCCGAGAAGAAATTTGTCTTCCAGGATTTCTACGACAGACTGAAGGAACGCGGCTACGTGATTTATCCCGGCAAGCTCACGGTCGCGGATTCTTTCCGCATCGGGTGTATCGGCCGGCTCCATCCCGATCACATGCGCGGCGCGCTGGAGGCGATCCGCGCCATCCTGGACGACATGGGTATCCGCTCCCTGAAAGCCAGCAGGGCGGCATAGGAGAAGAAGTTGAACATCAACGCCGGCGCCACTATTACCGTCAACGGCCGCAGCTATTGTTTTCCCAAGGTGCCGACCGTCTGCGTCTGCATCGACGGTTCGGAGCCCGGCTATATCGAGCGGGCGGTGGCCGCCGGGCTGGCGCCTAATTTCGCACGGCTGATGAAGGACGGTTCCAGTCTGCTGGCGCAGTCGGTGATCCCGAGCTTCACCAATCCCAACAACCTGTCGATCATCACCGGCAGTCCGCCGGCGGTGCATGGCATCGCCGGGAATTACTTCTTCGATCCCGCGACCAGGCAGGAAGTGATGATGAACGACGCCCGCTTCCTGCGCGCGCCTACTATAATGAAGGCCTTTCATGACGCCGGCGCCAAAGTCGCGGTAGTAACCGCCAAGGACAAGCTGCGGACGCTGCTGGGCCACGGGCTCGACCTGTCGAGCGGACGCGCGATCGCCTTTTCCTCGGAGAAAGCCGACAAGGCGACGCTGAAGGACAACGGCATCGCCGACGTGCCGCAGCGCATCGGCATGAAAGTGCCCGATGTCTATTCCTCGGAATTGTCGGAATTCGTCATGGCCGCGGGGCTTTCCATCGTCATGCGCGAGCGGCCGAACCTGATGTATCTCTCCACCACCGATTACGTGCAGCACAAGGCCGCGCCCGGCTCCCCGATGGCGAATGCCTTTTACGCCATGATGGACCGCTATGTCGGCGCGATCGACAGGCAGGGCTGCGTGCTGGTGCTGACCGCCGACCACGGCATGAATGACAAGCACCTGCCGAACGGAGAACCCGACGTGATCTATCTGCAGGACAGGTTCGATGCCTGGCTTGGCAAGGACAAGGCGCGGGTCATTCTTCCCATCACCGATCCTTACGTCGCGCATCACGGCGCGCTGGGCTCATTTGCAACCGTTTATCTGCCAGCCGATGCCGATGCCGCCGAGATTTTGAGCAGGCTGCGCGCAGTCGACGGGATCGAGCTGGCGCTGTCCCGCGACGAAGCTTGCCGGCGCTTCGAGCTACCGCCGGACCGGATCGGGGACATCGTCGCGATCTCGACCGTTCACAAGGTGCTCGGTACCAGCCGTGCGCGACACGACCTGACCGGCCTGACCGAGCCGCTGCGTTCGCATGGCGGGCTTACCGAGCAGACGGTGCCGCTGATCGCCAACCGCAAGGTGAAGCTGCCGGACGACCGCAAGCTGCGCAATTTCGATATCTTCGACGTCGCGCTTAATCATGTGAGCTGAGGCCGGGATGAACGTCCAGAGCAAGCCGACCGCCGCCATCCGCCACGAAGGCATGCGCATTGCCGGCCAGCGTGTCGACCTCGACGAGCGGATTGAGGTGTTCAATCCCTATAATAATGCCGTAGTCGGTACGGTGCCGGCGGCCCGCGCGGAACATGTGCGCTCGGCTTTTGCCAAGGCCGCATCTTTCAAGCCCAAGCTCACCCGCTACGAACGGCAGCAGATCCTCATCCGCACGGCCGAGCTGTTGCGGGACCGCAAGGAGGACTTCGCCCGCCTGATCACCGCGGAATCCGGGCTGTGCTGGAAGGATTCTCTCTATGAAGCCGGCCGCGCCTATGACGTTTATTCCTTCGCCGGCCAGCTCACTATTCTGGACGACGGCGAGATCTATTCCTGCGATATCTCGCCTCAGGCCAAGCTGCGCAAGATCTTCACCATGCGCATGCCGCTCAATGGCGTCATCTCCGCCATCACGCCGTTCAATCACCCGCTCAACATGGTGTCGCACAAGATCGCGCCGGCCATCGCCACCAACAACCGGGTGGTGCTGAAGCCGACCGAGCTGACGCCGCTGACCGCGCTGGCGCTGGCGGACGTGCTCTACGAGGCCGGGCTGCCGCCCGAAATGCTGTCGGTGGTTACCGGCAATCCCTCTGCCATGGGGGATGCCATGATCACCGATCCGGACTGCGACCTCATCACCTTCACCGGCTCGGTAAAGGTCGGCAAATATATCGCCGGCAAGGCCGGCTATCGCCGTATCGTGCTTGAGCTCGGCGGCAACGATCCGCTGATCGTGATGGAGGACGCCGATCTTGCCAAGGCGGCGGAGCTGGCGGTCATGGGCGCAACCAAGAATTCCGGCCAGCGCTGCACTGCGGTCAAGCGTATCCTGGTGGTGGAAAGCGTAGCCGACGAGTTCTCCCGGCAGGTCGTCGCCAAGGCCAAGACGCTGAAATTCGGCGACCCGCTGGATCCGTCAACCGACGTCGGAACCGTGATCAATGAAGGCGCGGCCAAGCTGTTCGAGCGGCGGGTGCAGGACGCAGTCGGCAGGGGCGCGGTGCTGCTGCATGGCGGCCAGCGTGACGGCGCGCTCTACGCGCCGACGGTCGTAGACAGGGTGCCTTACGATTGCGAGTTGGTGCATGAGGAGACGTTCGGGCCAGTCATTCCGATCGTCCGCTGCCCCGACGACATCGCGGAGGTGATCCGCATCTCCAATTCGACCGCCTATGGCTTATCGTCCGGCGTCTGCACGTCCAAGCTCGAATACATCACCCGCTTCATCAATGAGCTGGAAGTGGGTACCGTGAATGTCTGGGAGGTTCCGGGCTATCGGATCGAGATGTCTCCGTTCGGCGGCATCAAGGATTCCGGGCTCGGCTACAAGGAGGGTGTTGTCGAGGCGATGAAGTCCTTCACGAATATGAAGACTTATTCGCTGCCATGGCCGGTTTGACTGTACCGGACGGTTACGACCGGAGTTCTTGTCATCGCGCCTTCATATGTCCGTGACAATCACGGAACGAAGGCGTTCACAGGAGGGGAGTCAGATGAAGCGTAAACTGGCAATAGGGGCCGCACTCGGCCTCGCGATGGCGTGTGCAGCGGCGCAGCCGGCGGCAGCGCAGAAAACCGACCTCACGATCTATACGGCGCTGGAAAACGACCAGCTTGCGCCATTCAAGCAGTCGATCGAAGCCGCGGTTCCCGACGTGAATGTAGTCTGGGTGCGCGACTCCACCGGCGTCATTACCGCGCGTTTCCTCGCCGAGAAGGATAACCCGCGTGCGGATATGGTTATGGGCCTGGCGGCGTCCAGCCTGCTGCTATTCGAGAAGATGAACGTGCTGGAAACCTATAAGCCCGCCGGCGTGGACGCTCTGAAGCCGGCCTACCGCGACAGCCAGGAACCCTATACCTGGACCGGGATGGACGCCTTCATCGGCGTAATCTGCTTCAACACCGCGGAAGCCGGCAAGGCCAAAATCGCGGCGCCGACATCATGGAAGGATCTGACCAAGCCGGAATACAAGGGCCAACTGGTGATGCCGCATCCGGCGTCTTCCGGCACCGGCTATCTCACCGTGGCGGCCTGGCTGCAAACCATGGGTGAGGCGGAAGCCTGGAAATTCATGGACGCGCTGCATGAGAACATGGCCGTCTATACCCATTCCGGTTCGGCCCCATGCGTGCAGGCGGCCAAGGGCGAACGCGTCGCCGGCATCGCGCTCGACATGCGCGGCGCTTCGGAAAAGACCAAGGGAGCTCCGCTCGAGGTCATTGTCCCGAAGGAGGGCGTCGGCTGGGACATGGAAGCCGTCGCCATCGTCAAGGGCACGAAGAAGCTTGCGGCAGCCAAGAAGGTTGCGGACTGGAGCGCCACCAAGGCGGCAAATGAGCTCTATTCCAAGACCTACGCCGCCGTCGCCCATCCGGACGTCAAGAACATTCCGCAGAATTATCCCCCGACAGCCGAGAAGGGCATGGTGAAAAATGACTTTGCCTGGATGGCTGAAAACCGCGAGCGCATCCTGGCGGAATGGGCCAAGCGCTACGAATCCAAGGCCGCGCCGAAGTAAGGCAACCGGAACAGTCCCCCGGGGCTTGCCCCCGGGGGGTTATCTCGCCCACGATGTCCTTTGCCGGGAAAGGCATTGGGGCAATCGGGCAGGGTGCAATGAAGAATCCGAACGATCCGGCATCCCACAGGGGCGATGGGTCCGGCAACGGTTCCGCGGCGCAGGCTGCGCCGTTTCTGCGTATCCGCAATCTGACAAAACGCTTCGGCGTCTTCACCGCGCTGGAAGCTGTGTCGCTTGACGTCTATCGCGGCGAGTTCATCTGTTTTCTCGGACCTTCCGGCTGCGGCAAGACCACCTTGCTGCGCGCCATCGCCGGACTCGATCCGCAGAACGAAGGCAGCATCGAGATCGCGGGCCGCGATGTCTCGCGGCTCCCGCCGGCGGCGCGCGATTTCGGCATCGTTTTCCAGTCCTATGCGCTGTTTCCCAACCTGACGGTCGCCGGCAACGTGGGCTACGGCCTGGTCAACCGCAGGCGATCCCGCAGCGAAATCGACGTCCGTGTGCGGGAATTGCTTGCGCTTGTCGGGCTGAGCGATCAGGAAAGGAAATATCCGGTGCAGCTTTCCGGCGGGCAGCAGCAGCGTGTTGCGCTGGCGCGCGCTTTAGCGACCTCGCCCGGGCTTTTGCTGCTCGACGAGCCGCTCTCCGCGCTCGATGCGCGGGTGCGCCTGCGCCTGCGCGATGAAATCAAATCGCTGCAGCGGCGGCTGGGCGTGACCACCATCATGGTGACGCATGACCAGGAAGAAGCACTCGCCATGGCGGATCGCATCGTGGTGATGAACCAGGGCGTCATCGACCAGGTCGGCATGCCTCTGGAGATTTATCGCGCGCCGACCACGCCTTTCGTGGCGGATTTCGTCGGCAGCATGACGTTCCTGAATGCCGAGGTGTCGGGCGCGGACCGCCTGCGCGTCGGCACGCTGGAAATCTGCTGCGCGGACGCCTCCCGCTTCACCCGCGGCACGCCGGTGCGGCTCGGCCTGCGGCCGGAAGAGGTGAGGGTCCGCAATCTCGACGCCTCTATGCCCAATGTGATCGACGCCACTGTCACCAGTCTCGATTTTCTCGGACCATTCTGCCGCGCACAGCTCAAGCCTGCGGGGGCACCGGACGTGACGATTCTGGCCGATTTCTCCGCCAATCTGATGCGGGACCTCGGGGTCAGCCAGGGGCAAAAGCTGACAATCGCGCTGCCGCCGGATTCGCTTCGGGTCTTTGCCAGGAGCTGAGCAGTGGCCGACGCAGTTCTAGCCAGCAAGTCTACGCCGCAGTTCATCGCGCCGCGCATCGATCGTGATGCCCTGCTGTTCCGCGCCGGGATCGTCCTGCTGGTCGGCTGGCTGCTTCTCACCATCGCTTTGCCGCTCTGGACGCTGCTGTCGAAAAGCTTTCAGAATGCGGATGGCCAGTTTATCGGCTTCGCCAATTACATCCGCTACTTCTCGACGCCGGCGCTGTTCAACTCGATATTCAACAGCCTGTGGGTGGCGGTGATTTCTACCGCGATCGTAATTCCCCTGGCCTATCTCTATGCCTTTGCGCTCACCCGCAGCCGGATGAAGTTCAAAGGACTGTTTTACGCAGCAGCGCTGTTGCCGGTGTTCGCGCCCTCGTTGCTCTCCGCCATTTCGCTGATCTATCTGTTCGGTAATCAGGGTCTTTTGAAGCACCTTTTATTCGGCGCTTCGATCTACGGCCCGCTCGGGATCATCATCTCCCAGATCTATTACTGCTTTCCGCCGGCAGTAATCATCCTGGTCACCGCGCTGACGCTGGCCGACGCGCGGCTTTACGAGATTGCGGAAGCGCTCGGCACCTCGAAATCCCGGGTGTTCCGCACGGTGACTTTGCCGGGCATAAAATATGGCCTGATCAACGCCTGTTTCGTCGTCTTCACCGTGGTGGTCACCGATTTCGGCATCGCCAAAGTGATCGGTGGCGGATTCAATGTGCTGGCGACCGACGCCTATAAGCAGGTCATCGGCCAGCAGAATTTCTCCATGGGCGCGGTGGTCGGCATGATCCTGCTGACGCCGGCGGTGCTGGCCTTCGTCATCGACCGCCTGGTGCAGCGCCGCCAATTCGCGCTGCTGTCAGCGCGCGCAGTGCCGCTGGAGCCGAAGCCCAACGGTTTGCGCGACCTGGCGGTCACTGTTTACGCCACGGTTGTTGCATCTGTGATCATCGGTCTCCTCGGCGTGGCCGTGTGGGCTTCCTTCGTCACTTATTGGCCGTACAATCTGTCGCTATCGCTAAGCAATTACAGCTTCGGCACGTTCGATGCGGACGGCTGGTCGCCATATTTCAACTCGGTGAAGATGGCGGCGCTGGCGGCGCTGATCGGAACGACGGTGGTTTTCACCGGCGCCTATCTGATCGACAAGACCAAGATTTCTCCGGGCGGCAGGGCCCTGGCGCATTTGCTGGCGATGCTGCCGATGGCCGTGCCCGGCCTGGTGTTGGGGCTGGGCTATGTATTCTTTTTCAATGCGCCGTGGAATCCGCTGAACATCCTGTACGGCACGTTGCTGGTGTTGGTCGTCAATACCACGACGCATTTTTACACGGTCGCGCATATCACGGCGCTCACAGCGCTCAAGCAAATCGATCCCGAATTTGAATCCGTGGCGGCATCGCTCAAAGTACCGGTCTGGCGCACCTTCGGCCGGGTCACGGTGCCGATTTGCATGCCGGCGATTCTTGATATCGCCGTCTACATGTTTGTCAGCGCGCTCACCACCGTCTCGGCGGTGATCTTCCTTTACGGTCCCGGCACCAAGCTGGCTTCGGTCGCAATCGTGCATATGGATGAAGCGGGCGTAACAGCGGGTGCCGCCGCCATGGCGACGCTGATCGTCGCGACGGCACTCTCGGCCAAGCTGCTGCATGTATTGCTTAACCGGCTGGTGTTGACGCGTCTGCAAGCCTGGCGGCGGCGCTGATGCGCGGCCCCGCGACCAATGCAGGCGCACCTGCGCCTTCGGAGAGCGACACAAATCTGTCGCCAGAGCGGCGCGCCTGGGCCGCGCGCAATCTCGATGCAGCGGGGCGCGCGCTGCTGGCGGAGGACGAGCGTTATTTCCTGCGCCAGTCGGTTTCGACGCCTTGCCTCAATGCCATCGTGAAGGCGGAAGGCATCTTCATTGAAGACGCCGGCGGCCACCGCATGATGGATTTCCACGGCAACAATGTGCATCACGTCGGCTATGGCCATCCGCGGATCAAGCGCGCAATTGCCGAGCAGATGGAAGCGCTGCCTTTCACCCCGCGCCGCTACACGTCCGAACCCGCCGTGGCGCTGGCAAGGAAGCTTGCCTCCATCGCGCCAGGAAACCTGGGCAAGGTGCTGTTCACCACCGGCGGCTCCGACGCCATCGAAATCGCCATCAAGCTCGCGCGCGCGGCCACCGGCCGATACAAGACCTTGTCGTTCTGGGACGCCTTTCACGGTGCGGGCTTCGGCTCAGCCGCCGTTGGCGGCGAGGCGCTATTCCGCTCCGGTCCCATCGGACCGCTGATGCCGGGCGCGGAACATATCGCGCCCTTTTCCAGCTACCGCTGTCCCTACGGTACTTCCAATGCCGAAGAATCCTCTGCCGCCTGCGCGCGCATGATCGATTACGTGCTCGGTCGCGAGGGCGATGTTGCCGCGCTGATCGCCGAGCCGGTACGCGCGGTGCCTTACATTCCAGCGCCCGGTTTCTGGCAAGACGTCCGCAAGATCTGCGACCGCCACGGCACCTTGCTGGTGTTCGACGAAATCCCCACCGGGCTCGGCAAGACCGGTAAGATGTTCGCCTGTGAGCACGACGGTGTCGTCCCGGACGTCCTGGTGCTCGGCAAGGCTTTGGGCGGCGGCATCCTGCCGATCGCTGCGGTGATCGCGCGGCCCGAGCTCGATGTCGGCGCCGATTATGCCTTCGGCCATTACACCCATGAGAAGAACCCGGTGACCGCGCGGGCGGCTCTTACCACCATCGAAATTATCGAGAATGAAGGTTTGGTGGCCAATTCCGCCAAGGTCGGCGCCGCTGCGCTGGCGCGCCTTCAGGAGATCATGGCCAAGCGCGCGATTGTGGGCGATGTGCGCGGCGTCGGCCTCCTTCTCGGCGTCGAGCTGGTCAGCGACCGCGCCGCCAAGGCGCCGGCCAATGCCGAAGCGGAAAAGGTCATGTACCGAGCGCTGGAGAAGGGTTTATCGTTCAAGACCACGTTCGGGAATGTGCTGACCCTGACGCCACCTTTGACTGTGACGCAGGCGCAGATGGATCGCGCTCTCGATATTATCGATGAATGTCTCGCGGCGATTTGAAGGGGCAGGGGATCATGGCGGGCAATCTTTCCTTCGATGAATTGAAAAAGGCGGTCAGGTCCAGCGGCATCGACACCATTGTCGTCGCGATGGCGGACATGCAGGGCCGGCTGATCGGCAAGCGCTTTCAAGGAGAGTATTTCGTCGACGGGGCGCATGAGGAAACCCACGCCTGCAATTATCTGCTCGCCAACGACATCGACATGGAGCCGGTGCCTGGTTACGCGGCGGCAAGCTGGGAGAAGGGCTACGGCGATTTCGTCATGAAGCCCGATATGGCGACACTGCGACGAATTCCCTGGCTCGAAGGGACCGCGCTGGTGCTGGCGGACGTGCTCGACCACCATCATCACGACGTGCCGCATTCGCCGCGCGCGATGCTGAAGAAGCAGATCTCCCGGCTGAAGCAGCAGAAGATGCAGGCCTTCCTGGCTTCCGAGCTGGAGTTTTATCTGTTCGACGAATCCTATGAAAGCGCGGCCGGGAAACGTTATGTCGGGCTGAAAACCGCCGGGACTTACATCGAGGACTACCACGTGCTGCAGACCGCCAAGGAGGAGGGCGTGATGCGCGCCATCCGCAACGGCCTGCAGGGCGCCGGCATTCCAGTGGAGAATTCCAAGGGCGAGTGGGGCCCGGGCCAGGAAGAGATCAACGTCCGCTATGCCGATGCGCTGGAAATGGCGGACCGCCACGTTATCCTGAAAAACGGGGTGAAGGAGATCGCCTGGGCGCAAGGCAAGTCGGTCACTTTCATGGCGAAGTGGAATTACGGCCTCGCCGGCTCAAGCTCGCATATCCACGCGTCGCTCTGGGACGCTGCCGGCAAGACGCCGCTATTCTATGACCGCAAGGGCGAATACGGCATGTCGCCGCTGATGAAGAGCTTCGTCGCCGGCCAGCTTAAATATGCGCGCGACATCACTTATTTTCTGGCGCCCTACATCAATTCCTACAAACGCTTTCAGGTCGGTACCTTCGCGCCGACCAAGGCGATCTGGAGCCGTGACAACCGCACCGCGGGTTTCCGGCTCTGCGGCGAAGAAACCAAGGCGATCCGCATCGAGTGCCGCATCGGCGGCGCGGATCTCAATCCCTATCTCGCCTTCAGCGCCTTGCTGGCCGCCGGGCTTGCCGGGATCGAGGAAAAGCTGAAGCTGCCGCCGGCCTATTCCGGCGATGCCTATCACGGTGCGCAGCTCCCCGAGGTGCCGAAGACGCTGCGGGAAGCGGCCGCCGCCTTCGGGCAATCCAAGATGCTGCGCACCGCGCTCGGCGACGCGGTGGTCGATCATTATGCCCGCACTGCGGAATGGGAGCAGTTCGAATACGACCGCCGCATCACCGATTGGGAGCTGACCCGCGGCTTCGAGCGCTACTGAACACACCGAGAACAAGAAGAATGACCGACATCGTTTGCATTTCCCCCGTCGATGGCCGTGAGGTTGCCCGCAGGCGCACGGCTTCGGGTGAGGAGATCGCTGGTGCCGTCACCGCCGCCCGCAAGGCGCAGACGGCCTGGGCGCAGGTGCCGCTCGCCGAACGGGGCAGGCTCTGCCTGGCCTTCGTCGACGCGATGCTGGCGATGAAGGTGGAGATCGGGCCGGAACTCGCCTGGCAGATGGGCCGGCCGGTGAAATACGGCGGCGGCGAAATGGGCGGCTTTGCGGAACGCTCCCGCTATATGGTGAGCATCGCCGAAAGCGCGTTGGCGCCGGTCGAGCCTGCGGCCAAGGAGGGATTTCGGCGCTATGTGCGCCGCGAGCCGCTCGGCATCGTGCTCACCATCGCCCCATGGAATTATCCGTATCTGACCGCGGTGAACTCGATCATACCGGCGCTGATGGCAGGAAATGCCGTGCTGCTCAAGCATGCGAGCCAGACGGTCCTGGTAGGGGACCGTTTCCAGGCGGCGATGGACCGCGCCGGTCTGCCGAAGGGACTGTTTCAGAATCTCGTTCTCTCGCACGAAGACACGCTGAAGCTGATCGGCTCCGGGCAGATCGACCAGGTTTGCTTCACCGGCTCGGTGGCTTCCGGTCGCGCGATCGAACAGGCGGCGGCGGGCACCTTTGCGGGTGTCGGGCTTGAGCTCGGCGGCAAAGACCCGGCCTATGTCCGCAGCGATGCCGATCTCGTCCATGCGGTCGAGAACTTGGTCGACGGCAGCTATTTCAATTCCGGGCAATGCTGCTGCGGCATCGAACGCATTTATGTACAGGCCGATTTCTACGACAAATTCGTCGCCGGTTTCGTCGACCTCACAAAACAATATGTCCTGGGCGATCCGCTCGATCCCGCCACGACGCTCGGCCCGATGGCGCAACAGCGTCTTGCCGCGACCGTGCGCGAACATATCGCCGAGGCGATGCAAAAGGGCGCCCGCGCGCTGATCGACACCAAGGGTTTCAAGAAGGACAGCCCAGGCTCGACCTATGTCGCGCCGCAGGTGCTGGTCGACGTTGACCACGGCATGAAGGTCATGATGGAAGAGACCTTCGGTCCGGTGGTCGGAATCATGAAAGTTCGCGACGACGAGGAAGCCATCCGGCTGATGAATGACTCGCCTTACGGCCTTACCGCATCGGTCTGGACCAGGGACATGGACGCCGCCGAGCGGATCGGCAGCAAGCTCGAGACCGGCACCGTTTATATGAACCGCTGCGACTATCTCGATCCCGGGCTGGCCTGGACCGGCGTCAAGGATACCGGTCGCGGGGCGGCCTTATCGAAGATCGGATACGAGATGCTCACCCGCCCGAAAAGCTTTCACCTGCGAGCCATGTGATGGACCTGCGCGCCAATTGGAACTACCCCACCTCGGTGCGCTTCGGCGCCGGCCGGATCAATGAGCTTGCAGACGCCGTGCAGGTGGCGGGCATGAGAAATCCGCTCTTCGTCACCGATCCGGTGCTCGCGAAGCTGCCGATGACGCAGCAGGCGGCGGCATCGCTCGGCAACGCGAGCATCTTTTCCGACATCAAGTCCAATCCGATCGAGGCGAATGTCACCGCCGGTGTCGAGGCGCTCAAGCGCGGCGGGCATGACGGCGTGGTCGCCTTCGGCGGCGGCTCGGCGCTCGATGTCGGCAAGCTGATCGCCTTCATGGCTGGCCAGACCCGGCCGGTCTGGGACTTCGAGGATATCGGCGACTGGTGGACGCGCGCCAATGCCGCCGCGATCGCGCCGGTGGTGGCGGTGCCGACCACCGCGGGCACCGGCTCTGAAGTCGGACGTGCGGGCGTGATTACCGATGAGAAGAGCCATACCAAGAAGGTCATCTTCCATCCGATGATGATGCCGAAGGTCGCCATTTGCGATCCGGAATTGACCGTGGGCATGCCGGCGATCATCACCGCGGGCACCGGCATGGATGCCTTCTCGCATTGCCTGGAAGCCTATTGCGGACCGTTCTATCACCCGCTCGCCGACGGCATCGCGGTCGAAGGCGTGCGGCTGGTGAAGGAAAATCTCAAGACTGCGGTGCAGGACGGAAAAAACATCGAAGCCCGCGCGCATATGATGTCCGCGGCCGCGATGGGTGCCACCTCGTTCCAGAAGGCGCTCGGCGCCATCCATGCGCTGTCGCATCCGGTCGGCTCGCTCTACGACACCCATCACGGCCTGACCAACGGCGTATTCATGCCCTATGTTCTGGTCTTCAACCGCAAGGCGATTGAGGACCGCATCGTGCGGCTTGCCGGCTATATCGGGCTGAAGCCGCGCTTTAAGGCTTTCCTCGATTTCGTGCTGGAATTGCGCGCGGAAACCGGCGTGCCGCATACCCTCGCCGGGCTCAACGTCGGGGACGACAAGGTCGATACCATTGTCGAAATGGCCCCGAAGGATCCGACCGCCGGCGGCAATCCGGTCCCGCTCGACAAACGCGCGGCGCGCACGATCTTCAACCGCGCGCTGAAGGGACGGCTCTAAACAAGCCCAGGGCCTATCGCTAAACGCGGGTCATCACCCGCAAGCGGTCGGTTGTGCCGGGCGGGCGCATGGACCATAATCAAGCGCCTGACCAGGTGAGGGGTTCGATGCGTCGCACGTATCTGAAGGCCATGCTGTTCGCTCTCGCCGTGGTAGCGGCGCCGGCTCTTTCTTATGCCGCGGATTCCCCGCCGGTCCCGATCACCCGCGCGCCGGCGGTTACTGTCGCGCCGGCGGTCGCTGTCGCGCCCGCGGTATCCGATACCATCGTCATCACGGAACCTTCGCCGGTTATTCCGGCGCCAGTGGTGCGCTACGGCTGCAGCCGCATCTGGCGCTGCGATTCCGTGATTTGCGAATGGCGCCGCGGCTGCTTCGGCATCTATGGCTATATGGAAGGCCCTTATTACACGCTGCCGCTCGCCAGGCGCCAATATGAGCGGCATGGCTGGCCGGTGCCGCCGGAACGGCGCACTAACTTCACCGTCTCAAAGTAAATAGAGCTGTTCGAGCAGGAATGCGGCCCAGATCGCCGGGGCCAGAAAGGCGCCGAAGGGAATTTCCGTTTTCCGGTCGAGCCAGGCGCCTTGCCTGATGCCGCGCAGCACCACGACCAGGATTGCGGCTACTGCCGCCAGCACCAGCGCATAAGGCAGGCTGGCCCAGGTTAGAATGATCGCGCCCGCCGCCATCAGCTTCACGTCGCCAAGGCCGAGGCCTTCCTTGCCCGCGAAGCGGTGGAAAACAAACCGCACCAGAAACAGCACCCCGCCTGCCGCGATGGCGCGCATCAGCGCGTCCGAGAACTCCTCCACGAGCGCGCCTGCCGGCGTTTCGATCAGGATGAATGCCGCCCCGAGCGCAGCGACAGCGATACTGGCAAGATCGGGAATGACCAGCCGCTCAAGATCGACCCACGCGATCCAGATCGCCAGTCCCGCCAGCAGAGCGGAAAAAACCGCCGGCGTTAACGGCAGCGTGGCAAAGGAAACGACTGCGGCGGCGAAAGCGACCGCAAAGCTTTGCCAGTAATCCGCCTTGGCCGACTTAGCCGATGCAGGATCGGCGCTGTCTTCGCCGCTCATTGCCGGCGGATGGGCGGCACCACAACCGGCGGCGGCGGCGGGGCCGCGGCCGCAGCCGGGCGAGTAATGCCCGCGCGCCCGATGATCGACAGCTTGGAGCGCAGTTCCTCGGCTACCAGCTGCGCGTCGATGCCGTCGCGGATGATCTGCGGACGGATGAAGATGATCAACTCGGTCCGCTCCGACGACCCGGTATTCTGGGAAAACAGGTCGCCGATGCTCTTCAGTTCGCTTAGGATCGGAAGGCCCGATTTGTTCTTCTCGCTGCGATTACTGATCAGGCCGCCGAGCAAGACCGTCTGGCCACTCGCCACTGCGATCGAGCTTTGTATTTTGCGCTGCGAGATCGTCGGGGTGAGGGTCTGTGCGTCGCTTTTGACGACGTTCGAGATCTCTTGAATCACATCGAGCGTGACCACGCCATTGGCATTGACCCGCGGCGTCACCTTCAGGATCACGCCGGTGTTGCGCATTTCGATGTTGTTCACGACCGGCGCATTCGGCACAATGATGCCCACTTCCGAGCGGGTGGCGATGGGAACTTCGTCACCCACCTGCAGCAGCGCCTGCTGGTTATCGAGCACCACCAGCGCAGGCGATGACAGCACGTTCACGTCGGTGACTTGGCGCAAGGCATTGATCACCAGCCGCGGATCCTGATCGGAGCCGAGCACCAGATTCCCGCCGGGAATCACGCGCTTGAGCACGTCGGTGGCGCCAAATCCGATCGATCCCTTATTACCCTTGAAGCTCGACTGCAGATAGAACTGCACGCCATATTGCAGCTCGTTCTTCAGGGTGATTTCGGCCACCGTAGCATCGATCGCCACCTGCATGGGCGCGCGGTCGAGCTCGAAAATCGCGCGCTCGACGATTTTGTATTGGTCGCGATTGGCGTAGATCAGCAGCGAATTGTTTGCGGTGTCGGCGGTGATCCGCACATTCGGCAGTAGGGCAGGGCCGCTGGCGCCGGCCAGCGGCGCGGTTGCGACTTCCGCCGTGACTCTGTTGGAGGGCTGATCCGGATCCGGGGTGATGCCGTCCGAGCGCGTGCCGGTCGACGTAGCAGGGGAGCGCCCCTGCATGCTGGTGGTGCCGGACGAGGTAGCGTCGGGACTGGTTGCGCGCTGCAAGGTTGACCCGGGCGTTAGCTGCGACAGATCGCCTTGACCCGGCGTGGTGGATACCGTGCTGGCCTGCCCGGTGAAGACCTCGCGCAGAATGCCGGCCATTACCTTGGCATTACCGTAGCGCAGCCGGTAAATCCGCACGGTTGTGTTGTCGATATCGGCCTTGTCGAGGCGACGGACCCAGGTGGCCACTTCATCGATCTTTTTCGGGGTCTGCGCGATCGCCAGCACCGCATTGAGCCGATTCATCGGCTGGAAGCGCACCAGATTGGCGGCCGCGCCTTCGCGCCCGCTGTCGAACACATTCTGCAGCTCGGCGATGATGGTATCCGGGCTGGCGTTGCGTACCGGGAAAATGCCGACTGACTGGTTCTTCATCCAGTCGACGTCGAGCGAAAGCGCGGCTTCGATCCCGCTGATGCGTTCGGTGCTCGGCCCTTGCACCAGCAATAAATTGCGCGCGCTATCGACGCGCGCCATGCCGGGCTTGATCGCGAAACTGTCGAGCGCCTTCAGCACGACTTGCGCCGACACATAGCGCAGCGGCATCACCGTTATGCCGTAACCCGGCTCGGCGCTGCCGTTTGTCCGCCGCTCTACCACGCCATTACCGAGCGCTTCGCCCGCCGGAACGATCTTGTAGATTCCGCCCTCCTTGACCACGTGCCCGCCGACGATTTTGACCGCGCTTTCAAACAAGGGCAGCAGGTCGGCTTTCGAAACCGGGCGTGCCGACGACAGACTGATCGTGCCTTGCACGCGCGGATCGACGCTGTAGCTGACCCCTAGCAGGTCGCCGAGCAGTGCCTTGCTGACGGCAGTGATGTCGGCATTCTGGAAGTTCAGGTCGAAGCCGTCGCTCGATTCACTGACTTCCTGGCCGTTCTGCATGGCGCTGTTGATGATCTCGCTCGCCGTGCCGCGATAGATTTCGCTGCGTGGCGGTGGCGTTCCGGGATTCGGACGTCCAGCGGGAGCGGGGAAGCGGGCGCTCAGATCGGCCGACATCACCTCGTCGAAGACATGGTCGCCCGAACCGACTTTGTCGAAGGTGGAGCAGCCGACAAACGCCAGGGACAGGGCAATCGCTGCCAGCGTCGCGACGCTACGCGGACGCAAGAAAGAACCCCCCCGACGCATTACACCCTCTTCTCCTGTGCGACAGGAAGTGACATTAGCATAGGACCGGCTGTAGGGGCGAGGACGAAGCGGCGGTCCTGGCTAGCCTGTGGTTATCAACGCGCGATCTCTGAAAAATCACGGGTTTTGTGGCCGCCGGGCCGGGTTCCGGCGGAGCGCTCGCCGCTGGGCTGGGGTCATTTGCGAGCTTCGCCTCGTTTGAGGTATTTGCAGATTGGCAGGGTTCTGCCGCACTGCCCGCGGAGGTAATCCCGTGGGGTCCGACGTGGCGGAGCCTTCGGGCTTGGGCAGGAAGAGCTCCAGTCGCACTTGGCGATCTTCCTGGCGAAGAACCACATGGCGGGCCGCGATCTCCGCGAGCGACCACGCATCCAGCGCCTCACCCTGGCGCAAATGCACGGTTTCCTGCGTGTCGCGGTTGCGCAGGATGGCGACGGCCATGTCGGCCCCCATCACCACGCCGGTGAGTTCGAACGGCAGGGCATCCGGGCTTTCCTCGACCAGCGATGTTTCCGTTTCACCCGCGACTTCATCCGGCCGGCGGCGGGGGGAAAACAGGGGGCGCTCGCGCGTGGCCTGCAATTCTTCCAGCGGCGGCAAGGCAAAGGATCGCCCCGGCGCGCTCGCCGGCGGGCTCTGCGCGCCAACAGCGCAGGGCAGCAGCGCCAGCATCGCAATGAATCCGGAAAGCTGGATCTTGTTCATGGCGCCGCCCGCCGGAAATAGCCTGCGGCGCGCAGGTCGACGGAAAGCCGCGGCGAGATCTGCGTCTCCTCCGCGTCTGCGGAACCGCGTTGCGCGAGCCGGCTCACCAACAAATTCTCGACGAAGACGAAGGGCGCCTCCGCCTCAAGATGATAGAGCAACTCCTGCAGGCCGTTGTTGCTCAGCTCGGCGACTGCCTGCACCACGACGCGCCGACCTGATTCGTCATCGGCGGTAACCGGCGGATCGATGCCGACAGTGATGAGAGTCCCACCGGCATTTTCGATCAGACCGACAACCCGTTGCTGCAATTCATTCGCCGCCAGCGCAAAGCCATCGGCGAAAAACGGCTCGACCGTGCGCGCCTGTTTGCTGGATACCGGCGGCGGCAGCGCAGCCCGGCGCTTGAGCGCCTCCAATTGCGTCTGCCGCGCCTGGATCTCCGATTGCCGCGCCTCGATCATGCCCCAGGTGAACAGCATGGCGGTGAGCAGCACGATAATGAACAGCAGCACGAGCGAAACGGCGGCGGTCGCATGGTATTTTTCCAGGGACGCCTTCATGGTTTGGGCGCTCCCGGCGGAATCAGCTTGGCATCGAGATGAAAACGGTCGCCCTGGCTATTGGGCAGTCGTGTCGTCGGCGCAAAGAAGGTCGCCTCGGCAAAGGAGGGAGAGGCTTCCAGCAGCGGCACCAAGCGCGATACCGAGCGCGATACGCCCGACATGCGGACACGACCTTCGGCGACGCGGAATTCGGTCAGCCAAGTGTCATCGGGCAGGGCTGCAGACAGCGCATCAAGTGCGAGAACCGCGACCGGCGTGTTAAGACGGCGGTTCAAAACCGCTGCGACGTCACGATCAGCGGGCGAGACGACCGGTCCTGTCGCCGTCAGTTTGGCGCGCAGATCGGCGACCTCGCGTTCCGCGGTCTCCAGCGTGGCTTCAGTGCTCTGCCAGGCCAGCACGAGCAGGACGACGGCCAGCACGCTCGCCGTCGCCAGTCCCGCGGCGCTCCAGCCGATGGCGCGGCGCATGCGCTGCTCGCGCAGCATCGCGCCACCATCGCCGGTGGCGTCGATGGCCACGTCCTTGCCTTCCAGGGCGTCACGGAAAACCAGCCGTACGTTGCGTGGCTGCAAGGCGGCAAGCTGCTCGAGTCGCCGCCGGTGCAGGGACCGGGCGGTCGCCGCGATCGTGACCAGCAGGCGGCTATCTTCGGATCCGACCGGTGCGACATGGTAGCTGTACAGCACGTCGCTCGCGCGCCAGGGCGTCAAACGCTCAAGTTGATGCCGTACGATGCCCTCGAGATAGGGCTTGCTCTGCGCCGGCAAGGGATCGAGCGTGCGGACGAGCAGTTCTTCGACCGGCAGCACGACATCCACATCGCCGTCCTTGACCAGCGCCGCCGCTTCGGCCGGGATATCAGCCGTCGGCCCACCGAGTTGCAGCCCCTCCACGGCGGTCTGGCCATCCGGGCGTTGCAGCGTATATCCCTCCGCCGTCCGCACCAGCAGAAGGCGTCGGCGCGGCCACAGCCGGTCCTCGACCGCCGCCCAGGCCTGCATCAGACCTTCGACAAGCCAGTTGATCGCGCTGCGGCCGGTATTGATCAAAGCTGCTCCTTCATTGTCACGGCAAGGCGCGGATGCGTTCCGGTGGATTGGGGTCCCAGGCCAGGATTCGGAAAGGCTCCTTGTCGCCTGGAGAAACATACACCACCGCTTCGAACCTGCGCTCGTTATTCGGCCCCAGTCTTACCCGCGCCTCCAGACGTACCGCCTGCCCGGCCTCCTCGCTCAGGAATTCCTCCACATCTCCCAGACTGGGAATCAGCGATGCGAAAGTCGCGCCCGGCTTTGCCCGTTGCGCCAGGAAATCGCGCACGCCGTTGGGGGAGACACCCGGTAACGCCAGCAGAACCGGCGGGTCGGCGAGCAGCGGATTGATCTGTTCATGGCCGCTCGCCACGGTGACATAAGGCATTGCTGCAGCGGCAACGGCGGCCGGTATCCCGAGCACCAGCCCGAGCTCGGCGACGTGAACGAAGGGCCCATTACGCGGGCTGTCGACACGGCCCACTCCACGATAGGCGCTGCGTTCCGCGCCGCCCTTTTCCACCCGGTCGTCTTCGTCCCGCCAGTCGAGGACGCGGGCGGCATAGATATTGGCCTCGTCCGCGGCCACGCCGAGCTGGCGGAAGAGGCCGGCCAATAATTGCGGCGCTGCCAGATTGAGATCGATACGGGCGGATTCACTTCGGGCTGTGACGACGACCTGAGTTTGGCCGAAGGTTGCGATGCTGGTTCCGGTCAGGCCGGCGCCGCCGCCGCCACTCTGTGCCACCGCCTGCTCGATCGCGCCGCGTGCCGCTTCCTCTGCGCGCAGGCCTTCCGCGAAGCCGCGGCTGGAATTTTGCGCCGCGCGCATCGCCATTGCCGCCACCGCGGCAAATACACTCAACAGCCCCGCGAGGAACAGCACGAGGACGAGCATCGAGCCGCGATTGGTTGGCTGGTTCACGCTCATCGCCGCCTCTGCCGAGGCTCGGACGCGGCGTCCGGATCGGGCTCTTGATCATTATTCTCCTGATTCCCCTGCGCGCAACGCACCTGAATATTGGCCTTGTCGCTCGGCGGATTGAAGCATTCGACACTGTAGTTCTGCGGCAGCGCGATCAGGGCAGGAACGGGAAGGATCGGGTTGCCTTGCGCGCCAAAAATCTCGATTGCCACGACGGTCGGCAGCTCCGGCTGCTCGATCCAGGTCGGCACGGTCTTGCCGTTGTGATCGCGATAGCTGAAGCGCACCCGCATCCGCCCGCGCATCAGCACGACCGGGTCGCGCAATTCCGGCTGCGGATAGCCGACCGGCCCGCGGTTGCGGATCAGCGCGATGTCCTCGCGGTCCTGAAACGCGGAGACGGAAATCAATTCGACGCCGCGATTGCCGGTGCCGAAGCCGGTTGCCGCGGCGAAGACCAGCCCGTTGGCGTCGCCCTTAAACAGCACCGCCGCACCGTCACCGCCCGGCACGCTCATCGGCAGCGAAACGGCGAGGTCCGTCTGCAGGCGGCCGATGCCGCGGGTAATCATTTCCATCGCCGCGATCGCCTGATCGCCGCGGTGCCAGTTGCGCAGGGTACGCATGGAGAAATCGACGATCACGGCAAAAGCCGCAGCCGCAATGGCGAGTGCCGCCAGCGTTTCGAGCAAAGTGAAGCCCGCGCGCGGATTGCTACGGGCGGCTGAGGCGGCTGGTTTCAACGCTGGTCCTCCGCCCGTTAGGGGCCGTGACGACAACACCGACGCGATACAGCGTCCAGGGAAAGGGGGTCTCATTGGCGGCTGCAGGCGCGGCGATGGGCGCTCTCTTGACTTCCAGCGCCCAGTTATAGCGTCCGATACTGCCCTGCTGTACGATTTCCGACGCCTTCTCGCGCGGGGTCACCGCGCTGATCAGCGTGCGCGCGATCAGCATGGCCTCGGCCTCCTCGCGCACCGTGCTAATGCCGAACCATGTGCTGACGAAAGCGCGCAGCAGCGCCACCAGGATCACGGCAGCGACCGCGACCGCGACCAGAACCTCGATCAACACGAAGCCGCGGTTGTTGTTGCTAGCCACGGCCGGGGGCCACGATGTCGATCATACCGGTGAGCCAATTGACCCGGATGCGCCAGTCCAGGTCGCCTTTGGCGACATGCAGGACGGCGCCGCAGGACCGCCCGTCCGGCGCGAATCGGATGGCGAAGCGCCCAGGCTGATCGGCGCAAAGCTGGCTGGCAATCACGTCGAGCCTCACGTCGGACGGTAATGTAACGGTGGTGCCGGCCGAGCCGCTGGAAACCTGACGGTTGGCAACGTCGACGCGGGTCGCGATTTCGCGTCCTTGGCGGGCGGCCGCGGTGCGGTCGTTCTTCATCAAGGCGGCGATCTGCGCAGCATAGGCGCCTTGTCGCGAAGGCGTGGTGCCGCGCGGCAGTGAAGGAAGCACCAACAGCGCCATCAGCCCAAAAATTGCGAGCGTCAGCACAACGTCGAGCAGGATAATGCCTGCCTGCGCCGAATGACGTTTCTGCCTTCTAGCGGCCGGAAACCTTGATGTCGGCGGCATTGCCAGTTCCCCCATCGCGGCCGTCGGAGCCGAGCGAGACGATCTCATAATTCGCGCGCTCACCGGGCGAGCGATAGACGTAAGGATTGCCCCAGGGATCGAGCGGCAGCGTGTCGCCCTTGATGTAAGGGCCATTCCAGGTGGTGACGTTTCCCGGCCGCCGCACCAGCGCGGTGAGGCCTTCGCTGGACGCTGGATAACGGCCGGTGTCGAGGAAATAGAGATCGAGCGCGCTGGTCAGCGCCTCGATCTGCAACCGCGCCGCTTTGATGCGCGCGTCAGTGAGATAATTGAGCACCCGCGGACCGACCAGGCCCATGATCAGGCCAATGATCACGAGCACGACGAGCATCTCGATCAGCGTGAAGCCCGGCGAGCCCCGCAGCCAACGGTATGAGCGCTTTTTCTTTTCCACTTCACCCCTCGTAGTCACGCTTATCTCCCATTCACCCGATGAGCTGATTCACGCTCAACAGCGCCGACAAAATAGAAACGATCAGGCCGCCGACGATGGCCGCGATGCCGACGATCGCGGCCGGGCCGACGATTCCCGACAGGCGATCCAGCCGATCCGACAGCTTGGCTTCATAGAAATCTGCCGTCCGCCGCGCCACCACGGCAAGCTCGCCGGATTCCTCACCCACCCGCAGCATCTTGATCGCCAAAGGCGGCAAATATCCGACCTCGGCGAGACTATCGACCAGCCGGCCGCCCCGCCGCACGCCCTCGACCACCCGGTCGAGATCGCCGGTGAAAGCGCCCGAACTATCCGCCAGCACGCGCAGCGCCGACGTCAGCGTCACGCCGTGGCCCAGCAGGGTGGCCAGACTGGAGCAGAACATCACGGTCGAGCGCAGCAGGAGAATGCCGCGCAGGCCGGGCATCCGGCTCAGATGCCGGAAGGCGAATTTACGCGCCTGCGGGCGCCGGAAGGTGAAAAAGGCGGCGATCAGAACAACCAGCAGCATTCCGGCCAGCATATCGCCGTTGTTCACGAAGAAATCCGAGGCAGCGAGGACGGCGCCGACGAGGCCGGTCACCTCCTGGCCGAAATCCCGCAGCACGCCGGCAAATTGCGGCACCACCACCACCAGGAAGAACACCAATACCGACAGGGCCACGACCAACAGCACCGCCGGATAGCGCAGCGAGGAGGAAATCTTGTCCAACAGCCGCTCGGTGCGCAGCCGCTCCTCACCGACCGATTCCAGGATCTTGTCGAGGTTGCCGGCGGCTTCCGCTACCCGCACCATGGCGATCAGGTCAGGGCCGAACAGCTTCGGATGCCGTTTCAGCGCATCGGCAAAGCTTTGACCGCCGCTGATCGCCGCGCGCAGGTCGCGGGAGACAACGGCGAGGCCCCGCCGTTCCTCGCCGGCCAGCAGCAGCAGGGCATCGTCGAGCGTCAGCCCGGCGCGCAGCACCAGCGAAAGCTCGCGCAGGTAAACCGTGATCTCGCGCTGGCCGACCGAGCGCTGAAAGGAGAAGAACCGTTGCGTCGCGTCCGGCTGCTTGGCGGCGCCGGTGTCGAGTGCGACATAGCCGAGCCGTTCCAGCCGGCGGGCGACATCGCGCCTGTCAGGCGCTTCGATTTCGCCGACGACAAAGGAGCCTTCGGAATCCAGGGCCTTGTAGCTGAAGGTGGGCATTGTCAGCGGCTCGCCGTGACCCGCAGGATTTCTTCGATCGAGGTCAGCCCGGCGCGGCATTTGGCGACGCCATCCTCGATCATGGTGGTCATCCCGTCCGCCTTGGCCTTGGCTTCGATCGTCATTTCGTCGGTCTCGGTGCCGATCAGCCGCGCGATCTCCTCGGTCACCTCAAGCACTTCGAACACGCCGATCCGGCCCTTGTAGCCGGTGCCGGAACAGCGATCGCAGCCGACCGCCTCGCCCACCATATCGCCCGCGTGCAAGCCGAGGATGGCGTAGCGCGGCTCCCGCGCGACCGCCTCTTTCGACAGCGGGGTCTTCTTGCGGCAATCGGGGCAAAGCACGCGCACCAGCCGTTGTCCGATGATGCAGCGCGCGGTGGAAGCGAGCAGGAACGGCTCCACGCCCATATCCACGAGGCGGGTGACGGCGGCGGCGGCGGTATTGGTGTGCAAGGTGGTCAGCACCAGATGGCCGGTGAGGGAGGCCTGGATGCCGATCTTGGCGGTCTCACCGTCGCGCATTTCGCCGACCATGATCACATCCGGATCCTGGCGCAGGAAGGAGCGCAGCGCGGTGGCAAAGGTCAGTCCGATCGTGGGCTTCACCTGCGTCTGGTTCACGCCCTGGATTTCGTACTCGATCGGATCCTCAATAGTAAGAATCTTGCGGAAGGGCGCATTCAGCCGCGACAGCGCGGAAGCCAGCGTCGTGGTCTTGCCGCTGCCGGTGGGCCCGGTGACGATGAACAGCCCGTGTGCGGAACCCAGATGATGCTCGACGATGCCGCGGTCGCGCACGCCGAGCCCGAGCTTGACGAAATCGAGAAGACGCTGATTGCGTTCCAGCACGCGCAGGATTGCCGCCTCGCCTTGCGCGGTGGGCATGGTGGCGACGCGCAGATCGAGCTCATGCCCGCGCACGCTCACTCGCGCGCGGCCGTCCTGCGGCAGCCGGCGCTCGGCGATATTCAGGCCGGCCAGGATCTTCACGCGCGAAACGATGGCGCGCCCCATGTCGGCTGGCGGCGGTGGAATGTGGCGCAACATGCCATCCACCCGCAGCCGCACCTGCAAGGTGCCGCGGAACGGCTCGACGTGAATATCGGTCGCGCGCAGCTCGATGGCGCGTTCGAACAACTCCGTGACTGCGCGCACCACAGGCGCGCCGCTCGCCATGTCGCGCAGGCTGTCGAGATCGTCGGCATCGCCGCCGGTGAACAAGGCCTCGGCCGCCGCCGGATCTTCGCCTTCCGCCGCCGGGCCGGCGCCTTCCAGCGCAATGCCGAGTGCGGTTTCGATCTCGTCAAAGGCGGCGATCTCTCGCACGCTTGAGCGCCCGAGGGTCAGCTCCATGGTGCGCAGCACGCTAGTGTCGGAGGGGTCCGCCACCGCGAGATGCACGCTGCCGTCCGCGGTCTCATAGGGAAAGACGAAGAATTCGCGCAGAAAGCGCGAGGAGAAGCCCTCGAGCAGGGCGCGGCCTTCGCGCATGCCCGCAAGCGTGGCGCGCGGCAGCCCGTGGAACTTGGCGACGGCGTCGGCAAAGGGCGCGGGCTCCATCCCGCTGCGCTCATACAAGGCGCGATAGGAGGCGGGCCGCCGGCTCGCCGCCGCACCAGGCGACGGGGTCAAGAGACCTGCGGAAATCAGGTGCTGTTCGAAATCAGATTTTATGCCAATGGTCATCAAGTTGCCTAAGCCAGGCAGCGGCCCCCGCCAGACTTACTCTAGCAGAGCCGCCCCACCGGAGCGAACCGTTTCTAAAGCGCGGGCAAGGGCATAGGAGGCGCGGAATACGGCCAAAAAACGCCGTTTGCGCTGGATTTCGGGGCTCGGCCTGCGGATCTGGGGGCGATTAATTTTTCGTTGCGTTGCCGACCGCCTGCCCGCCAAAGGCAAGGCAGGCGGTCGGCGCGCCTTATTGATAGAGCCTGTCGATATAGCCGCTGTCGTCGATGGCGCGCAGGTGATGCAGGTCCCACATCACCAGCGGATTGAAGCCAGCCACCAATGGGTTCTCACGCACCCCGAGCGCGAACACGTTCTGGATCGCCTCCGGCGTCGGATAGGGCTTCTTCTGATAGATCTCGGCATGGTGGTCGTAAAAAATGTCGACCTCCTTGTCGGACTGCAGCCGCAGCAGGTCCCGGCTCGTCCGGTTGATGATCTCGATCGTGCCCTTGCGGTTGGTCTTGAAAAAATGGATCGCGTCGACCAGCGCATGCATGAGACCGTTGACCTCTTCCGGATGCTCATTGACGTATTTGGTCGTGGTGGTGACGGTCGGGCCTTCGATCATCGGGATGGTGCCCACGTCGATCACATGCGCTCCCAGTTCCTGCGCGCGGTGCGCATCGACCGGGCCCATGAAGGTCCCGTCGAAGGCACCGCTCATCACCGCGCGGATGCGCTCGACGGCACGGCGGTCGCCCATAATCATTTGGACGTCCTTGCCGTCTTCCAGCCCGTTCTGCCGCAGGAACAGCCAGGCATTGAGGCCGGGATGCTGGTCGAGTTTGTCGATCGACAGGCGCTTGCCTTTCAGGTCGGCGACGCTGTCGATGCCCTTGCCGGCCACGAGCCAATGCTGCTGCCAGTCGTTCTGCACCTGGCCAATATGCACGAAAGGTTCGTTATGCAATGCGCGCCGCGCATAGAGGCTGTGATGATTGCCGGAGACGATATCAAGATCGCCGGAGAGCAGCCCTTCAGTGGCGCGGGCGCGCTTGTCCTCCATCGAGCCGAATTCCATTTCAAATCCGTGCTTAATCAGAAAGCCGCCTTCCTCCATCACCTTCCAAAGCGGAACGTGTGCCGGCGCGCGGTAGTAAATGCGGATCTTCTTTTTGGCCATGTGCTCTCCCCTGAGTATGAAAATGCTGCGGGCTTGGACGTGCGGCGGTTTCTACACGTCGTCAAACCCGCCGTTGTTCCAGCGCGAAAGGATGGTTGGCCCCGGTCCGTGGCGGCCGTTGTGGTTGTCCGGACGGAATGAGCATGCTCCGGTGGCGCCCTGCAGCGTCACGCCGCTTTCCAGATATTCTATGGCGCGCGAAGGATCGCCACCGCCGGCCTGCAGCGCCTGGGCGCAGAACTTCATGCAGTCCCAGCCGAAGGCGTGATTGGTGGTTGGCACCTTCACGCCGTTTTCGGCCATCACCTGCATGAATCGCTCTTGGCTCTCGGTCCGCGTCCGGTTACGGCGGAAGTTGGTATCGACGAACCAGAATTCGCCGGCGCGCCCGCTCAGCGATCGCAAGAAACTTTCTCGCAAGAGGGAGCGGCCGAGCACGAGCGGTATATTCGGCATGCGCGCGCCGATCGTTTGCACGACTTTCAGCGCCTTGCGCTCGCTGGAAAACACGACATAGATCAGCTCGGGCTCCGAACCGTCGGCGCCGATGTCCAGCGCATCGCCCGGACTATACGCCAGCAAGCGCACATCCATGCCGTATTCCCGCAAGCGAGTTTCCATGCTGGTGGCGACGCGTGTCTGGAATTCGGTGGCGTCGTGCAGCATGAGATAGCGCCGGCGGCCGGCGCTGCGCGTCAGTTCGGCTGCGACCGCCGCGGTGGTCTGGCTGGTGGGAAAGCCGATATGGAAGATATGGCGCCGGTTTTGCCAGACTGCGGGATTGTTATTGGCGACCAGGCATAGCAGGTTCATCCGTTCGGCCAATTGCCCAAGCTGCTGCGACTCGGGAACGTGCATGGCTCCGATAAGGCCCGCGATCTTCCCCTCCCACGAACTCAGCTGCTTCTCCAGATCGTCAGGTTGGTCGCGCCGGAACAGTTGTTCCCGGACTTCGACCTCCGGACCCGCGGCCAGGTGCGCCGCGAATGTCTGGTCTGCCGGAGAGCAGTCATCGCCCTCCGGGCGCATGATCAGGACGGTATTTGTCTTCATCGTTTGCGCGCTCTCTTCCCATTCTTCTTGCTTGCCTGCTCTTGTTATTTCTTGAGCAGCGCGCGCACATCGTTTGCGGCCTCGACCCGCTCCTTGGCGATCCACTTGAATTCCGTGTTGTCGGTATAGGCCACGCCCGTGCGCGGGATCGTGTTGGAATCCAGAAACGACTCGTCCACATCGGTGCGCAGCGTGGGCGATTCATAGCCGCGCGAGTAGAGTTCCAGTCCCTCCTTGCCGACCAGCCAATTGATGAAGACGCGCGCGGCGTTCGGATGCGGCGCCCGGTTGGCGTAGGACAGAATGAAGGGCGAGGAATTCAGGCGGTTCTTCAGATCGGATAGTTCGAACACCTCGGTGATTTTGAAACCCTCCTTGATCAATTGGCGGATGTCATCGGTGCGGCAGGTCAGGCAGACCGGGTAAGTGCCGCGCGCCAGCCAATCGGTCAGCTGCCGGCGCTCGCGGCTGACGCCCGGCTTCTGGTCGATATAGAGCTTTTTGGTGAATTCCGGGCCGAGCTCACGCAGGATATGTCCGGCGGTATTGGCGCCGGTGCCGCTGCTGGTCGGATCCTCGCTCGATATTTTGCCGGTGAATTTCGGGCTCAGCAGGTCTTTGGCGGATCGGATCTCCTCCGGCTTCACATAATCGGTGTTGATATAGAAATGGCTGTCCACATTGGCGAAGAGCATCAGGATGTATTGCTCCTCGGGATCGATGAACCAGGGCTTGCCGCGCTTCCATTTCGAGCCGTCGGTGACTTCCGGCAGGATGAGAAGCGGCTTCAGCGGATCGATCATCTTCTCCGGATAATAGACATTGACCGTGGTTCCGAGCCCGGAGAGGAAAACGTCGACCGAATAAATACCGGACTGACGCTCGGTGCGGATGCGGCCGGAGGCCTGCCCGGAGCTGCCGACGGCGATGTATTCCACCGTAATGCCATAGCGCTTCTGGAAGGCCGGAATGATCTCGTTTCGCATCACCGGATCGGGTGAGCCGATAATCACCACCTTGCCCTCCTTCCGGGCGGCGGCGAGCGTTTCGTCCCAAACCTTCTGCCAAGCGGCGGGCTGCGCCAGGGCGCTGGGCGCGAGCAACAGGGCGATGAGCAGCAACACAATTTTCTTCATATTGTCAGCTCTCCCGAACGTCAGCGCGCGGGCCATGTTCGCGAAATCACGCAGGCGATCGTGGTTTTAGTTCTTGAGCATTGCACGGATTTTCGCGCCGTATTCCAGTTTGTCGACCGACCGCCATTTCGGATCGGCATCGTCGGGATAGCTCACGCCGGGCATCGGGATCGAGCGGGGATCGAGGAAGGACTCATCCACGTCCGTCCGCAGCGTCACTGCTTGGAACCCTCGGGAATAGATTTCGAGACCTTCCTTGCCTGCCAGCCAGTTGACGAAGACCTTCATGGCATTGGGATGCGCCGGCTTGTTGGCGACGCTGAGCAGGAAGGGCGAGGAATTGACCCGGCCCGTGAGGCCCTCGAGATCATAGATTTCCGTGATCTTGAAGCCTTCCTTCTGCAGGGGACGCACGTCGTCGGCGCGGCAGGTCAGACAGATCGGATTATTGCCGCGCGCCAGCCAGTCGGTGAGCTGGCGGCGGTCGCGGCTGAACTGGACCTTCTGCCCGACATAGAGCTTCTTGGCGAAATCGCCGCCGAGCTGGCTGTAGATATTGGCGGCGGTATTGCCGCCGCTGCCGCGATCACTGGTCGGATCTTCCGAGCTGATCTTGCCCTGCCATTTCGGATTGAGCAGGTCCTTGGCTGATTTCATTTCCTCCGGCTTGACGAGGTCCGTATTGATGAAGAGCAGGCTGTCGACGCTGTTGAACAGGCGCAGCACATAGGCGCCGTCCTTGTCCATGAACCACAGCTTGCCGGGTTTCCAATTCTTGCCTTCCGTCACTTCCGGCAGGACGAGATAGGGACGCAGCGGATCGATCAGCTTTTCCGCATGCAGGATGTTGTACTGGGTGTCGGGCCCGGAAAGATAGGCGTCGACCGCGTAGATGCCGGAAGCGCGCTCCAGCTTCACGCGTTCTACGATCTCCGCGGAGCGTCCGGCGAGATAATCAACCTTGATGCCGGGATAGCGCTTCTCGAAGGCCGGGATCACCTCGTTGCGCATCACCGGGTCGGGCGAACCGACGACGGCGACCTTGCCCTCCTTTTTGGCGGCGGCAAGCGTCTCGTCCCAGGTTTTCTTCCAGTCGGCCGTCTGCGCCACGGCGCTCGATGCCACCAGTATGCCGGCCGCAAATCCGATGATCGTTGAGCCGATTTTTTTCATCGCCATCCTCCCCATCGTGAAAAAAAGCCGGCGAAACCGCCGGCCTTTTCGCTACTGGTACAGCTTGTCGATATAGCCGCTGTCGTCGATCGCCCGCAGGTGATGCATGTCCCACATCACCAGCGGATTGAAGCCCGCGTTTTCCGGGGTGTCATGCACGCCCAGCTGGAAGACATTCTGGATCGCCTCCGGCCTGGGGTAGGGCTTCTTCTCGAGGATTTTCTTGTTTTCCTCGTAATAGGCATCCAGCTCCTCGTCGGATTCCATGCGCAGGAGGCCGCGGCAGGTCTCGTTGATCAGCGTGAGCGTGTCCTGCTTCTTCGTCTTGAAAAAATGGATGGCGTCCACCAGCGAGCGCAGCAGCGCGTCGACATCTTCCGGATGGCTGTTGACGTATTTGGTCGTGGTGGTGAGCGTGACGCCTTCGATCATCGGGAAGGTCGGCAGGTCGACGACCCGGGCCCCGAGCTTGCTGGCGCGTACGCAATCCACTGCGCCGATGAAAGTGGCGTCGAAGGCGCCGGCCTGCACATGGCGCACGCGCTCCATCGCCTTTTTGTCGCCGTCGACGATGGTCACGTCCTTGCCGTCCTCCAGGCCCTGCTGTTTCAGGTAGAGCCAGAGGTTGAGGCCGGGATGGCCGGCGCGCTTGTTCATGCTGATACGCTTGCCGCGCAGGTCGGCCACGCTGTTGATGCCGTCTTTGGCGACCATCCAGTGCTGGTTCCACTGGTTGTTGACCTGCCCGATATGCACGAAGGGCTCGTTGTGCAATCCGCGCCGGGCGTAGAGGCTGTGGTGATTGCCGGAAACGATGTCGATGTCCCCGGTCAGCAGGCCTTCCGTCGCGCGCTTGCGCTTGTCTTCGAGCGAGCCCAGCTCGAATTCGAATCCGTGCCTTTCGTTGAAGCCAGCGGCTTCCATCACCTTCCAGAGCGGAACATGGCTGGGCGCGCGATAAAAAACCCGGATCTTCTTCTTGGCCACTAATTTCTCCCCCAATTACTTGCGCAGCAGCTGCTGCATGATTCCCATTACTTTCTTCCGCGCCGTCACGCCTTCATTCCAGTCGTGCACGTCAAAGTAGCTCGCCGCCGGATCGGGAATGATCTCCTTCGGCAAATAGGCTTCCGCGTTGATGTCGTTGCGGGTCGGCGCCTCGCCGCGGGCGCGGGAGAACACTTCGAGGCCCTCCTTGGAAGCGACCCAGTTGGCAAACAACCGCGCGGCGTTCGGGTTGGGCGCCTTGTCGAGCAGCACCATCTGGCCGATGCCGGACGACACCGTGCCGCCCATGTCCTTGAATTTATAGATCGCCTGGATCGGCAGACCGTCGGCATTGAGCTTACGCAGCTGCTCGTCCTCGCCGTCGAGCGCGATCATCAGCGCGCCGCGGGCGACGCCGTCGGTCAGCTGGCGCCGGTCGCGGTTGATCACCGGCTGCTGGTCGACATAGAGCTTTTTAAGGAACTCCTCGCCGAATTCCAGGTAGAAGCGGGTCGACTGGCCGTTGCCGCTGCCCGCGGTGGTCGGGTCATGAGCGCCGATCTTGCCGCGCCACTTCGGGTTCAGCAGATCCTGCGCCGACTGCAGCTCACTTGGCTTCACCAGATCCGTGTTGATGAAGACGATCGGGCCGGCGGTGTTGAACAGCCGCAGCACATACATCTCTTCCGGATCGGTAAACCAGAGCTTGCCCTTCTTCCACTTCTTGGGGTCGGTCACGTCCGGATCGATCAATTCCGGCTTGAGCGGCACGATAAACTTTTCGGCGTAATAGGTCGTGGCGAGGCCGGTGCTGCCGCCGAAGGCGACGTCGACACTGTAAATGCCGGCAGCCCGCTCCGACCGCAGCTTGGCCGTCGTGTCGGAGCCGCGCTGGCCGATATATTCGACAGTGATGCCGTATTTCGCCTTGAAAGCCTCGGGCAGCGCCTTGCGTACCACGGCGTCGGGCGGCCCGTTGACCACCACCTTGCCTTCCTTCTTGGCCGCGGCGACGAGCGCATCCCATTTCGCCGCGTCCTGCGCAAAGGCGCTGGAACTCGCGAACAGAACCGTCAGGATCAGAATTCTCATCATGCCCGTTATGTCTCCGCTGGAGCGCGATCAGTTTCGCAGCATCTGCTGCATAATCTTCATTACTTTTTTTCGCGCCGTCACGCCTTCCTTCCAGTCATGCACGTCGAAGTAATTCGCCGCCGGATCGGGAATGATCTCCTTGGGCAAGTAAGCTTCCGCGTTGATGTCCTTGCGGGTCGGCGCTTCGCCGCGCGCCCTGGAAAAGACCTCGAGGCCTTCCTTCGACGCGATCCAATTGGCGAAGAGCCTCGCCGCGTTGGGATTGGGAGCCTTTTCCATCAGAACCATCTGGCCGATGCCGGACGACACCGTGCCGCCCATGTCGTGGAACTTGTAGACCGCTTCGATCGGCAGCCCATCCGCTTTGAGTTTCCTGAGCTGCTCGTCCTCGCCGTCGAGCGCGATCGGATGCGCCCCGCGCGCGACGCCGTCGGTCAACTGGCGGCGGTCGCGCACGATCGTCGGCTCCTGGTCGACATAGAGCTTGCGAAGAAAATCTTCGCCGAATTGCAGATAAAAGCGGGTGGCCTGGCCGATACCGCTGCCGGAAATCCGCGGGTCGTGCGCGGAGATCTTACCCTTCCATTTCGGATCGAGCAGGTCCTGGACGCTCTTCAGCTCACCGGGCTTCACTTGCGTGGTGTTAATGAAAACAATCGGCCCGGCGGTATTGAACAGCCGCAGCACATACATGTCTTCCGGGTCGCTGAACCACAGCTTGCCCTTCTTCCATTTCGTCGGGTCGGTCACCTCCGGATCGATCAGCTCGGGTTTCAGCGGCGCGATGAATTTCTCGGCATAATAGACGGTGGCCATGCTGTCGCTACCGCCGAAGGCGACGTCGACGGAATAGACTCCGGCGCTGCGCTCGGAGCGCAGCTTGGCGGAAGTCTCGGTGCCGCGGCCCCCGATATATTCGACCGTGATGCCGTATTTCGCCTTGAAGGCCTCGGGCAGGGCCTTGCGCACGGTCGCGTCGGGCGGGCCGATGACGACGACCTTGCCTTCTTTTTTTGCAGCAGCGACCAGCGCATCCCACTTTGCCGTGTCCTGCGCAAAAGCGCCGGTGCTGAAGAGCAGAATTGCGAGCGTGAGAAGTTTCGTCATCCCGTTTATTCTTCCTTACTTGCGCAGGATCTCGCCCATGCGCTCCCTGATCTTTTCTTTGGTGCTCAGCGTGAATTGCCAGTCATAGGTGTCGAAATACTCGACGCCCGGCTGCGGGATGTTCTCGACCGACATCCAGCTCTTGGCATCGATATCGGTGCGGGTCGGCACGCCGCCGCGCGTGCGCGAGAACAGCTCCAGCCCTTCCTTCGACGCCATCCAGTTGATGAAGAGCTTGGCCGCATTGGGATGCGGCGCATTTGCCATCAGCGCGAGCTGGCCGACACCGGCCGACGTCGAGCCGGGCAGGTCGCTCAGCTCATAGATCGGATGGACGTCGATGCCTTCCTTCTTCAGCTTCTCCATGTCGTCGTCTTCTGCGCCAAGCGCGATGGCGAAGGAGCCGCGCATGATCCCGTCGGTGATCTGCCGGCGGTCCCGCAGAATGCGCGGCTGCTGGTCGATGTAGAGCTTCTTGATGTAGTCCTCGCCGAACTGGACATAGAGCCGGGCTGCGTCGTTGCTGCCGGTGCCCGGCACGGTCGGGTCATGCGCCACGATCTTGCCCTTCCATTTCGGATTGAGCAGGTCCTGTGCCGACTTGATCTCTTCGGGCTTGATAATCGAGGTGTTGAGATAGAACATCGCGCTGATCGTGTTGAACAGCCGCAGGATGTATTTTCCCTCCGGATCCATGAACCAGGGCTTGCCCTTCTGCCAATATTTGCCTTCGGTCACTTCCGGATGAATGAGAACGGTGTCGTCGATCGGATCGATCATCTTCTCGCGATAGAAGATCGCGGCCATGGTCTGGATGCCGGAGAGGGCGACATCGACGGTGTGGACGCCAGCATTGCGCTCGGCGCGCATCTTGGCGGCGGTCTCGCTGCTGCGGCCGCCAAGATAATCAACCGTGATGCCGTATTTGGCCTTGAACGCCGCGGGCAGTGCTGCACGCACCTGCGGATCGGGCGGGGCGATAATGACGACCTTGCCCTCTTTCTTCGCGTCCGCGATGAGCTGGTTCCATTTCTTTTCCCAGTCCGGAACCGTTTGAGCCGAAGCTTGCGTGAGAGCGAACGAGGCGTAAGCAACCAATGCCAATGCGAGGTGCTTTTTCATCTCATTTCCCCAACATTTCCTTGACCCGCAGCCGGATTTTTTCCTTGGTGTTCAGGACGAACTCCCAATTGTAGCTGTCGAAATAGTCCACGCCGGATTTGGCGATCATTTCGGGGTCCAGGAAACTTGCTTCATCGATGTCGTTGCGGGTAGGCGAGCAGCCACGGTTGCGTGCGTAAATCTCCAGCCCTTCCTTCGATGCGATCCAGTTGACGAACAGCCTGGCCGCGTTCGGATGCGGCGCGTTGTTGAACAAGCCGACATGGCCTTCGCTCGGCGAGACGATGTCCGACATCCCCTTCAGGCTGTAGACGCGATGAATGGGGAAGCCTTCCTTCTGCAGCTTCACCATTTCCTCGTCTTCCGCTCCCATCGCGATAGGCCAGGCGCCGCGCGCCACGCCGTCGCCGATCTGCCGCCGGTCGCGGCTCAGCACGGTTTTTTGGTCGATATAGAGCTTTTTGACGAAGTCCTCGCCGTACTGGATATAAAAGCGCGCGGAGTCGCTGCTGCCGATCCCCGGCAGGGTCGGATCCGAGGTGACGATCTTGCCCTGGAATTTGGGATTGAGCAGGTCCTGGGCGGTCTGGATTTCCTCCGGCTTCACGTAGTTGGTGTTCAGGTAGAACATCGGCGTGCGGGTATTGAAGATCCGCAGGATGTATTTGTCCTCCGGATCGATGAACCAGAGCTTGCCGGCCTTCCATTTGGAGCCATCGGTGACTTCGGGGTCGATGAGAGCCGGCCGCAGCGGATCGAGCATCTTCTCGCTATGGAAGATCGACGCCATCGTGAGCGTGCCCGAAAGCGCGACGTCGATGGTGTAGATGCCCGACGCGCGTTCGGTGCGCAGACGCGCGGCCATGTCAGAGCTGCGGCCGCCGAGATATTCGACGGTGATGCCGTATTTCGCCTTGAACGCAGCCGGTATCGCCTCGCGCACCTGCGGATCGGAGGGGGCGATGATGACGACCTTGCCCTCTTTCTTGGCATCCGCGACAAGCCTGTCCCAGCCCGGCGCAGCAGACTGCGCCCAGCTTTGGGCCAACGTGCCGGCCGCGAAGAACGCCAGCGTTAGTGCGAGGACGAGTTGCTTCTTCATCTTACCTCCCCATCAGCTCCTTCATCCGGAGCCGGATCTTTTCCTTGGTATTGAGGACGAATTCCCAGTTGTAGCTGTCGAAATAGTCCACGCCCTGCCTGGGGATCATCGCGGCGGGCAAGTAGCTTTCGGCATTGATATCCTTACGGGTGGGCGCGCCGCCGCGGGCGCGGGAATAGACTTCCAGCCCTTCCTTCGAGGCAATCCAGTTCACGAACAGCTTAGCGGCGTTGGGGTGCGGCGCATTGTTGAACATCGCCACATGCCCGACGCTGGGCGAGACGATGTCCGACATGCCTTGCAGGCTGTAGACGCGGTGGATGGGGAAACCCTCGCGCTGCAGACGCTCCATCTCCTCGTCTTCCGCGCCGAAGGCGATGGGATAGGCGCCGCGCGCCAGCCCGTCGCCGATCTGCCGCCGGTCGCGGCTGATCAGCATCTTCTGGTCGATGTAGAGCTTTTTGACGAAATCCTCGCCGTATTGAATGTAGAAGCGCGCGGAGTCGCTGCTGC
>DASSPI010000057.1:0-37266 GCA_035699705.1 Xanthobacteraceae bacterium
CGGCAAGAAGCTGCTGATCGTCGGCGGCGGCGACAGCGCGCTCGACTGGACATTGAACCTGCAGCCGATCGCCTCGCATCTCACGCTGCTGCACCGGCGCGACGATTTCCGCGCCGCGCCCGACAGCGTCAACAAGATGCGGGCGCTGGTGGCGGAGAAAAAGATGGATTTCGTGCTCGGCCAGGTCATGAGCCTGGAGGGCGAAAACGGGCAGGTGAGGGCGGCGATGGTGAAGGGCGCTGACGGCGAGATGAGCTCGCTCGCCTGCGACGCCGTGCTGCCGTTCTTCGGGCTGACCATGAAGCTCGGACCGGTGGCGAACTGGGGCATCGCGCTCGAGAACGACGTGATCCCGGTCGATACCGAAAAATTCGAGACCAATGTGCCGGGCATCTTCGCCATCGGCGATATCAACACCTATCCCGGCAAGCTGAAGCTGATCCTCTCCGGCTTCCACGAGGCCGCGCTGATGGCGCAGCAGGCGTATCATTACGTCTATCCGGACAAGAAGCTGGTGTTCCAATACACCACGTCGTCCACCAGCCTGCAGAAGAAGCTCGGCGTGACGTAAAGTCGAAGTCGTCTGACCGCATAGCCTTTACCGCCGGGCGCGGCTGTGGTGCGATAGCCTGCCAACCAACAGGAGGAGGCTCACGTGCGGAATTCCCTTCGCCGGCTGATAACCCTGACCATCGCGACGGTGGTGGCCGGTCTCTTCGGAACGGCCGCCGGCTTCGCCGCGGTGATCGCCGCCGCCGGCGGTCCCTTGCTTCGGATCGACACCCGAAGCAGCACCGATGTCGCTTCGACCAGCAGCACCAGCTTCGTCAATCTGCCCAATGCGCACGTCAGGATTGTCATTCCGGCCACCGGTGGATCGAGACTGGTTGTTGCGCGCTTTTCCGCAGAATCGACTTGCGGGGGAACCTCCTTGCCCAGTTTTTGCCAGGTGCGAATCATCGCATTCAATACCGGCACCAGCGTGACGACCGAAATGCATCCGCAGGCCGGCGTGAACTTCGCGTTCGATAGCGTATCGGTCCCTGCCGGCGCGAGTGACGCTGCCGAAGGCCATTCAGTCGAGCGGTCGCTTCGGCTGGATCCCGGCACCTATCTCATACGGGTTCAGTGGGCCGTCACAGCAGCGGATACTAATTTCAACCTCGATGACTGGCACCTGACGGTCTCGCAATACGACTGAACGCACGTCCGCGGGCGGCCGTTCTCACGCTCCCGCGCAGCGCCTCTCCCTCGCCGAGCGCGCGGAAACAATTTTATCCTGGATGAAAGGCCGGAGCCCGAACAGGGGCTCCGGTTTCGTATCAGGCCTGCGATAATGACGCCAGAGTGACGACCGAAATGCCGCTCGACCACGCTAGATGCCGGCACAAAAAAATATTCGTTCGCTAAGGAGGGCAGCGCTTTTCCCAGGTGTCGAGGTTGCGCTTCTTGTAGATCGGCGAGAGGCCGAGATTCCGCGCCTGCTGGCAGAAGGCGGGGAAGCTGATGTGATTGTCGGTATATTCGATGGCGAAGACCGGCTTGTTCGCCGCGATGAAATTGCGCGATTGCGCGCACCAGCCCTGGCCGAAACAGTCCTCGGTCACCGCGAAGTCCATCAGCGGCAAGACGTCGCGCGCAAGCTCGGTGGTGTTCTTCAGGCCGAAGGCCAGGCCGCGCTTGTGCGCCTCGGCGGCGAGGAAGCGCAGGAAGGCGACGGAGTCCGCGCGCCTGATGCGGAATCCGGTATCCTGCTGATAGCCGTTGACGTTGTCGGCATCGACGCCGTCGAAGCCCTTCAGTTTGCAGAGGTCCATCCGCGCTTTCATGATGTTCTTCACGGACTCCGCGCGGATGTCGACCCATTTCTCGCCCGGCCAGCCGTCATAGTTCTTGCCGATGACCGACTTGGGAAACCTGTTCCTGTCCGGACGCCAGTTCTCCCAGGATCCCGCGCTGAGATAGCAGACCACGCGCTTGCCCTGCCGCTTCAGCGCGGCGATCGTCGAATACCTGGTCTCGAACAGGTCGAGATCGACCACTTGTGCGGACGTGTTCACCGTCGCGGGCGAGACCGACAGGATGATCGAGAAGGTCATGCCAGCCGGCGGCCGCCAATGCGCGGCCGTGGCGGCAGCCGTTGCCGCCGCCAGCATCAAAAGAGCGCAAGCCAGCCGGCGGATCATCAGCAAATCCTGGAGCAAACGGAGCGGTAACCCTGCGCCGGACCCTGGCCTCTCTCGCCAACAGGCGGCGTTCTGCTAACATAATGCCCGAGAGATTTAATAATGGGTGAGGAAACAAGGATGAACAACGAAGGTCGCATGTTGCGGGCTGTTTTGATCGGTGCGGCAGCCAGTATCTTGATGGCAGGCGCGGCGGCGGGGCAGACCCCGTCCTATGAGGGCAAACAGCTGCGCATGATCATCCCGTCCGGGGCGGGCGGCGGCTACGACACTTATGCGCGCGTGCTCTCGGCGCATCTGGAAAAGCATCTTCCCGGCAAGCCGGCCATCATCAACCAGAACATGCCGGGCGCGAGCGGCATGATCGCGACCAACTGGGCGGCCAGCGAGGCCGCGCCGCGCGATGGCAGCGTTCTGGTGGCGACCTATAACGGGCTCCTGCTGGAGCCCTTGTTCGGCAACGACAAGGCGAAATTCGATCCACGCAAATTCGAATGGATCGGCAGCATCGGCAAGCAGCAGCAGATCTGCGTGACCTGGCACACGAGCCCGATCAAAAGCATCGACCAGGCGAAGCAGCGCGAGATCATCGTGTCCGCGACCGGCGCCACCGGCAACGCGGCCACCATGCCGAAGATGCTCAACGCCATGCTCGGCACCAAATTCAAGGTGGTGACCGGCTACACCACGCCGGAATCCCGCCTCGCGGTCGAGCGCGGCGAGGCGGAAGGCGTCTGCGGCCTGTCCTATTCCACGCTGAAGGCCTCCAATCCGGACTGGATCATCAACAAGCGCATCAACGTGCTGGTGCAGACCGGCGCCAGCGCGCAGGCCGGCCTCGAAAACGTGCCGCTCTTGATCAACCTGGTTTCCGACGCCGAAATCAAGAAGGTGCTCGAGATACTCGCGGCCCCGGAAGAGATGGGCCGGCCCTTCTTCATGCCGGCAGGCACGCCGAAGGAATATGTCGCAATGATGCGCAAGGCTTTCGATGCCACGCTGAAAGATCCGGATTTCCTGGCCGAGGCGGAGAAGGCCCGGCTCGAGGTCGATCCGCTCACCGGCGCGCAGATGGAGGCGATTATCAGGAAAGCCTACGAGACGCCGAAACCTCTGGTCGAACAGGCGGCCAAGCTGAAGGGGGACTAACGATCGCCGCGGTATGACGCCCGAAGCGGCCGATCGGGCGGGCGGCCAAGCTGGCGGAGTGATGGAAGAGTTCCGCTCGTTGCCGCGCAAGCGGGAATCCGGAATCTCGCGCCGGGTCCCCGGCTGCGCGGGGACGAGCGGATTAATTCGTCAATGCTCGCGCAGCAGCTTGCCGTAGCCTTCGATCCGGTCCCCGATGCCGGCGACGCGCATGGCTTCCCAGGCGATCGCCTGCAGCGAGGTCATCACATTGACCTTCAGCTCCCGCTCCAGCGGCTCGATGGCGTCGGCCACGCGCCAATGCGGCTGCGCGAAGTTGATGGTGTCGAGATCGGGATTTTCCTTCTTCAAGACCCGGGCCCATTGCATGACGGATTCCAGCGGGATCGAGCCGACGGTCTTCAGGTCATAGCCGCCGGCATAAACCCCGCAGGGCTCCAGTCCGAAAAAATCCTTCAGCTGCTTGTCGTGCCGAAAGCTCTGGTCGGGCTTGAACGGATGCACGGTGCCCACCTTGCGCGAACCCAGCGCCTTATAGGCTTTCTGCTGCGCGGTGGTTGAGCTGGTCACCGGCACGCCGATCTCGTCCTGCAGCCGCCGCATCAATTCGGCGGGGTCGCCGCGCGACATGTTGATCGGCAGCCCGCCGAGCAGCACGATATCCGCGCCGCAGGCGGCCAGGGTCTTGGCGCCCTCGATGCTGGCGTCGTAGCATTTCTCCACGTCCTTGGCGCTGCGCTCGCCCAGCGGCAGCATCACCATCATCAGCGATACGCCATCGGGCACGATCTTGTAGAAATCGATCGGGAAGACCTCGGTGGTGACCGCCGCCACGGTATAGCCAATGCGCGCGCGATAGCCGTAGATTCCCGTTTCCATATCCTCGCCCCGACTGTGAACCGTTTCCGAAACGTTATATACACAAGCGGAGCGTTTCCAGCGGAAGAGAACGCAGATGCAATACGAGCCGATCATCCCGCGCGCCCGCCTGGGCTTCATCATCCCGACCTCCAACCGGATGGTGGAGCCGCAGATGCAGCGTTACATGCCGCCCGGCGTGATCCCGCATTTCACCCGCATCGGCATGACCAACAAGCACAAGGCGCCGCTGGACCAGCAGCTGCCGAAGATCGCCGCCGCCGCCGAAATGCTGGCGGAATCCAGATGCGACGCCGTGATTCTGCAATGCACCGGCACCTCGATGTCGGGCGGCCTCGGCATGGAGAAACGCGTGATCGAGGCGATGGAAAAGGCGACCGGCAAGCCGTGCTCCACCGCGGCCTCTTCGCTCACCGCCGCCTTCGCCGCGCTCGGCGCGAAGAAGCTGGTCTTCGTGTCGGAGACCAAACAGCCCGATCACGAGAAGAAGCTGCGCTACCTGCGCGAGGCGGGCTACGAGATCGTCGCCGACAAGGCAGTCGGTCTTTCCGGCAGCGACGAATACTGCACCATGCCGCCAAAACTCTGGTTCGATACCACCCTGGCGCTCAAGCGCGATGACGCCGAAGCCTATTTCATCAGTTGCGCCAACATCCACAGCATCGACGCCATCGAAGATCTGGAAAAGGCGCTGAACAAGCCGGTGGTCACCAGCAACCAGGCGGCGATCTGGAAATCGCTGCGGCTCGCCGGGATCTACGACGCCGTGCCCGGTCTCGGCCATCTGCTGCGCCACGACGCCCGCACAGGCGGCGTGCTCGCGGCGGAGTGAGATTTTTTTTGCGCCGCACGCGAACTTCCGGGGAACCGCGCGGGTTGATGACGCATTGTTCATGCAGGATCAACCAGCAAAAGGAGGCCGCGTATCCCGTCTCCCATGACTGCGTTGAGTCTGGCGGCGTGTGCCGCAATTGATCGCCGTGGAGCGGCGATGGGCATCTTTGCCCGCACTGAATGAGCCCGGCCCCTTCGCGGCCGGGCTTTCAGATTCTGCCGCGAGTCCAACTACCGCAGCGGCGGCAGCGGCTCGGCAGTCACCGCCGGCGGCGGCTTGATGTCCAGCAAGGCGCGCATCGCCGGCACGGCGGCATCGGCCATGACGGCATGGCCCTCGGCGGTGGGATGGATCGCCCCGCCATAGACCGCGCTGAGAATCCCCCAGATGGCATCGTGGATGTCCGCCGGCTGCAACACCGAAGGCAGCCCGTCCGGATAGGTCATGGCGGTGAAGTAGCTGTCATTCGCCGTGCGGACCCAGCGCGCGCGCGGCGCATAGGGCCGAAACTCGCTGGCTTTCAGGCCGCAGACCAGCGGAGAAGCGGCGCCCTGGACGATGTCGCTTTCGAAGCTGTCACCGGTCGCAGCAAAGCATTGCCGGTCGAAAACGGGATCGCGCTCCGAGCGGACGCAAAAGCCGTGCATCTCGAACTTGCGCTGATGGCTGTCGACGAAGGTCATGCGGTCGGTCCGCGGCTGACCGCAGAGGGTGCCGCCTTCGCAGGTGGCGAGCAAACGGACCTTCGGCAGAAACTTGTCGGCGAAGAAACCCGCCACGCTCCGCAGCCGCGCGGGATCGGCGTTGAAGGTCGGATGGACGTCGAATCCCTCGCGGCCGCCGGGACAGACCGCGCCGTCTTCGCCGGCCGCCATGTCGGCATAGGCGGTGAAGACCACGCGCCGGAGATCGTTGCCGATCAGCGGTTTCAGCGCGGCGCGCAACTTGGCAAAGGCGGCCGGTAACTCGACCTCGGCAATGCGCGCAGCTTGTTCCGGGGTGGCAATGATGCCGGTCCGGTTGAACAATGACCGTTCCGCCCCCGGCTCGAGAATGACATTGGCGACCAGGCCGGAGAATAAGATGTCGTTGGCGCCGACCGTCAGCAGGATGAGGTCCAGCGCGCGGCCGGGCTGCTGCTTCTGTGCCTGCGTCAGCAACTGGGTCAGCTGCGCGATCTGGGCCGGTGAAGTCCCGGCGCAGGTCTCGCGCGTACCCGGCGGGCATTCGCGGATGCGCTGGGGCGCGAGCATTCCATTCTCAATCGTCGCGCCGGAACAGGCGAGCGGAAGGAAAGTGACCGCGGCGTGCGGATTTTCCACCGCCAGCTCGAGCGCCGCGCGCACCTGATAGCCATACATGGAGCGGTGACAGCCTGCGCTCATCCAGCCGGCGCCATGGCGCTGCCATTCCCGCAGCACGCCGCTTTTGGTTTCGCCCGTGGCAGTGCCGCAGCTCTTGTCGCCGGGATAGCGCGCGCGGCCGGGACGATAATATTGGCTGCCCGGGCCGCCGAGGAAATCGCGAAAGCAGAAGCCGATATCGGAGAGCGCAACCGGCTTGTCGGGATTGCCTTCGCCAGCGGCAATCGAATCGCCGAGCCCGGCGATCAGAAAATCCCGCACCACGATCTCGGTCGCCGCCTGCTGGATGCTGCCGTCCGGCGCGGTGATGCCGACGCTGGCGATGGTCGGCTTGCCGTAGCGCACGCGCAGCCGCACCTCCTCGCCGCAGTCAGCCGTGACCTCCTGCGGCGGGATCGTGCCATCGTCGAAATTCCAGACGCAGCGCGAGCCGGGCGGCACCATGCCGGCCAGCGTCGCGCCGATGCGGTGATCCGTCGGCGCCAGATAGGATTCGCGCACGCCGTCGCGCTGGCAGGTTTCCGTCAGCCGGCCGGCGCCGTCGATGCAAAGCCGGTCGACCATGTCGCGCGCCCATCCGCGCCCGTCGCTGCGCTGCTCGAGCCGCGCCTCGGCGGCCAGAATGCCGTCGCCGCGATAGGCCGCCAGATGGCGATCGAAATCGGCTTCGTTGCGGAACAGGCGGAAGCGGTTCTTCACCTCCCAGTCGATGCGCAGGGCCAGGCCGCTGTCCGGCTGCGCCGAAACGGGCTCGGCGGCAGCCAGCGAAAGCACGGTCAGCATGAAGATAAAGAAGCGGTGCATGGTCGGACCAAGGTTGTGCGGGGGACATATAAGGCGAGCGGAGCGCGAAGGCGATATCACGCCTCTTGTGCGGCCGCGGAAGTTTGTGCGCCGCTGCGGCGGAAAAGCGGGCTTTGTGCCGCCAGCACCGGCCGCCGCATCCCGGCGAGCGCCACCGCCAGCGCCAGCGGCGCCAGCCAGACCAGCCGGCTCTGGTAGCGGTCATGCGGATTCGACAATACGCCACAGACCGCCGCATTGCCGGCGAGCGTGATCAGAACGAATAGCGACAGTGCCGCGGCCGAGCGCCGCACGCGCCGTCCGCGGCTCAGCAACACGATGACCGGCAGCCCGAGGATGCTCGCAAGCGCAACGGGAACATGCAGCGCATTCATGCCGGCGAAATCGAAACCCGTGCGCTGCTGCGGCGCGGCGAGGAACGCCGGATATGCCTTCGGGGCGAATTTCTTCAGGATGCCGTGCGTGTGCCAGGCCCAGCCGGTGATGTCGTCGCCGGTTTTCAGCATGAAGAATTGCGACACCGCGCCGCTTGCCGCCGCGCGCAGATGCAAGCCGGGATAGGCGCTCAGGCTGTGGAGCACGATGTGGCGCGCCTCGCCGGCGAACTTTTCCCAGCCGCCGATCCGCCAAAGCGGGCTTTTTTCGTCCCACAACCAGTCGTCGCCCTTGTTTGGAATTTGGCCGCGGAAACTGCAGGCGCGCAGCTTCCGGTCGGGGCAATGCTCGGCCAGATAGCGCTTGGCGATGCCGGTTTGCACCAGCCGGCCGAACAGAAAATTCTCGCCGCCCGGCGTGAAGGTGAAACGCCCTGCGATCGCAAGATTGGCGGTGAGGATCAACAGCACGCCGGCCAGCACCGCCAAAGTGGGATTGCGGAGCGCGGGCCGCGGCCAGATCCAGCGCCGCGCGAGCAGGAACCACAACAGCAGCGCGGCAAGCAGGCCGATCATCACCGCCAGCGTCGCCATATGCCCGGCGATGGCGAAGGCGACAATGAAACCGAGCAGCCATTTTTCCCAGGGGCGAAATGCGCCGGCGCGAAAGGCGAGCAGATAAAGCGCGACCGCGCCTGCCGGCAGCCAGACGTCGGGCATCAGTTGCGCCGCATACCAGGGCAGGGACGTAAGCGCGGCCAGTGCAAGCGTCACCGAAGCCGCAAGATGCGGCCGGCCGCCGAGGCCGTGCGCGCGCAAGGTCACGGCGATCAACCAGGCGGCCGCCCCCGCTTGCACGATAATGTTGAACCAGAAGTTGGTGGGGATGCCGAGCCGCAGGAACATCCCGTAGAGCGTGGAGCGGCCGTTCGCCAGGATGCCGGAGACAGCGGCGTCGAGATAACCGCCGGTGTCATAGAAGACGATCGGGAAGCCGTTCCAGAGCGCGGGCCACAGCAGGGCGGCAATCATCGCAAGCGCGGCAAGCGGCCAGCGCAGGGAGCGGAATGCTGTTGTCATGCGTGCGGATGAGCAGGCGCGTCGTTGATTGCGCTCGGCAAAAAGATGTTCCTTGCCAATAATCATGTATTTTCAATGATGTCACGGAGTTTTGAAGAATTCTTCCTTGTCGGAGCGCATTTGCGCTAAAATCGTTCGCGAGCGTACAGACGCACTAAGGCGGCAGTGCATGATGACGCAACAGCCTCAGTTGTAAGCCGAGCGATCCGATGAGTGCGCTGGTCTTTACATGTCCGTCTACCGGCCGCGATATCATTAGCGGCATCAATACCGATCCGGAAAGCCTGTCTCACGTCCGGCAGCTTCCGGTCAGCCTGTTCTGCCCGAACTGCGGCAAGGTTCATCGTCTCGTGGCGAAGGATGGCCGGCTGACGGATACCTCACTGCTGCCCGGGGGGGAGCCGTCGCGCCCGTCGCGCCCGGCGCGCGTGTGAGCGACGAAAGCGGCCTCAAGCGAAATGCATTCTTGATCCGGTCTGCGGCGCTGCGCGATGCAATGCGCGGCGGCGGCCGACGATCCTCGCGCCAGCGGTGAGTCCTACGGTTCGCGGTCGCGCTTCGGGTCGGCCACCGGCGTGGCAAAGGCGACGGCGCGCTTGCCCGCCGCCGATGTCGTTGCGGCGGTGACTGCTGGCAACGACGCGAAGGACTCGGTTGCCGGCAGCGCCAGGGCCTGCACCGTCTGTCCCCGGTTCTTCGCGTCGTAATAATAGCCGCGCGCATAATAGGAAACCGCGCGGTCGTGATTGCCCCCGGCGAGCCGATAGGCGCCCGCGAGATAACGCACCGCATAAGTGAGATTGGTTGCCGGATCGAGCAGCCCGGCGGCCGAGCCGCTATAGCCGACACCGCGCGCAGTCGCGGTCTTGATCTGCATCAGCCCCATCGCGCCGCCCTTGCCGATGGTGCCTGCGTTGTAGCGGCTTTCCCGGACGATCACGCGATGCACCAGCGCGACCGGCACGCCGTTGGCCTGGGCATGGGCGGCGACCAGCGCATCAAGTTCGGCGCGGGTCATGGAATGGGCGGGTTGCGCAACCGCGAACAAAGGGGCGACAAAGGCGAATGCGAGAATCATCGCACGGATGAAAGTCATGAAGGGCGTGCTCCGAGAAAGACTGAAGACGGACGGTTTGTCCTGGCCAATTCCGGCGTTGGTGAGGCAAGGCCGAGCGCGGCGATCATTTGAGGAAAATGCAGAATTGCAGATAACCACCATGCGAACCCGCATGCCCTGGAAAGGTTGCATGGGACCGGCTAGGTTTGCCGCCGTCAGCAGGGAGCGGGAGATGGGCAAGGACTTGGGTGAGCGCGGCCAAAATCAAATCAAGTCGCGGACCCTGCTCGGAAATGTTCTCCTTCTGGCCGCGCTGTTCGCGGTCTTACCGCCTGCGCAGGCACAGGATTACCCCAACCGGCCGGTCAAGATCATCGTACCCTTTCCCGCCGGGGGTACAGCCGATGTGATGCCGCGCCTGATCGGCGATTGGCTCTCGCGCAAATGGGGCCAGCCGGTCGTCATCGAGAACAAGCCGGGCGCGGCCGGCAATATCGGCACCACCGAATTCTCCAAGGCCGATCCCGACGGCTATACGCTGCTGTCCGCGCCGCCGCCGCCGCTGGTGATCAACCAGTCGCTTTATCCCAAGCTGAATTTCGACCCATCGACCTTCGCGCCGGTCATCATCATCAGCCGGGTGCCGAATTCGCTGGTCGTGCATCCGAAGGTGACGGCGAAGACTGTCGCGGAATTCATCGCCACGGTGAAGGCCGCTCCGGGCGAGATCACCTCGGCGACGCAAGGCAGCGGCACCACCTCGCATCTGACCTCCGAGATGTTCCAGATGATGGCGGGGGTGAAGTTCCAGCATGTGCCCTATCGCGGCTCCGCGCCCGCGTTGCAGGATCTGGTCGCCGGCACGGTCGATGTGATGTTCGACAATCTCGGCGTCTCGCTCGCACTGGTGAAGGCGGGCAACCTCAAGTTGCTTGCAGTGGCGACTCCCAAACGCATGGCTTCGCTGCCGGACGTGCCGACCATCGCGGAGACACTGCCGGGCTTCGACTCCGCGGCGTGGTATGCGGTGGTGGCGCCGGCGCAGACGTCCGCCGCCATCGTCAACAAGATCAATGCCGACATCAATGAAGCCCTGCGCGACCCCGCGATCCTCGCGCGCTTTGTGGAATTCTCCGCCGAGCCGATCGGCGGCACGCCCGCGGAGACGGCGGCCTATATGCGCGAGGAAGTCGCCCGCTGGCGCAGGGTGATCGAATCCGCCGGAGTCAAGCTCGAGTGAGTCCGGCGTAAGCTCATGAGTCTCCGGTTCAGACTGTCCGTCCTGGTAGCCGCCGCGGTCGCGCCGTCTTTGGCGCTGATCAGCTACAACAGCTTTACCTGGAAGGATTTTCTGGAAGCGGATGCCGGCAGCGAGGCGCTGGCCTCGGCGCGGCTGGTATCGGCGGAGTTCAACCAGCTGCTGGAAGGCACCCGCCGCATCATGACCACCATGATGAAGCATCCGGCGGTGCCCAACGACGAAGAGCAATGCACCGCCTATTTCAAATCCGTCATCGCGGATCTCAATATCTATCGGGAAGCGGCATTTATCGATCGCAATGGCAAATTCCATTGTTCGACAGTCCCGATTCCGGCGACGCTGGACGTGCGCGACCGGGTTTATTTCCGCGAGCCGCTGGAGACCGGCCAGTTCACCGTCGGCACGCTCACGGTGGGCCGGGTGACGGGGGAGACCTCGATCCATGTGTCCATGCGCTATCGCTCGCCTGATGCCGGTGCCGACGGCGTCGTGGTGCTGGTCCTGAATCCCGAAAAGGTCGCGCAGGAATTCGAAGCGCGGCAGTGGCCGCCGCAGCATCGGCTGACCGTATTCGACCGCGACGGATCGGTGGTGTTGCGCGTTCCGCGCCAGCAGGCGGCGGTCGGGCCGGACGTTCGCGACCGGGATATCTTCGAGCGCGCGCGCGACGCCCCGGCAGGCAATTTTCTGGTGGATCAGCAACCCGGCGATGAGGAGATCGTGGGTTTCGTCCCGCTGAAAGAGGCCCCCCAGGGGCTCGTCGTGACCGTGAGCAGCGAGCGCCACGCCGCCCTGGCGCGGCTGCGCGCGATTTCCTTGGGCAGCTTCATCGTCGGGCTGACGGCGATCATTCTGGCGATGATCGCCACCTGGCTGGTGGCGCATATCCTGATCCGGCGGCCGGTGATGGCGATGGTGGATACCGCGCATCGCCGCGAAGCCGGCGATACCTCGGCGCATTTCCCCAAACTGCGCTCAACCTCGGAGCTTGGCTTGCTCAGCACTGCGCTCGCCGGCATGTCGGACAAGGTCGACCGGCTGCTGGAACAGAAGGAATTTCTGCTGCGCGAGCTGCAGCATCGGGTGATGAACAGCCTGAACATCCTCTCCAGCTTGCTGGTCCTGCAGAGCAAGCATGCCGACGAGCCGGCGGTGCGCGATCAACTCTCCCGCGCGCAGCAGCGCATTCTGGCGATGGGATCGGTCTATCGCTATCTCTACAGCGCCGATATCACGGCGCGCGTGGAATTCGGCGAATTCCTCACCATGATCTGCCGCGAAAGCGAGCGCGCCTATGTCGGCGGTGCGCGCCCCTCCATCATTTGCGAAACCGACAAGGTGGAAGTTTCCGGTAACCAGGCCGCGTCGCTCGCGATGCTGGCGCATGAACTGATCACCAATGCGCTTAAGCATGCCTATCCGGAAGGGGAGGCGGGCCCGATTTCCGTGCGGCTGAAACGGGGCAAGGACGGCATCGTGGAATTGAGCGTTGCGGACCGCGGACGGGGAATCCCGCCGGACGTGAGCGTCGACCGTCCGCCCTCGCTCGGCTTCAAGGTCATCATGGCGACGGTGCGGCAATTCAATGCCCGGCTGGAGATTCGCCGGCTCGATCCGGGCAGCGAAATTCTCATCCGCTTTCCGGAAGATTTCGGCGCGCCCGAACCGCAGCAGGCCGAACCGCCGCACAGCGAGGCGCGCTGACGCGGCGCGGAACTCCGTCCTTCATCGCACGTTGGTTTTGACAGCCGGGGACGTGCGTCCCCGCATACCCATTTGCCAACGGAAGGATCACGTCATGGGCCTGTTTTCGAAGGACATCAAAACAATGGATGACCTGTTCGTGCACACACTGCAGGACATCTATTATGCCGAGAAGAAAATCCTCAAAGCGTTGCCGGACATGATCGAAAAGGCGACGAACCGCGAGCTCACCGCGGGCTTCAAGAAGCATCTGGAAGAGACCGACACGCATGTCTCGCGATTGGAGCAGGTGTTCAAGATGCTCGGCTCGGAGCCGAAGGGGCATGACTGCCCGGCCATCGACGGCATCATCGAGGAAGCCAATGCCGTCGCCGCGGATATAGCGGACAAGGAAGTGCTGGACGCGGCGCTGATCGGCGCCGCGCAGTCGGTGGAGCATTACGAGATCACGCGCTACGGCACGCTGGTGGCATGGGCGCAGCAGCTTGGCCGCGACGACTGCGCGGCGATGCTGCAGCGGACGCTGGATGAGGAAAAAGCCACCGACAAGAAGCTGACAAAGCTCGCCGAAAGCAAGATCAACCGCAAGGCAGCGAGCTGAGGCGGCCTGGTTTCAAACAAGGAAGACGAAAACCTGAGGCCCCGGCCAGCTTCCGCTGACCGGGGCCTTTCATTTCGGCGCACAAAGGTAGATTGGGTGCTTGTATCAACGCCCAAGCCGGCATCCGGGTTTCGGATTTCGAGCAACAAATTTGCTCTCAAGGCCGAAAATATGACATGGCAAAACGGGGCGCGATGCGTTCGTCGGCTGCTACCCGGGGCTGCAAGCGGGCTGTCGCGCTGTTGCTGAAAAGACCAAACGCCACGCTTGATCTCGCGATAGCAATCTGGGTGTTGGTCTGCCGACGCCGTCCGTTCGGCGGCGTCGGCGGAAGCAAACTCAGCGGCGCGCCGCGAAATGCGCGGCGAAGAAGGCCATGAATCCGCCGAACGTCATGGCCGCCAGATTCACCGCCGTCGTGATCGCGGCTCCGCTTCCGGGCGGGGCCGCGGCTTTGCGTCCGGCCACCGCCAACAAACAAAAGAAGGCGAGGGCGAGCGTCACGCGCAGGATTTTCAAACCCGGACGGTTGAGCCGGCGCGCGACGCCGATCGCCGCGAGGCTGCCGATACAGCCGGCAATCCCGATCGCCCACCAGGCGATCGCGGTATTGATCTGATCCTTGGCGGAGAACAGCGCGCCGCGCGCCGCGGTGCCGAGACCAAGGCCCGCGGCCGTCAGCCCGATATGCACGGCCAGTGCCAGGAACAGGCCGCAGGCCAGCGCCGTGGTGTAGATCAGGACGCGCGGCGGTTCGGACGGCGTCGATGCCCCAGCCTCTTGCATTCCTCAGTCCTTGAAACCGCCCTGTTCCCCGTGGCCGCGCTCGTCGTAGCCATGCCGGTGACTGTAAAAGACAAGCGCCATCAGGCCAATTCCGACCACCAGCGAGAATACTACGCCAAGCGCCATTGCCACATAGCCGGAAGCCGGCATCGGCGCGCCGGAATCGCTGGCCCAGACATGATAGGCAAACCAGACCGATGCGGCGAGGAAGGCGAGGAGGGGGAGGACGACGGCGGCTTTTTGCATGCGTCGGATATAGGCGCTTGGGGCTTTGTCAGCCATAGCGGCGCGGCACTGCAGCGACGTTTTCCACCCGGGCCGCCGGGGGGCTTGTGTGACGGCAAAATTACGGCGTAAGGAAGCTTACCCCGCCCATAAACCCGGTTTGCCCCCCGCATGACGACTGAGTCCGCCGAGTCCGCCGCCGCTCGAATCTCGCTCCTGCGCCATAAACAATTTGTGCTCTATTGGTGGACCCGGGTTCTCTCGACAGTCGGCTACCAGATGATCCATGTCGCGATCACCTGGCAGATCTATGAAATCACCAACAGCGCTTTCCATCTCGGTCTGGTCGGGCTTGTGCTTTTTGTCCCGGTCATCGCCGGCACCTTCATCATCGGCCATGTGGCGGACCATTACGATCGGCGATGGGTGATCGCCATCTGTCAGATCAGCAAGGGGCTCGGGGCGCTGATCCTGGTGCTCGCCGGCTACACCGGATACCTGAGCGTCGGCGTGATCTATTTCGTCGTGTTCCTCATCGGCACCGGCCGCGCCTTCGAAGGCCCGACGTTGCATACCATCCCGCCGAGCATCATGCCGCAGGAGGTGCTCTCGCGCGCCATCGCCGCCGGCGCCACCGCGCATCAGGTGGCGGTGATCGGCGGTCCCGCGCTCGGCGGTTTCCTTCTCGCCTGGGGGGCGAATTTCGTCTACGTGATCTGCTTCGCGCTGTTTGTGATCGCGGCCACGCTGATCAGCTTCATTCGCATCCAGCGGCCGGCGAAAGTGAAGAAGGCCGTGACCCTGGAGTCGGTGTTTGCCGGCTTTCACTATATCCGCACCCGCAAGGTCATCTTCGGCGCCATCATGCTCGATCTCGCCGCCGTGCTGATCGGCGGGGTGACCGCGCTGTTGCCGATCTTCGCGCGCGATATTCTGGAAACCGGGCCGGAGGGTCTTGGGCTGTTGCGTTCCGCGCCCGCCGCCGGCGCGCTGATGATGTCGGGCTATCTTTCCAATATCCGGATCGACAAGCACGCCGGGCGCATCATGATCGGCGCGGTTGTCATTTACGGCCTGGCGACCGCGGCCTTCGGCTTCTCGTCCTGGCTCTGGCTGTCGATGCTGATGCTCGCGATCACCGGCGCAGCGGACGCCGTCAGCGTCGTGGTGCGTCATTCGCTGGTGCAAACCCGCACGCCGAACGAGATGCTGGGGCGGGTGATGGCGGTGAACTCCACCTTCACCGGCACCACCTCGAATCTCGGCCAGTTCGAGTCGGGCGTGGTCGCGGCGCTGCTCGGCGCCGGTCCCGCGGTTGTGGTCGGCGGCCTGGGCGCTGCCGGCATCGCGCTGCTCTGGATCAGGCTCTTCCCCGACTTCTGGCGGGTGCAGAGCATCATTCCGGAGAAATGACGCCGGACGACCAGTTCTCGCTGCTGCGCCACGGGCAGTATCGGATTTATTTTGCGACGCGCGTCGCCACCGCGCTCGGCTATCAGATGCTGTTCGTGGCGGTCGGCTGGCAGGTTTATGACCTGACCAACAGCGCGCTCGATCTCGGCCTCGTCGGTCTGCTTCTGTTCATCCCTTCAGTGCCCGGCACGCTATTGGTCGGCCATGTGGCGGATCATTACGACCGCCGCTGGGTGATCCGCCTCGCGCAGATCGGCAAGGCGATAGGTGCAGCGGTGCTCACGGTCGGAAGCGTCACCGGCACGCTCAGCGTCTACGTCATCTTCTCGACCGTGCTGGCAATCGGCTTCTGCCGCGCCTTCGACACGCCGACATTGCACACGCTGGTGCCCGGCATCGTGCCGAAGGAGATGATTTCGCGCGCGGTCGCCGGCGGCTCGATGGCGAACCAGCTCGCGACCATCGGCGGGCCGGTGCTGGGCGGGATCCTTTATATTTTCGGTCCCGAAGTCGTTTACGGCCTTTGCTTCGCCGCCTTCATCACCGCGAGCGGCCTGGTGGGTTTCATCCGGCTGAGCTACCCGCCGCGCGAGAAGAAACCCATCACGCTGGAGACCGTGTTCGCCGGCTTTACCTATCTGCGTCAGAACCGGATCATTTTCGGAGCGGTCTCGCTCGACCTCTGCGTCATCATGCTGGGTGGCGTGATCGCGCTGTTGCCGGTCTATGCGCGGGACATCCTGGAGACCGGGCCATGGGGTCTCGGCCTGCTGCGCTCGGCGCCGGCCGTCGGCGCATTGATCGCGACCATCTTTCTGACCCGCGCCACGCTCCGCAGAAATTCCGGCAAACTCATAATCAGCGCGCTCTGCATCTACGGGTTCACCGTCCTGGTGTTCGGCATTTCCAACTGGCTGCCGCTGTCGCTTGCCGCGCTGATGGTTTACGGCGCGATGGATACGCTCAACGCCGTGATCCGCCAGTCGATGATCCAGTCGCGCACCCCGAACGACAAGTTGGGGCGGGTGATGTCGGTGAGCTCGATGTTCACCAGCTCGGCCAGCACGCTCGGCCAGTTCGAGTCCGGGGTGATGGCGGCGATCTTCGGCGTGGTGCCCTCGGTCCTGATCGGCGGGATCGGCGCCATCGCCATCGCGCTGTTGTGGATAAGAGTGTTCCCCGAGCTCTGGCGCGTGCAGGGCGTGGTGCCGGAGAAAGAGGATGTCGCCGCGCGCTAGCTCTTGACGATCGACTCGACGTTGCTCTTGCCGCGTTTGACGGCCGGCGCGTCGTCGCCCTGGCGCGTCAAAGCTTCCAGCCTGGAATTCTCGCGCTGCAGCCGGGCATTGTCCTTGCGGGTGGCCTCCAGCGCGCCTTCCGCCACGGCGCGGTCCATGCGCTCGTGTTCCAGCAGCGCATTCAGCTCTTCGATGCGTTTTTCCAGGCGGAAGCGGCTTGCCTGGATGTCGGCTTCCAGCCGGGCAATCATGTCGTTCAACGACTGGATTTTCTCTTCCGCCCGCGCCAGTTCCATTTCGCGCGTCCGCATGTTCTTGCCAAGCGCCGTGTTGCGCTCCAACAGCGCCGCGCGCGCCTGTTCGAGATCCTTGAGCTGTCGATCCTGCGCCTGCTGGGTGTTTTCGATCTGCGCCAGTTTCTTTTCGGCCGCGCTGCGGGCGATGGTGGCGTCCGTCATCTTGCGCTCAAATGCCCTGATCTCATCGACGCGCGCTCCCAGATTGGCGCGTGCCTCCACCAGCAGTTTCTCCGCCGTGGCGGCGCGCGACTGCAGCGCGTCAAGCCGCATGGTCTGGGCGCTGCTTTCGGCGCGGTGCCGCTCGTTAGCCTCATCCAGCGCAGTAACCAGCCGCCTGCGCTCGGCCTCAGCCTCGGCGAAGCTGGTTTCGAGCTGCGCCCCCCGCGTTTGCGCAGCGGCCAGCGCGTTATTGCTGTCGGTCAATTCGCGGGAGATGCGGCCGACTTCCGCCATCGTCTGGTTCAGCGCATTTTGCAGCGAACGTCTTTCGTCGTCGGACAGCGCAATCTTCTGCCGGGCCGCAACGATCTCGGTCTCGAGTGTCCCGAGCCGAGTGCTGGCGGTCTGCGCCTGCTCGCTGACGATCCGATGTTCGTCGGCCAAGGCCTGACGGGCGATGCCTTCCGCCAATATCCGGCTCTCAAGCTCCGCTATCTGCGTGCTCTTCTGCGTGTTTTCGTTAAGCAGCTCGATCTGCCTGCTTTCGAGGCTGGATGCCGATTCCCGGACCTGTTCGATTTCCAGCTCCAGCCTTTCATTGATCGCCGACAGCGAAGCCACAGCCTTCTCGCTCTGCTGCAAATTCTCCCGCAGGCCTTCGGCCGCGGCGCGGCCTTCGCTCACCATGCTGAGCAGGCTGGCGTTGCGGGCCTTCTCCTGTTCGAGTGTCTGAAGGGTCCGTTGCAGCGGATCGATGATCCGTCCGAATGCCAGCTTCAGATTGTCGAGATCCTCGATCTTGCGCGCCGCATCGACCACAAGACTGCGCAAGGCTTCGTTTTCCGCGCCGAGGCGCGTGCCGCCGGCCGCGGCGACCTCGGCCTCAAGCTCGCCCGCGGGCGGGGCGGCTTGTTCTGCGGGCGGAGGCACGAAACTCGAAGCCTTCTCGCCAAAGGATGGTTTGCGCGCCAGAAAGTCGGAAATTTTGCTCATTGAGGCCCCCCTCCTTACCGGTGACTGTAGCCGAAGGGCACCGCGAAGAAAGGATAATTCGACTGTTATTCACGCTAACCATGCAAGCCGGAACTGCCGGTGCTGAAAGGCCTTACCGCCGAACGACCGTTGCCTGCCGCAGGGCTCAGGGGGTGGCATTAATCGGTCGCGGCCTCGAGCAGGTCGGGCGTCACGAAGTGACTGATCCGGCCCGCTTCTGCGTGTAGCTTTCGCCAGTCATCGAAGGGGAATTCGATGATCACCAGGCCGCTGGTCGGCAGGTTTTCGCGCAGTTGCTCGCGCGCGTCGAGATCGCCGGCGGCGATCAGCCCCACCGCCACGCGATGCAGGCTGGGGTTATGACCGATAACCAGCAGCGTGGGGCAGGCGGTGCCGGTTTCCTGGATGACGTCGAGGATGGTTTGCGGCGGGGCGTCGAACAGCCGCTCCTCATAGACGGCGCTCGGCCGCTTGCCCAGAACGGGGCTCAGGAGCTCCCAGGTTTCCCGCGTGCGTCTGGAAGGCGACACAAGCGCGCGGTCGGGCAGCAGCCGATGCCGGGCCATATAGGCACCGATTTTCGGGGCGTCCTTCTGGCCGCGGGGAGCGAGCGGGCGGTCGCGGTCGCGGATTTTGCCGTCCGCGGGGACCGCCTTGGCGTGGCGCAGCAGCATGAGAGTGCGCATGGCAGCCCTTTGCGCGATGGTCACAGGATTGTGTCTGCCTCAGCTCAGAATGCAAGGTATTGCGTCGGTTTCGCGAAGGCCCCTGCGGCCGTCGATTTTCCGGCCCATCCGGTCTAAATTGCGGTCCGCGCCGCTGGCAGCCATACGCAGCCAGCGTGAATTTGGCTGCGTGAGGGTTTACAGCAGGAACGAATGCAAGCGGACGATCCGATCTCCGATGGGGCGAGCTGGTATGCGGAAGCGACGGTGCCGGCCCCCGAACGCCCCCGGCTGACCTTCGATCTCGACGTGGATGTCTGCGTGATCGGCGGCGGCCTCGCCGGCCTGACCACCGCGCGCGAGCTTGCGCGGCGCGGATGGTCGGTCGCGGTGCTGGAGGCGCAGACCGTGGCGTCCGGCGCCTCCGGGCGCAATCTGGGTTTCGTGCTGCCTGGGTTCCTCGAAAGCCTCGATCGGATCGTCGAGCGGGTCGGACTGGAGCATGCCAAGGAACTCTGGGCGCTGTCCGAACGCGGCCTGGAATACGTGCGCGAGACCATCCGCGAAACCAAGATGCCCGGCGTCGAGCCGGTGAACGGATGGCTGTCGGTCGCGAAATTCCGCGAAGATCCCAGGCGGAGCGAGGAGGCCAGGCTGTTGCGCGAGGAGTTCGGCGCGCAAGCAGAGGCATGGCCGGCGGAGCAGGTGCGCGAACAGCTCAAGAGTCCGCTCTACCAGAACGCCATACATTTCCCGCGCGCCTTCCACATCCATCCGATGAATTACGCGATCGGGCTGGCGGCGGCCGCCGAGCAGGCGGGCGTGCGCATCTTTGAACATACCCCGGCGCTGTCGCTCGATCCGGCCGGCATCCGCAAGCGTATCGGCACGGCGTCGGCGCGCGTGCGCGCGGCGCAGGTCGTGCTGGCCGGCAATACCGGGCTTGGTGCGCTGATGCCGCGGCTGGCGATGAGTCTTCTGCCGATCACGACCTATGTGGCGACCACCGCGCCGCTCGGCGAAAAGCTGAACGAAGCCATGAGCTACAAGGGCGGCGTCAGCGACAGCGCCTTTGCCGACAGCCATTACCGCATCATTGGCGGCGACCGCCTGATGTGGGCCGGCGGCATGACCATGTGGCCCGCCAATCCCAAACATTATGCGCGGCGGCTGGCTGCCGATATCCGCCGCGCCTATCCGCAGCTCGGCCGTGTGACGGTGGATCATGTCTGGTCGGGAACGCTGGGACGTGCCGTGCACAAAATGCCGCAGATCGGCGAGATGGCGCGCGGGGTCTGGGTGGCCAGCGGTTTCGGCGGCCACGGCTTCAACACCACCGCCATGGCGGCCGACCTGATCGCGCGCGGCATCGTCGAGGGCGACCAGACCTGGCGGCTGTTCTCGCCCTATGACCTGGTCTGGGCGGGCGGCGCCGGCGGCCGCGCCGCGGCCCAGGCGCTCTATTGGACGCGCCGCATCCGCGAGCGCCTGGACGCGCAGTTCAGCCGCCCGGCCGATTTGCGCGAAGACTTCACGCTACCTGCCGAAGCGGCGGCACCCCGGCTTGCCGGGAAGGCGGCCGCCACGCCGGCCGCCGCGGAAAATCCATTGCCGCCGGCCGGCGACGCGACAGCGCCGAAGCTTTCAGTTGCAGAACTGGCGGCAGCTCCAGCCAGCCAGGCTTCCGAGCCCGTGGCGGCCGACGAAACGATTGTGTCCGAACGCCGAAAAAAGCCGGGGCGCCGCCGCAAACCGGCGGCGCCGAAAAAATCCAACACAGCTGGCAGCGATGGACGCAAAGGCAAGGCGGGCGGTAAAATTGCGCCGGATGCGGAGCCGCCATCCGCGGCCGACGGTGCCTCGGCCGACAGCTGACCGGTCGGATGTAACTGGAAGTCCTTCTCATCCGTATATAGCTCACGGATGACCGCTTTGATGCACAAAGGCAGGCAAGCCATGACAACCAAATGCACCCGTCGTTATTTGCTCGCGGGCGCGGGCCTCGCGGCGCTCGCGGTCGTGCGGTGGCCGGCCCCGGCAAGCGCGGTGACCGAGGGAAATTTCGAAGTGCAGAAAACCGATGAGGAATGGCGCAAGACCCTGACCAAGCAGCAGTTCGACGTGCTGCGCAAGCACGGCACCGAATATCCGGGCTCCAGCCCGCTCAACCGCGAGAAGCGCAAGGGCACTTACTCCTGCGCCGGCTGCGACCTGCCGCTGTTCTCTTCGGACACGAAATATGAAAGCGGCACCGGCTGGCCGAGTTTCTGGCAACCGCTGCCCAACGCGATCGGGACCAAGGTGGACAGATCGCTCTTGATGACCCGCACCGAAGTGCATTGCCGCCGCTGCGGCGGTCACCTCGGCCACGTCTTCGAGGATGGGCCGAAGCCGACGGGGCTGCGCTATTGCATGAACGGCGTGGCGCTGAAATTCACGCCCGCGGCCGATGCCGGGCCGGCCTAGGCGCTATTCTGAGTCAAACTTCGTCATGCCCGCGCTCGTCGCGGGCATCTCGCCCCGGCGCGCACTGCGCCCCTTGTCGAGATGGCACCGGAACGCGGGCCTGCCCGGTTCCGGCAACCCGGCAAAATCTGCCGCCCGCGGCAGAAAATAACAGGAAAGAGGCGCCGCTCCCGGGCCGGCTTTTTTCCTTAAGCCTTTGATCTTTTTAAAATTCCTCTACTGGCGCGGCGCTTGCACCATCTCCTGCAGCCTTGCGGCTTTCCCTTCGCGTCCACCCGGGCGGGGCCGCCTAACGCAGTTGGAGATGAGTCATGGGTATTTTCGGTGCTCTCACCACCTCGGTGACCGGCATGCGTGCGCAGTCGTTCGCGCTCGAAAACATTTCCGGCAACATCGCCAATTCGCAGACCACCGCCTTCAAGCGCGTCGACACCAGCTTCATCGACCTTGTGCCGGATCAGCCGCCGAGCAAGCAGCTGGCCGGCAACGTGAGCGCGCAAGCGCGCTCGACCAACACCGTGCAGGGCGATATCCAGAGCGCCTCGATCGGCACTTTCATGGCGATCAACGGCGACGGCTTCTTCGTTGTTCAAAAGCCTTCGAGCACGGTGGACAACCGGCCGGTTTTCTCCGGCATCGACCTTTTCACCCGCCGCGGCGATTTCCAGCCCGACAAGAACGGTTACCTGGTCAACGGCGCCGGTTACTTCCTGATGGGCATCCCGGTCGATGCGAGCACCGGCAATCTGGTCGGCAGCGTGCCGCAGGTACTGAAATTCCAGAACGACCTCTTGCCCGCGCAGCAAACGACGGAGATCGAATACCGCGCCAACCTCGCGAGTCTGCCGCTGACCGCCAACTACGACGACGACATCCCCGGCTCCGAGCTTCTCAATCCCGCGAATTTCATCGCCAATCCGGTGGCGGGCCCGCCGTCGGCGGCGAAGATCACGGGCATTGGTGCGACGCTGTCGCCCGACGCGCCCGCCAAGGTGACCGGCACGGCGGTGTTGCCGCCCACCATAACCAACGCCGGTTCTCTCACCATCAATGGCAGCGCCGCGATTAACATTACGGCCGGCATGACACCGGCTCAGGTTGTGGCGGCGATCAATGCCGCCGCGCCTGCCGGCATCGTCCTGCCGCCGACCCTGGATGCCACCGGTCATCTTGTCATCACCAGCACCGATGCCGATACCGACATCAACGTCGCGAGCGCGTCCACGGCGATGATGGCCGAGCTCGGCCTTTCCGTCGGCATCACCAAACCGACCAACTTGCTGACGCAAAGCGCGGTGGCGCAGGGCGATACCTTGATCGTCACCATCGGCGCCGCCACCAAGACCATCACTTTCGGCACCGGCGCGGGCGAAGTCTCCACCCTGGCCGAGCTCAACAGCGCCCCGGATGGTCTCGGAGGCGTGGGCGGCGGCATCGCCTCGGTCAACACGGCTACCGGCAACATCACGATCACCGCGTCGAGCTCGACCGAAACCATTACCATCACCGGCACGGCGATACCGAAAACCTTCGGCATGCAGACCAAGTCGGCCATCCCCTCCAATCAGGTGGTGATCGGCAGCGACGAGTCCGCCTTCCTGGAAGCGTCGATCGGCGGCGGCGCGGTCACGGCTTACGACCTTTCCGGCTCGCCGGTTAACATCCAGCTCCGCTGGGCGAAAATAGACAGCGTCGCCTCCGGCGGTGTGGACAAATGGAATCTGTTCTACCAGGTGAAGTCGGGCGCCACCGGCACTCAGGTAGCCTGGCAGAATGTCGGGACGGACTACATCTTCGGCTCCAATTTCCAGTTAAATCCGCCGATCACCAACCTCACGCTCGAAGACGTCACGGTCAACGGCTTGTCGCTCGGCGACGTACAGCTGGTGCATGGCGCCGGCGGCATCACCCAGTTTGCCGATCCGAACGGCAATGCCCAGGTCAACCTGCTGCAGCAAAACGGTTTCGCGGCCGGCGAATTGCAGTCGGTCAGCGTCAACGACAAAGGCCGCATGGTGGGCAGCTATTCCAACGGCCGCACTATCGATCTGGCCGAGATCACGCTCGCCAGCTTCAATGGTCCGAACAACCTCAAGCGTATCGACGGCGGCGCTTTCGAGACGACCGACGAATCCGGCCCGGCGATCTACGGCGCCGCCGGCAAGATCGTCGGTTCGTCGCTGGAAGGCTCCAACACCGATATCGCGGATGAGTTCACCAAACTGATCGTGACGCAGCAGGCTTATTCGGCCAATACCCGCGTCATCTCCACCACCAATCAGATGGTTCAGGACCTCCTGAACATGCTGCGCTGACGCCGGTGCCCCTTCCAAAACGGGCACCTGACGCCGGCAAGAACGGTCATCGTTCATGAGTCTCAGTCAGGCGCTTTCCACCGCGGTTTCCGGCCTGCGCGTCAGCCAGGCCGGGCTGGCCCTCATCGCCGCCAACGTGGCGAATGCGGAAACGCCCGGCTATGTGCGCAAGAGCCTGGACCAGACCACGATCGCCGCCGGCGGTCTCGGCAGCGTGCGGGTATCCGCGATCAATCGCGAGCTCGACCAATATATCCAGCGCCAGTTGCGGACAGAAACTTCCGGCGGCGCCTATGCCGACCTGCGTGCGCGCTTCTACGAGCGTTTGCAGCAGCTCTACGGCGATCCCGGCTCGGCCACCACGCTGGAAACCACCTACAATAATTTCACCGGCGCGCTGCAAGCGCTCGCCACCAGCCCGGAATCGTCAACGGCGCGGCGTGAGGTGTTGAGCGCGGCGCAGGTGCTGGCGCAGCATCTCAACGGCATGACCACCGCCATCCAGGGCGTGCGTACCGACGCGGAGTTTGGCCTGGCCGACGCGGTCGCCAATGCGAACGAGGCGATGCAGCAGATCGCGCGCATCAACCAGCAGATCGGCTCGGTGCGGCCGGGCGAAAGTACCATGGCGGCGCTGCTCGATCAGCGCGACGTCTATATCCAGCGGCTTGCCGAATTGATGGACGTGCGGACGGTGGAGAACGAATACCATCAGCTGTCGGTGTTCACGACTTCCGGCGTTCAGCTCGTCGGCGTTGACGCCTCGCGGCTCACCTTTGATCCGCAGGGTACGATGTCGCCCAACGCCTTCTGGAGCTCAGACCCCGCGCTGCGCTCGGTCGGAACAATCAAGCTGATCTCGCCCACCGGCGGCGACATGGATCTGATCGCCAACAAGGCCATCCGCTCCGGCGAGATCGCCGCCTTGCTGGAGATGCGCGACCAGGTGCTGGTGCAGGCGCAGGCGCAGATGGATGCGATTGCCGCCGCCATGTCGCGCGCTTTATCCGATCGCAATATCGACGGCACCGCCGTCACCGCCGGCGCGCAGGCGGGCTTCGATATCGACGTCGGCGGTCTTTCGTCCGGCAACACGATCAACATTTCCTATACCGACACCCTGACCAACACGCTGCGCCATATCACCCTTGTCCGGGTGAATGACTCAAACGCTCTGCCTTTGTCCGATTCAGACACGGCCAGTCCGGACGACCGCGTGGTCGGCATCGATTTCTCCGGCGGCATCGCCTCGGTCGTGGCGCAGATCAATGCCGCGCTCGGCCCCTCCGGATTGCAGGTTTCCAACCCGGCCGGCACCACGTTGCGCTTTCTGGATGACGGCGCCGGCAACAAGGTCAACCTGAATGCGCTGTCGGCCACCGAAACGGCGACAGTGCTGACCGGCGGCGGCGTGGAATTGCCTTTGTTCATGGACGCGCAGGCGGTCTATACCGGCTCGTTCAGCTCGCTCGGCTCGCAGCAGGTTGGCTTCGCCGGCCGCATAGCGGTCAACAGCGCGCTGCTGGCCGACCCGTCACGCCTGGTGATTTACGGCGCCGGGATTCCCACTGGCGATGCGACGCGGCCTAACTTCCTCTACGACCGGCTGACCACCGGCATGCTCGATTTCTCCCCGGAATCCGGCATCGGCACGCTCGATGCTCCATTCAGCGGCTCCCTTCCGTCATTTTTGCGCCAGATCGTGAGTCAGCAGGGCGAAGCGGCGGCCGCGGCGGAAAACCTGGCGGAGGGCCAGGCCGTCGTCGTGCAGGCCTTGCAGCAGCGGTTCAACGACAGCGCCAACGTCAATGTCGACCAGGAGATGGCGAATCTGCTCAACCTGCAAAATGCCTATGCCGCCAATGCGCGCGTCATGTCGGTGGTAAAGGAAATGCTCGACGCCCTGCTGCGGTTGTGAGGTCAAGAGTCGCATGAGCATCAACGGGATCAGTAGCCGCTCCAGCCTGATGCTGCAGTCGATGGTCGAGATGCGCCGGCAGCTCGACGACCTGCAGCGCCAGCTCGGAACCGGCAGAAGGTCCGTCACCTACGCGGGCCTCGGAATCAATCGCGGGCTCGCGATCAGCGTCAACAACCAGCTCGCCGCGCTGAAAAGCTACAACGCCTCGATGCAGCAGGTCAGCGTGCGGCTCGACCTGGCGCAAACCGCGCTCGGTCAGATCGACAGCGTCACGCATGAAGTAAAAACCGCGATATTCCAATCGAAATTCGCCATCGACCCGGGCGGTCAAACCGCCGAACAGCGCAACGCCGGCAATCAGCTCGAGCTCGTGCTCGGTTTGCTCAACACCACCGCCGGCGACCGCTACCTCTTTTCGGGTCTGGGATTCGATACCCCCTCGGTTGAGAGCAGCGTGCATATCCTCGAAGGCGATGGCGCCCGCGCCGGCCTCAAGCAGATGATCTCCGAGCGCCGGCAGGCCGATCTCGGCGCTGCCGGAATGGGCCGCCTTTCTATTCCCGCGGCGGTCGGCGCGACGCTCTCGGTCGCCGAGGACGCCGCCGGCTCGCCATTTGGAATGAAGCTCGCCGCCGTTAACTCGACGCTCACCGGCGCCACCGTCACGGGTCCCGCGGGGGCGCCTGCGTCCGTTTCCATCGATCTCGGCGCGACCAATCCGGCTGCCGGCGACAGCATCAGATTGTCCTTCACCCTGCCGGACGGCAGCACGACCGACCTGACGCTGACCGCGACCGCATCGGCCAGCCCGGGCGCAAACGAGTTCAGCCTTGGCGCGAATGCCGCGGCGACAGCGGGCAATCTGCAAGCGGCGCTGACCACAGCGGTGGCAGGTATTGCCGGCAGCGAGCTGGCAGCAGCCTCGGCGCTCGCCGCGGGCGACGCATTTTTCAGCGCCGACTTGAATAACCCGCCGCAGCGGGTCAACGGCCCGCCATTCGCTACCGCGACCTCGCTCGTCGCCGGCACGGCGGCCAACAGCGTCATCTGGTATACCGGGGAAGCCGGGGCCGATCCCGCGCGCTCCACGGCCAACGCGCGTATTGATGCGTCGATCAGCGTCTCTTACGGCTTGCGCGCCAATGAGGAAGCGTTACAGAGCGCGGTGAAGAATATCGCGGTGTTCGCTGCCGTGTCCTATTCCTCCGGCGATCCGCAGGCGGCGGCGAGCTATGGCGCCCTGAAGCAAAGGGTCGCCGCAAACCTCGCCAATGTGCCCGGACAACAGAAGATCAGCGACATCGCGGCAGAGATCGCGAGTGCGCAGACCGCCATGGCCGCGGCTTCGGAGCGCCACCAGCAGACCGACGCCACTCTGGCGGACCTGATGGAAAGCATTACCACCGTGTCTCCCGAAGAAGTCGGTGCCAAGATCCTGGCGTTGCAGACCAACCTGCAGGCCTCGCTGCAGACCACCGCCCTTCTGTTGCAGACGAGCCTGATCAATTATCTCTAGCGCATCGTCCAACATGCGAAGCAAACGGCGCGGCTAGCCCCCGCGCCCGTTGCCGTTCAGGCCCACGGGCGCCAAACCTTACCCGGAAGTTAACCGCCTGTTGCGGAATAGCGCTCTGGTATTACGGATGTCATTAACCTGTTAACCATGTCGATTTACCGTCCATTACATTCCTTCTGACATCTTCGTGATAACCGCGGGCTCCTCCAGTTGACGAGCACGGGTTCACTCGCCAGTACGGCATCTGACCAGAAAGGTTTTTGATATGGCTGACATTACCCTTACCGCCGGTGTTCGGCAGAACCTGCTCTCGCTGCAGAAAACCGCGGACCTGATGGCCACGACGCAGAATCGTCTCGCCACAGGCAAGAAGATCAACTCCGCTCTCGACAACCCGATCAGCTTCTTCACCTCGCAGTCGCTGAGCAACCGCGCGTCCGACTTGAGCACTCTGCTCGACTCGATCTCGAACGCGACGCAGACGCTGCAGGCGGCCGACAACGGCCTTACCTCGCTGACGAAACTGGTGCAGAGCGCCCAGGCTATCGCGCAGCAGGCGCAGCAGAGCGCCAGCACGAGCGCCAAGGTTACCGGCAGCGTGTCTGGGTTGACCGCGACTACGGTCCACGCCTTCACCGCTACCAAGACCCTCACCGTCAGCGACGGCACCACGACTGCCACCTACACGGCGGCCGCGGCAGACGACGTCCAGGACGTCTTGGATGCCATCAACAACACGGTGGGCATCAAGGTCCAGGCTTCGCTCACCAGCGACGGCAAGCTCCAGCTGCTGAATCTGGAAGGCGGCAACGTCGTGATCGGCGGCACGGGCTCGGCAGCCGACTTGCTCACCCTTGGCCTCGTCGCTGGCACCACGACCGGCACCATCAACACGACACGTAGCTCGTTGGCCTCGCAGTTCGACTCGCTCCGCACCCAGATCGACCAGTTGGCGGCTGACTCCGGTTACAACGGCGTCAACCTGCTCAACGGCGACAACCTGACGGTGACGTTCAACGAGACCGCCACCTCCACCCAGTCGATCACCGGCGTCACCTTCAACTCGACTGGCCTTGGGATCGCCGCGGCTGGCAACACCTTCCAGACCGACGTCGACGTCAGCGCGGCTCTCGCCGACCTGACTTCGGCCCTGAGCACGTTGCGCTCGCAGGCGGTGTCGTTCGGTTCGTCTCTCTCGGTCGTGCAGACCCGCCAGGACTTCACCAAGGCGATGGTCAACACGCTGCAGACCGGCGCCGACAACCTCGTCCTCGCCGACACCAACCTCGAAGGTGCGAACATGCTGGCCCTGCAGACCCGCCAGTCTCTGTCCACCACGGCCCTCTCGCTCGCCGCCCAGGCCAGCCAGTCGGTGCTCCGCCTCTTCGGCTAGTAGCCGAAAGACGGCAAATATCGGCGGCGGGGCGAAAAGCCCCGCCGTTTTTTATTGCCGGTTGCAGGACCGAGTTCAGATGGCGGCTTGCGCGCGCTCGTAATCCACGCGCCGGATCCGTTCAACGGAGACGATCCCGCTGGCATTCCTGCTCAGCTCCACGAGTTCGTCGGGCGCAAGCAGGCCGACTTCCACGTCGCGGTCGGGCAATATCACGATACTTCGTTCGGCAATCATCACATCGACCACATGCATCGGGTCCTGTCGGACCGCCTCCGCCGCCCAGAGCTTGAAATTCTGGTAATAGGGCGAGGCCCGCCAGGCCGCCGGATAGCCGGGGTCGACATGCGCGGTCAGACGGCGGCCCTCATTGGTCTTGGCCAACACGAATTTGCACCGCTCCGGCTTCCATTCCGGGCCAAGTCCCTTGCTGGTCATCCACTCGCAGTAAAAGCCCCGGCACGCGACCGGCCGCATGGCGTGGATGCCGCATCCGGTGCCGGGCTTGCAATGCGAACACCATTTGCCCGCGGGCTTGTCAAAATCCGTGACGATCAGAACCTTGCAGCACAAGGTGCAGCTGTCGCAGGCGCGGCCCTGTACGACCATGCCATGGGCGCGGGTTATTTGGGCGAGTTGATCGGGGGAAATAACCGGGGCTTGTGGAAGGGCGTTCATGCCCTAGCTGTCGCCGATTCCCGATTAAGCAAGCGTTAACCGTAATGGACCTTAATTGCCCTTGGGGCGCCTTCGAAACCCGGCGGAGCGCAGTATGGCGTTGCGGATCGAGCTCAAGCCTGGCGAACGCATCCTCATCGGGGAAAGCGTGCTGATTAACAGCGACCAGCGCGCGACTTTTCTCATTGAAGGCAGCGCGCCGATTCTGCGCGAGAAGGACATCGTGACGCCGGAGCAGGCGGACACGCCGGCCAAGCGCATCTATCTCGCCGTGCAGCTGATGTACACCTCGCGCGACCCGCGCGCGCATCACGACGTCTATTTTGCGCTCATGCGCGACATCGTGCAGGCGGCGCCCAGCACCTGGCCCTATGTGGAAAGTATCAATAATCGAATCTTAACAGGCGACCTGTATAAGGCATTGAAGCAAGCCAGGAATTTGGTCAATTACGAGCAGGAGCTTTTACAGAATGCATAGCGCGGCGAAGGCTTACGGCAATGTTGCGAAGCAGACGGCGAGCGGCCGCGATTTGGAGGCGGACCTCCTGCTGAAGGCGGCTTCCCGCCTGCAAGCCATCCACGATGCCTGGGACCGAAACAAATCCGACCTTGCCGAGGCCCTGCTCTATAACCGCAAGCTCTGGTCGATTTTCCTGACCGACGTGACCGGCCCCGATCATCCGCTTCCGGCCGAGATCCGGCAGAACGTCGCCAATCTCGGCATCTTTGTAATGAAGCAGACGCTGTCGGTGACCGCCGATCCGAAGCCCGAGCATCTCAATTCCCTGATCAACATCAATCGGCAGCTCGCCGCCGGCCTGCGCGGTCAGCCCGCCTGAGGCTTCGATACGCTGAATCATGCCGAACGGCGCGGGCAAAACCCGCGCCGTTTGCTTTTTGGGCGCCGGTGAAGACTAGAGCGAGCGGCTGATCGCCAGCGGCTGGATCGTGCTCTTGCTCGGGGCGGAAGGCCGGCCGGTCGCGCCATAGGTCTGCGGCGCCGCCTTGCGGGCGAGCTCGCCGGAGACCCCGCGGATCAGGTCGTCGGATACTGCATGCGCAGTTGCCAGCACGGTCATGTTGGTGCGCAGCAGATCGTGGAATTGCGCATGACGGTCGCGGAAGGCCTTTGCTTGCTCCGGCGCGACGCTGGCCAGGGCGGCGCGGCTCGCCGCCAGGCGGGTCATGTCGGTCACGTAGCTGCGGGCGAAATCGCCTTTGTCGCGCTCGATCCGCGCCGCTTCGCGCAGCCGGCCCTCGCGCACCAGCGCGGTCTCTTCCGCGACCATGGCGGCGAGGCGATCCATGGCCTGCAGCAGCCGGCCCATCAGCGCCTCGGCATCGGCCGCGGTGGCGGCGGGAGCGGGTGAGGGGATCGCGTTGTTGGCGGCGATCATGGACGGACCTGCGCTTCCTGCTGCGCCAGCAGCGTTTGATAGACCTGGCCGGCGATGCCGATGCCGCCCGCCTTGGCGAAGGATTTGGAATATTCCTCCGACAGGAACGAACGCCACACGCCCGCGCCGGCGCCGCCGCCGAACGGGCCCTCGCCGCCGATCGCGGTGAACATCTGGTTCACCATGCTGTTGATGAACACCGCCTCGAAATCCTGCGCCGCGACTTTGGCTTTGGCGGCGGCGACGGTTTTGGGATCGACGCCGGCCTTGGCGAGCTGGAAGCTGGCCGCCGGAGAGAGCGACGGGGTCGATACGAAGCCCGCCATCACATCACCTCGATGTCGGCCTGGATGGCGCCGGCCGCCTTGATCGCCTGCAGGATCGCGATCAGGTCGCGCGGGCCGATGCCGAGCGCGTTCAGGCCGTCGACCAATTGCTGCAGCGATACGCCCTCTTTCACCAGCGCGAGCTTCTTGCCGTCTTCCTGCACGCCGATCCGGGTGCGCGGCACGACCTGGGTGGTGCCGCCGCGCGAGAAGGCGTTGGGCTGGCTCACCTGCGGCGTCTCCGAAATCGTCACGGTGAGATTGCCCTGCGCCACCGCCACCATGGATACGCGCACGTCGCGGCCCATCACGATGATGCCGGACCGCTCGTCGATCACGATCTTGGCCGCGAGGTCGGGCTCGATCTGCAGTTGCTCGATCTCGGTGAGCAAGGCCACAACATTGCCCCGGTATTGCGCCGGAACGGTGAGGCCGACGGTGGACGGGTCGAGCGGTTCGGCGGTCGCAGTGCCGATGAAATCGTTGACCGCTGCGGCGATGCGCTTGGCGGTGGTGAAGTCGGCATTGCGCAAGGCCAGCCGCACCTGCGACAGCCGATTAAGCGCGAATTCGATTTCACGTTCGATGATGGCGCCATTGGCGATGCGGCCGACGGTGGGCACGCCACGCGTGATCTTGGAGGCATCGCCTTCCGCCTGAAAACCGCCGATGGCGACCGAGCCCTGGGCGACCGAATAGACATTGCCGTCGGCGCCGAGCAGCGGCGTCACCAGCAAGGTGCCGCCCTGCAGGCTCTTGGCGTCGCCCAGCGCGGAGACCGTGACGTCCATGCGCGTGCCCTGCGTGCCGAAGGCAGGCAGATTCGCGGTCACCATCACGGCGGCGACGTTGCCGGTGCGGATCTGCGCGCCGCGGATGTTGACGCCGAGCCGTTCCAGCATCGCCTGCAGCGACTGTTTGGTGAAAGGAATGTTGTTGAGCGTGTCGCCGGTGCCATTCAAGCCGACGACCAGGCCGTAACCGATCAACTGATTCTGGCGCACCCCCTCGACATTCGCGAGGTCCTTGATGCGCGACGTAGCTCCCGCGGGCACCGGCGTCATGACGAACGCCAATGCTGCCAGGAGTGCAGCTTGCAGTGTCCTCGTCACCCTATGCTCCCCATTGAGTGCGGACGTGCCTTTCTTAAAGCGAGGACCGTGCCAAGACTCCGGCGTTGAAATTGAACGATTTTTCCACGCGAAGGCGGCGTGAGGCGGGTCGCCGTTTGCCGGGGCGGCAAGAATTGCCCGCGTGTTTACCAGCCATTAACCATGCCGGCGCACCCTAATACCGAGAACGATCGCGACGAAACGGGCGGTCAGGACATCAGCCCATGCGCATCTATGGACCAAACGGAACTGCCCTGGCGACAGCAGCGCCGGCCAAACGCAGCGCATCGGGCTCATTTGCTGTCAGTGACCAAACGGAAGCGCCGGCGCCTCACGCGGCCCCCGCGCTGCGGATGGTCGCCGGCATCGATGCGCTGATCGCGCTGCAAGGCGTCGAGGATCAGGCCGAGCGCCGGCGCCGGTCCGTGAAGTCGGGACGTAACGCCCTTGACCTGCTGGATGAATTGAAGGTCGGTTTGCTGGGCGGCCCGCTCGATCAATCCACCCTGTTGCGCCTGAAATCCGCCGCCGCGGAGCTCACCGCCGGCTCCGGCGATGCCGGCCTCGACGGGGTGATGGCCGAGATCAATTTGCGGGTGGAAGTGGAACTGGCGAAGGCCGGAATACGTTGAGTTGGCCCGCGAAGGGACCGGCATTCCACAACCCGCGCTTGCCGATTTCATAAAAACTTCAAAAATATCAGTTGGTTAGGCCGTCCGCTGCGGACGGCTGCGGCCGCTATTCAGTGATTGTCCGGACTCGCGCCCCGCTATATAAGCGTGCCCGCGAGGAGGAAACTCGCCTAGGGAAAAACAAAATGCACGGAGCGACCAAGGTGCAGATGACCGCGGAGAAAACCAAAAACTACCGGCCATCCGATAAAGAGCCTTTCATGAACGAGCGGCAGCGGGAGCATTTCCGTACCAAACTGCTCGCCTGGAAGGAGGAAATCCTCAAGGAGGCCAAGGACACCCTGCAACATTTGCAGGACGAAAACCAAAACCATCCCGATCTCGCCGATCGCGCTTCGTCGGAAACCGACCGCGCGATCGAATTGCGGGCGCGGGACCGCCAGCGCAAGCTCATCGCCAAGATCGACGCTGCCTTGCAGCGAATCGACGACGGCACCTACGGCTATTGCGAGGAAACCGGCGAGCCGATTTCGCTCAAGCGACTCGAAGCCCGGCCGATCGCAACGCTGTCGGTGGAAGCGCAGGAGCGGCACGAACGCCGCGAGCGCGTCTACCGGGACGAATAAGTTCCGGCGGAGCAGGGACTGCATCCGGAAAAAGGCGCGGCCTCCGGCGGGGAGCTGCCGAAGGCCGCGTGGTGACGCCATCCCGTCCCGGGACGAAGACGGCGGGGAGCTTTCGCCCTACCTGATGCCGCCGATTTGAAGTTCCTGAAGCACTCGCTGCAAACTCAGTCAGGAACTCAAATCGAAAGCGGCACGAGAGACGCAAAACTTGGCCAGTGCCCCTTTGCTTCCGAAGCTCGTGTGGGAGGATGCCGCGGCATTTGACGAACTTCGGAAGCGGGGCACTCGCTAGAACGGCAGCAATACGTCGAGCACCTGCTGGCCGTAACGCGGCTGCTGCACATCGGTTATCTGCCCGCGGCCGCCATAGGCGATGCGCGCCTGCGCGATCTTCGATGAAGCAATGGTGTTGTCGCTCTCGATGTCTTCCGGCCGCACCACGCCGGCGACGATCAACTCACGCACTTCGAAATTGACCCGGATCTCCTGCCGGCCTTCGATCACCAGATTGCCGTTGGGCAGAAGCTGCGTGACCACGCCGGCCACGTTGGTGCTCAACTCTTCCTTGCGGTCGACGCTGCCCTTGCCTTCGCTGGAGGATTCCGAATCCGCGGTGAAGATGCGTCCTGGAATGGCCACCTGGGTGGTGATCGGCAGCTTCGTTTTACCGAAGAAATTATCCACGCCGGAGTCTTCCGAGTTTGTCCGGCTGCGCGCGGTGGCGTTCTCCAGTTTGGCCTGATCCGTGATCTTCACCTTGACGGTGAGAATGTCGCCGACCTGGTGCGCGCGCTGGTCCTTGAAGAAGGCGCGCGAGCCGTTCCGCCACAGCGAATTGGGATTGTAGGAAGCCGGCTGTGCGGCCGGCATCGGCATCTGCACCGGCTTGTAACCCGGCTGCGCGGTCGGGTTTTCGATCGCCGAAAGCGCCGGCTGCTGGCCGACATTGGCCAGGCGGTCGATCGCAGCGCAACTGCCGAGAGCCGTAGCGGCCAGGCCGATGCAAAGGAAACGCGGCAAACGGGAGTTGATCGGCATGGGTCTCACTCGGTGCGGGGATTTTGCAAGCTTGCGGTATCGGCAGACGCCACCGCCGCGATACGCGGTTTCATCGAGGTCACGGTGACCGTGTTCGGGCCGGTGACTGTGCCCTGCACGGTGCGCTTGGACTGGACGTTGAGCACGCTGATCAGGTCGCCTTCCGCCCCGCTTTCCAGCGCCTTGGCGCGGCTGGTCAGCATGATCCCGGGCGCTTCGAAGATCAGCGTGACGTTCTCGTTGCGCTGCACCAGCTCGGGCCGCATCAGATCGGCTGTGCGCAGGATCTGCCCGGCGCGCATCGCGCGGCGCAGGGCCATGCCGGCCACGCGCCCTGCGTCGCCGGCGAGGTCGGCGCCCGCTTCGGATTTCGGCCGCCGCTCCACCACGATATCGGATGCCCGCACGACGTCGCCGCGCGCCAGCGGCCGCGCCAGCGCCGCGATCTCCACCGTCTCCATGGCCTTTCCGGAAAAGCGCAACGGCACACGGCGCGCGACGGTGCTGCCGGGGATTTCCAGCGCGGCGTCGAAATGACCGCTGCGCGGATCGAACGTCAGCCGCGCGATCTGCAATGGGCCGGTGGCGTTCGCTTCCACATGCAGGGTGCGCATTTCGCGGTCGAGCCGGGCAATGACCTCGCTGTCGCCGGAAAGCCCGAGCTGGAATGCGATGGCCTCGGCGATGCGCGCTTCCACGTCTTTGCCGGTGATGGCGCGGCTCGCGCGCGTCACCAGCACTTCGGAGATGCCGGCGGTATCAATGCCGACTACCGCGTGCGCTCGCGCCGCTTGCAGTATTTGCGCCGTGGAGACGGTGCCCGCGGTCCCCAGGTCGGGCGCGCGGAAGATCGCGATCTGCGCGGCCGCTCCCGCATTGTCGATCAGGTCGCCGATGCGCACGACCTCGCTGGTGACCGTGACGCTGCGCTTGAGCAGCGGCGAGGCGGGACCGGGCGCGCCGGTTACTTTCGCGCTCGTTTGCGCGGCGGCCGGAGCGGTGAGCGCCAGCAGGACGGCGAGGATGCGTAGCATGGCTTTCACTCCTCAGCGCATCAGGTTGGCGCTGGTCTGCAGCATCTGGTCGGCAGCCGAGATCACCTTGGAATTCATCTCATAGGCGCGCTGGGCGGCGATCAGGTCGGTGATTTCGCTCACCGCTTCCACATTGGCCTGTTCGAGCGTGCCTTGTTGCAGGTCGCCGAAGCCTTCGGCGCCGGGCGTGCCGCTTTGCGGGCTGCCCGAAGCGGGCGTTTCCACGAACAGATTGTCGCCGATCGCCTGCAGGCCGGACTTGTTGATGAAGCTCGCGAGCTCGATCTGGCCCACCGCGGTGGAGGTGATGCTGCCGGGCGTCGTCACCGATACCTGGCCCTGGGCGCTGATGGTCAATCCGCTGGCGTTCGTCGGAACGGTGATGCCGGGCTGCACCAGATTGCCCTGCGCCGTGACGATGCGGCCCTGCGAGTCGAGTTCGAAGGAGCCGTCGCGGGTATAGGCGATGCGGCCGTCCGGCAGCGCGATCTTGAAAAAGCCGTCGCCGCGGATGGCGACGTCGAAATCCTTGCCGGTCTGCGCCAGGCTGCCTTGCGTCATCAGGCGCGGCGTGCCGACGGCTTTCACGCCGGAGCCGAGCTCAATGCCGGCCGGCAGCAGATTGCCCTGATCCGAGGTCTGGCTGCCGACGCGGCGCACATGCTCGTAGAGCAGATCCTGGAACTCGGCCCGCTGGCGCTTGTAGCCGGTGGTCCGCATGTTCGCCAGGTTGTTGGAAATGACCTGGACGTTGAGCTCCTGCGCTCTCATTCCGGTCGCTGCGGTGTGAAGTGCTCGCATGGCGTTCTCTCCAAATCCTCGCTTGCGTTAGGCCGGTACTTCAGCCAGGCGCGTGATGGCGTCGCGGCGCATCTCGCTTTGCTGCTGCAGGATGGTTGCAACTTCGGTGTAGCTGCGCGACACCTCGATCAGCCGCGTCATTTCCAGCACGCCCTGCACGTTGGACTTCTCCACCGCGCCCTGCACGACGCGGGCATCGGTCGCCGTGCGCGCCTGCATATTCTCGGCGGCCTCGAACGTGCTGGAGCCGTCCTTCTTCAACTGCTGCGGATTTTGGAAGTCGACGATGCGCAGCTTGCCGCGCGAAGAATCGGCGGTGGCGTTCGCGCCTTCGCGCACGCGGATCGAGCCGTCGGGGTTGATCGTGATGTCGCGGTCGGTGTTCTGAAAGGTGATCGGTCCGGACTCGCCGACCACGCGGTAGCCTTCGCTGGTCACCAGCTCGCCGGTATTGTTGATCTGCAGCGCGCCATTGCGCGTATAGCGTTCGCCGCGCGGCGTCTGCACGACCAGAAAGCCGTTGCCATCGAGCGCGATGTCGAGCGGGTTGCCGGTCTGCTGGACGGGCCCTTGGCCGAGGTCCATCCAGGTGGCGCGGTCCTGCACGAAGCTGAGGCGGCTGTCGGCGCCGCTGAACCCGTGGTCGCGCGCGACCGGCATCAGATACTGCTCGAACAGCGCGCCGTCGCTCTTGAACCCGGTGGTGTTCAAGTTGGCGACGTTATTGGCGACAATCTCAAGCTCGCGGTGCAGGGCGACCTGACGCGAGAGTCCGACGAGAACCGTATTCTCCATCGGCCGTGCTCCCCAAGTTCGACCGGTGGCGGCCCTCCCAGGCGTTAACCGGTCCTCCGAACCGCCGACTCTCCCAAGCCGCGGCTCGCCCAAGGCTCTGCAGGGGGCGTGCCAGATGATAATATCTTTTATTATCAGTTATTT
>DASSPI010000058.1:0-11018 GCA_035699705.1 Xanthobacteraceae bacterium
GCCCAGGCCTCGATTCCCGAAGCCTATAAGCGCCGCACGGTGACCTATCACCGCAAGGAAGCCCCCGGCACCATCGTGGTCGATTCCGATGCGCGTTATCTCTATTACGTGCTGCCGGAAGGCAAGGCGATCCGCTACGGCGTGACCGTGGGCGAAGAGGCATTGGCCTGGTCCGGCGTCGCCAAGGTCGGCCAGAAGCAGGAATGGCCGTCCTGGACCCCGACGGAAGCTATGAAGAAACGGCTCGACGTGCCCAGCTTCGTGGGCCCCGGCCCGCATAACCCGATGGGCGCGCGCGCGCTCTATCTATTCGATGGCGGCCGCGACACGCTGTATCGCATTCACGGCACCAACCAGCCGGAATTTATCGGCACCGCCGCGTCATCCGGCTGCATCCGCATGACTAATGAGGATGCCATCGACCTCTATAATCGGGTGAAGACGGGTTCGATGGTGGTCGTGCTGGCCCCCAATCAGGGCGACTCGCCCAGCAATCCTCAGTTGATGGCCGCCGTTTTCCGCGACTAGCCAATCAGGCCGACCTCTAAGGGCTGCCGGAATCCGCACTCCCGCCGGTCAGGCTCGGCCCGCGCACTTCCACATGCACTATTTCGGGCGGTACTCCGAGCCGCAGCGGCACGATGCTGGTGCCCAGTCCGCCCGACACCACCATGTGGCGGTGATCCTCGACAATGTGGCCGTAGGCGTAGCGCGCGCCATAGGCCGAAGGCACGAAAGAAGGCCACAGCAGCGGCAACCGGATCTGTCCGCCGTGGGTATGGCCCGCGAGCGTCAGCGCCACATGGTCCGGCACCCTCGGAAAGATGTCGGGCTCGTGCACGAGCAGAAGGATCGGATCGTCGGTGCGCACGCGCGCCAGCGTGCCGGGCAGATCGTCCTCACCCCGGAAATGGTTGTGCCCGATGCGGTGGGCGATCTGGTCGCCGAGCCCCGCGAGCCAGAATCGGTTGCCCTCCTCACCGAGCGGCACCGCCTGGTTTTCCAGCACCGGGATATTGACCTCGCCCAGCGCCTTGCGAACGCCCGCGACGTCGTACCACCAGTCGTGATTGCCCAGAATCGCCCAGACGCCGAACGGCGCGCGCAGCCGCTTCAGCTCCGCGGCCCAGACCGCATGCGGAACCACCGGATCCACGAAGCGATGAGTGGCGAAATAATCGCCCAGCAGGACGACGATGTCAGACTGCAGCCCGTTGGCCGTATCGACGATATTGCGGATTTTCTCCACGCCCATGTTGGGCCCGCCGGCATGCAAGTCCGCGATCACAGTGATGCTGAGCCGTTGCCCGGAGGTCCAGCGCGGCGAAACGATGCGGTAGGGTGTGACCAGAAGCCGGTTCTTGGCCTCCAGATAGGCATAGCCGCCGGTGCCGGCGCCCGCGAGCGTGGCAATGCCGATACTGCCCAGCAGGAAGCGGCGGCGCGTCATCCGCCGTTTTTTCTGCGGCAGAGGCACGACAGTGCGGAAATCAGCCGATGACTGCGAACTCATGCCCTGTGTGATACCGCATCGCAGTGAAAAGAGCGTTTCCCGATCCGCAAAATCGCAATTAATGCTAACGCATCAAGCGCGCGATCAGCGAAGTGGGTACCGGTTTTGCGGCGCAATCCGCTCGCGTTGCGTATGCTTATCTGCGGTTCGCGCTGACTTATTAACCTGGGCGCATGATCTTACCGGCGAACCGGCTCCCATCCCGGATCAAGTCCGGGACGGGTTTTCGCCGGATCATGCGCCGGCGATCAGCCCTTCACCGCTCGCCCAGGCCTGGGTGCGGTCGAGGCTGCGGGTGAGCCGCTCGAACATCTCGTCGATGTCACTTTCGCTGATCACCAGCGGTGGGCAGATCGAAAGCGTGTCGCTACCCAGCGCCCGCGAGATCACGCCCTCATCCTGAGCGAAAACAGCCGCGCGCAACCCGACCCCGCTTTTCGGATCAAAGCCGCGCCTGGTCTTTTTGTCCGCAATTAGTTCGATGCCGCCGACCAGTCCCATCCCGCGCGCCTCGCCCACCAGCGGATGCTCGCCGAGCTTGCGCAGGCGCGCCTGGAAATGCGGCGCCTTGGCTGCGGCCTGCTCGAAGATACGGTCGCGGGCATAGATTTCCAGCGTTTTCAAAGCAACCGCCGCCGCCACCGGATGGCCGCCATAGGTAAAGCCGTGGCCGAAGGTGCCGAGCTTGCGGCTTTCGTCCACCAGCGCGCCATACATTTTCTCCGGCACCGTGACTGCCGCGATCGGCAGGTAAGCCGAGGACAGCGCCTTGGCGAGCGACATGCCGTCGGCCTTGAAGCCGAGCGCCTGCATGCCGAATGCCGTACCGAGCCGGCCGAAGCCGCAGATCACTTCATCGGAGATCATGTAGACGTCGTGCCTGGCACAGACCCTCGCGACTTTCTCGAAATAGGTCTTCGGTGGCACGATCACGCCGCCCGCGCCCATCACCGGCTCGGCGATGAAGGCAGCAATCGTTTCCGGGCCTTCGCGCTCAATCATCTGCTCGAGCTCGGCCGCGAGCCGGGTCGCGAAATCCTCCTCGCTCTCGCCGGCTTGCGCGAAGCGGTAGTGATGCGGGCAGGCCGTGTGCAGAAAGCCCTCGAGCGGCAGATCGAAATCGAGATGATTATGCGGCAGTCCGCTGAGCGAAGCGCTGGCGACCGTGACGCCGTGATAGGCTTTCAACCGGGCGATGAATTTCTTCTTCTTCGGCCGGCCGAGCGCGTTGTTCATATAGCGCACGAGCTTGACCTGGGTGTCATTGGCTTCCGATCCGGAAGCGCAGAAGAAAACCTTGGAGACCGGGAGCGGCGCGATCTCCTTCAGCTTTTCCGCGAGTTCGATAGCGGGATCGTGACTCTTGAAGGCGAACAGGTGGCCGAAGGAGAGCTTGCGCATCTGCGCGCTCGCGGTCTCGATCAGTTCCTCGTTGCCGTAACCGAGCGCGGTACACCAGAGCCCGGCCATGCTGTCGATATAGCCCTTGCCGTCGCTGTCATAGAGCCAGATGCCCTTGCCGCGTTCGATCACCAGCGGGCCGACGTCGCGCAACGTCGCAAGGTTGGTATAGGGATGGACGAGGGTTTCGACGTCGCGGGCGGCGAGATTGCTGAGCACGGAAATAATCCTTCGCTGAAATGGTGCGCATTGTGGGCGCGCTAATGTCGTGGTTCAGAAATTCGCTTCACTGTCGCCGCGAGCGCTTCAAGCGAATTTCTGAACCAAACAACACTAGCACTATTGAGTTGCTGGTGTCCTTGGAATCCGAAGTTCTCTCGCGAGAGCGCCGCAAAATCAAGCGAACGTCGGATTGGGGACACCCGGCGCGCCGGGTCAAAGCCTGCGCGCGGGTCTGTTTTGCGGTTTTTCTTCGGCCTTGGCGGCGGCGACCGGCGCGGAGACCGGCAGGCTTGCCGGCGCCACATGCGATGAGGGCTGGCTCTCGCTGACGATATGCGGCGATGGCAGCACGCGGTGGATCGGTTGCCGTACGTCCCACTGGCAAAGCCGATAATCGCTTCGGCGCTCGGCCAGGTCGAGATGAATGTGATCCTCGTGATAGCCGTCCGCGCCGGGCCCGAGCACGGTCTTGAAGCGCTCGCAGGCGCTTTTGCGCATGCCGTCGCGGAATTCCTTCGAAATATTCGGATCGGTCGGTTGTGCCGACGTGCCGTTGACAAGCTTGAACGAGCGGATATCGACCGCATTGGCCTTGCCGTGTTCGCTCAACTGGGCGCCAATCACGCGGTTACGTCCGCGGCAGGAGAAGGCATCGAAATTTTCCACTGCGCGCAACGGCGAGCCGAGCTTGGCCGCCACGGCAGGCGCAAGCTCGTCGCGGATCCAGTCGGCGACCGCCGCTGCCATGTCGCAGCGGAAGACAGGCGCGGGCTCCACCGCCACCCGGCTGTCGTCAGGCAGGATGACGGCGTCGAGTTGGACCACATCGGCAGCCCGGCACGCGCCCTGATCGATGTTGGGCATCTGCTTGACCGCCGCGAGTTCGCGCAAACGCGTGAAGCAGGCGGAAGGAGGCGGCGGCTCGTCCGGCTTTTTCTTTTCGGCGGTCTGATCGCCTTCCGGCGAGGCAGCAGGAGCACCGCCAATTTCCGGCGGGCGGGGACGTGGCAACGGAACCGTCTCTGCCGTCGCCCCGCCAGCCCAGCCCAGAAGCACTGCGACAATACAAAAAAACCTCACCTGGTGCCCCGCTGCCGAAGTTCGTGATCCATTTGCGGCATCCCCTGACACGAACTTCGGAAACAGAGGGGCACTAGCCAACTTTATGATTCCGGCGCCGCCTTCGATTTGACGTTCCTAACCGAGCTTGCCGCGGGGGTAGGAACATTAAATCGGCGGTACCAGTCCGTTGCCGACACAAATGCGGCTTTTCTGGGAAATGCCGCCGCTGCGGGGCCGCGGTTCCAGGTTGGGAGTTCAGCACCGCCGCCTCGATACCGCTCCGATGCAGGCCGATATCCTTCAGCCCCGCGTCATCCAGCGCCCGCAACTGCGCCAGCACAACCCTGCTGCTGATACCAGGGACTGCTCTGCCGCCATGGCGCAAGGGCGCTCGCTCCCCCCAGCTGAACTGACGCCATCGCCTGACAAGCAGGCAGCGCCGAAGGATCAGCGCCGGGTCAATGGCAAGATTGCACCGCGCCTGGCAACCAAGTCAGCGGATCTTCGCCCGTAACGCCGCAAAAGCCATTGCCGCCGGACACCGCAGCCGTTATCCGGAAGTGGCACAAGGCGGAGGAGCGGAATGAACTTGCGTGAAGCGGTTGCGTCGGCCGCCGCCTATCCCGCTCCTGCTTTGGCCAAAGTCAGATTTCTCGGCACGGAGGCATCCTATTGGCGGCTGCTGATCCGCGGCGCGCTGCTGCTGATCTGCACGCTTGGCATCTATCGTTTCTGGCTGGCGACTGACGTTCGCCGCTTTCTCTGGGGCAACACCGAGATTGCCGGCGATCACCTCGAATATACCGGCACCGCACTTGAGCTTCTCGTTGGCTTTCTGATCGCGATCGCGATCCTGCTGCCGATCAATATCGTGCTCTTCCTCGCAGCGCTTGATCTCGGACTGATCGGAAAGATGTCCGGCGTCATAGCCTTCATGCTGTTGGCGCTGCTCGGCCAATTCGCCCTCTATCGCGCGCGTCGCTATCGCCTGAGCCGCACCGTCTATCGCGGCGTGCGCTTCTATCAGACCGGCTCCGCCTGGGCTTACGCCTTTTACGCGGTGATCTGGTGGGCGCTGATCGCGCTGACGCTCGGCCTCGCCTATCCCTGGGCGCAGAAAAGCCTGGAGAGGTTCAAGATGCGCCACACCTATTACGGCGACCTTCCCGGCTATTTCGAGGGCTCGGCGCTGGGGCTTTTCCTGCGCGGCCTGCCGCTCTGGCTGCTGGTCATCGGCCCATTGGCGGGCGGCATCGCGGCGGCGGCTCACGCCATCGACTGGCCGGCGCTGATCGAAGCCGTGGATGAAGGCGGCAGCGGGCTGGCGGCGCGGGTGGAGGCCGGCAACCCGGGATTTGCCCGCGCGATTGTCTTCTTCATCGGCGCCGCGGTGTGGTCCGCGCTGGCGGCGGCTGTGTTATATCCGGCCTTTCAGGCGATGATGCTGCGCTGGTGGAGCGCGGGCCTGCGCTTCGGCGATGTGACGGTGACCTCGCGCCTGCGCACCGGACAAATCTACCGCGCCTATTTCCGTTTTCTGCTTTACGGAATTCTGTTTGCTATCGGCTTTTCGTTTGTTGGATCGGCTGCGCTCGGCGCGGGCGATTTGCTGAAGGGAAAATTCCCCAGCTCGGAGGCGGAGGAGCTCATAACCATCGGCGCGATTGTTGTCGGCTATATGATTGTGATGCTCGGCTACTCGACCATCTACCAGGCCACCGTGAAGCTGGCGCTCTGGCGGCTCGGGATGGAGGCAGCGGAGATTTCCGGCGTCGCTGCCCTGGATCGGGTCAAGGCCGCCGGCCGGCCGACCTCGGCGGTGGGCGAAGGGCTCGCCGACGCGCTGCATCTCGGCGGCATCTGATGACTTCAGGCAGCGGCATTTACTTCGACGGCAATAGCAGCGCGCGGCAGGAGGTCACTGTGGAGCTCGCGCCCGCCGATCTCGTGCTGCGCAGCCGCGACGGGCAGGTTTTGGCGCGATGGCCTTATGCCGAGCTCGATCAAGTGCACTCGCCCGATCAGGTGCTGCGGCTGGGCCGCGGCCGCGAGTCGCTGGCGCGCCTGGAAATCCGCGATCCCGCTTTTGCCGCGGCGATCGACGACAAGGCGGCGGCCGTCGATCGCACCGGCGCGGTGCAGCGGCGCATGAGCATGAAGGTCGCGGCGCTTATCATCGTTGCGGTAGCGTCGATTGGGTCGATGGCGCTGTTCGCCTTGCCCGCGCTTGCGACGCGCCTGACGCCGCTTTTGCCATTCGGGGTGGAGCGCAAATTGGGACAGGCCGTGGACGCGCAGTTGCGCGCCAGCCTTGGCAGCGATATCGCCGGTGCGCCCCTGGAATGCGGGGATGCCGCCGGCGAGCGGCCTGGACGCGCCGCGCTTTCCGCGCTGATCGCGCGCCTCGAAGCGGAAGCCGCATTGCCGGTACCGCTGCGCGCCGGCGTCATGCGCCGCAGGGAGCCGAATGCCATTGCGCTCCCGGGCGGACAGATTTACGTCTTCGAAGGCTTGATCGCCAAAGCGGAAACGCCGGACGAATTGGCCGGGGTCATCGCCCATGAGCTGGGCCATGTCGCTCGCCGCGACGGCATGAAAGCGGTATTGGAGACAGCGGGCCTGTCGTTTCTATTCGGAATATTGTTCGGCGATTTTGTCGGCGGGGGAGCCATTGTGGTTGCTGCAAGATCGGTATTGGAATCATCCTATTCACGCGAAACGGAAAGCGCGGCTGATGCTTATGCCGTCGCGCTGATGAACAGCATTGGCGCCAAGGCGGAAGCGCTCGGCGCCTTGCTGTCGCGCATCGAGGCTTTGCATGGCGCAGGGCCCGCGGTCCTGCGCGAGCATCCGCAGACCGCGCGGCGGGTTGCCGCCATCCGCGCGCACGCCAAGCCCGGAGCAGGCCGTCCCCTCCTCGACGGCGCGCAGTGGGCGTCGCTGAAAAACATCTGCGCGGGGCGCTGAGAATGGCGCGCCGACGTATCGCCGAAGAGCCGATGTCGCAGACTGCCGTGTGGGCCCGGCGGCTGGCGCTGTTTGCGCTGGTGGCATCGATCCTCTCCATCATCATCGTCCGTTCCGGTCTGTTGGAGATCAGGCCGGCGCTCGCCACCTTCATTGGCGCGCTGGCTTTCGCGGCCGTTTCGATCCTCCTCGCCTTCGCGGCTTTCGTCGTGATCTGGCGCGAGGGCACCGAGGGGCTCGGCTCCGCGCTGCTCGCGCTGTTCATCGGTTCGATGCTGCTCGCCTATCCTGCCTATCTCGGCGTGCAGGCCTATCGGCTGCCCCCGATCACCGATGTGGTGACCGATCCGGAAGATCCGCCGCGCTTCGAGACCATCGCGCGCTTGCGCCCGCGCGACGCCAATCCGATCGCTTATCCGGGGCGGTCGGCGGCGGAAAAGCAGCGCGCCGCCTATCCCGATGTCGAGCCGCTCATTGTCACGTCGACGCCGCAGCAGGCTTATGACACGGCGCTCGCGGTGATCACCAAGCGCAAATGGTTCATCGTCGATGCGCGCGCGCCGCAGCCGGGCCGGCGCGAAGGCCGGATCGAAGCCGTATCGCGCACGCCGATCATGGGATTTCGTGAGGACGTGGTCGTGCGCGTGCGCGCCGACGGCCAAGGCGCACGGCTCGACGTGCGTTCTTCCTCGCGCTACGGGCCGCATGATCTCGGCGGCAATGCCGCGCGCATCACGCGGCTGCTGGAAGAGATCGACGAGATTCTGGGCTTGCAGGAGGAAAAGAAGCCCACGCCGAAGCGCCCGGCTCAGGCCTCCAAGCCGGCGCCCGGCAAGCGGTAGGTTCCCGCGATCGAGGGCGGAAATTCGGTCGCAACCACGCCGCGCGCCACGAGATCCTCCAGATGCGCCAGCACGGAAAGGCCCGCGCCGCCAACCAGCCGCGGATCGATGTCGATATAGATCGCGCTCACCAGCGCCGGGATGTCGGCGGGGCTTTTGGCGAGCCGCTGCAGAATCGAAGCTTCGCGGGCCTTGCGGTGACGGATCAATTGCGCCGTGAAACGCGGCGCGTCTTTCACCGCGCCGCCATGGCCGGGAAGATAGCTACGCTCGGGGCGGCGGGCGAGCTTCTCGAGTGAAGCCATGTAGTCGGTCATCGCGCCATCCGGCGGCGCCACCACGGTCGTCGACCAGGCCATCACATGGTCCCCGGAAAACAGCAGATCGGTTCCGCGCAAGGCAAAGGCCATGTGGTTCGCCGTATGGCCCGGCGTCGCCACCGCCTCGACGCTCCAGCCCGCACCGGTGACCACTTCGCCGTCTTTCAGCGCGACGTCGGGGACGAAATCGCGGTCGGCGCTCGCCTCCCCGCGCTTGGCGTCGCCGATATGCAGCGGACGCGCCGCGCGGTGCGGGCCTTCGGCATAAGTCTTCGCGCCGGTCGCTTGCTTGATCGCGGCAGCAGCGGGCGAATGATCGCGATGGGTGTGGGTGACGAAGATATGCGTCACCGTCTCGCCCCGCACCGCCTTGAGCAGCGCATCGACATGCGCTTGATCGTCCGGACCAGGATCGACGACGGCGATGTTGCCGCGCCCGATGATGTAGCTGACCGTGCCTTTGAAGGTGAAGGGTCCCGGGTTATTGGCGAGCAGCCGGCGCACGCCGGGCGCGACCTCCTCGACCGTACCGGGCGCGAGATCGAAGCTCTTGTCGAAGCGGATTTCGTCCACGGGAGGTAGTTGGTCCGCCGAGCCGCCGCTCGCTAAAAAATCAGGAGTTCTTGTCAAGGCTGTTCGCGTCCGTCCTCGCGGCCCGGATTATCTCGGCGAAGCCCGGCCAGCAGGCATATGAAAGGATGCAGCGACAATGTTATATACCCCTCGACGGGTGCGATGAAATCCAAAATCGCAATGAAATCAATAATACTGGCTGTTTTGCTATTTGTGGCGCCGTTGCCGGCCTTGGCGTTGCCGAGCGTGGCCATCACCGCGCCTGACGCGTTCGCCTCCGAAACGGGGGCAAAGGGCACCTTCCGGATCAGCCGGAGCGGTTCGACGGCCGCAAACCTCACCGTCTGGGTAGCAGTGTCGGGCACCGCCACTCGGAATGATGACTACACCATCTCGGGCGGCAGTCCTACGCTTTCCGGGTTGGTGGCTGTCATCCCGGCCGGCGCTTCTTTCCTGGACCTCACTGTCCACCCCAAGGCCGACACCCTGAGCGACGGACCGGAAACCGTGGTGCTGACGCTCGCCAAGCGGGCATCCTATAACCTCGCTGCGCGAACCAGCGCGACGGTGACGATCGCGGAGGCCCCAACACTCAACAAACCGAACGTCGTGGTCATCATGACCGACGACATGACGGCCGCCGACATTCAGGTCATGCCGGAAACTCTGCGCTTGCTGGGAGAGCGCGGCGTTACTTTTACCAACAGCTTTACCGATTTTTCGCTGTGCTGCACGTCGCGCGCTACCTTCCTGACCGGGCAGGCCGCGCATAACCATGGCATCCTGGGGAATCATCCATCTGCCGGCGGCGGCTATGAACTTTTTAAGCCGACCGAGAACAACACCCTTCCGGTATGGCTGCGAAACGGCGGCTACAGGACTTTCGCCTATACCAAATACATGAACGGCTACGGCGGGTGGACGCAGAGCGCGCCGCTTGCCGACAGGCAACACGTCCCGCCAGGATGGGACGTGTGGTTTGGCCGAGTAGATTATCACGCCTACCGTTTTTACGACTATGACCTCAATCAGAACGGGGCGCTGGTGCATCGCGGCTGCAACACCATCGATTACGATACCGACCTCGCCGCGACAAAAGCGGTCGGCTTCATCGCGAACAACCAAACAGTGCCGAAGCCGCTGTTCATGTGGATCGCGCCGCTTGCTCCGCACAATACCTTTAGCGGCCGATGCGACAGGGAGGTATTCCGGGGGCCAATGCCCGCCGACCGCCACCTTCACAAGCTCGACAGCCATGTGGTGCAGCAAGCTCCCAGCACCAACGAGTTCGACGTATCGGACAAGCCTTCCTTCATCGCGGCGCTGCCTCTCCTCACGTTCAAGCAGAGAACCGAGTTGGTTCAGCAGATCCGCCGCCGCCGCGAGTCCCTGCTGGCCGTCGACGAGTTGGTCAAGAAGGTGGTGATGACGCTGCAGAGCACCGGCCGGCTGCAAAACACGCTGATCATCTTCACGTCCGACAATGGCTATCTGATGGGTGAGCATCGCATCGAAAACCAAAAGGTATACCCCTACGAGGAATCAATCCGGGTCCCGCTGGTCATTAGCGGCCCCGGCATTCCATGGGGCGAAGCCCGCTCGCAATTGGTCAGCAACATCGATCTTGCGGCAACCATCTTGGACTTCGCCGGCTTTCCCGTCACAATACCCAACGTGCCACCCACAACACCCGGCCGGGTGCAGGACGGCCGCTCGCTCAAACCGCTGATGGAGAATGCAGGCACGCCGTGGCGCACCGCGCTGCTGATCCAGGGTAGCGTCTACGCCACGAACCCGTTTATCCGCTTCCAGGGCGTCCGCACCGAGAGCGCCAAATATATCGAATACAACAATACCATCGGCGAGAGCGAGCTCTACGATCTGACGACCGACCCGCGAGAGCTGGAAAACAAAGCGGCCATGCCGGGCTCCCCCCCCGCGTTGAAATCGGAGCTTGAGCTCGTGCTCGAAAACATGCTTTCAACACTCCGGACTTGCGCGGGCTCCACTTGCTGGGTTGATTAGGGTCCGTCCGTGCGCTAATTGTGCCGCAACAAAAATCAAACGGGGGCTGAGTATCAGCCGGAGTGGCAGGATTTGAACCTGCGAAACCCGTCC
>DASSPI010000059.1:0-11357 GCA_035699705.1 Xanthobacteraceae bacterium
TCACGCTGGTGTCCTTCGTGCTCGGCGTCCTGATCATCATCCCGATCGGCGGCGCCGACATGCCGGTCGTGATCTCGATGCTCAACTCCTATTCCGGATGGGCGGCTGCCGGCATCGGATTCACCCTCGGCAATTCCGCACTGATCATCACCGGCGCGCTGGTCGGCTCCTCCGGCGCGATCCTCTCCTACATCATGTGCAAGGGGATGAACCGCTCCTTCATCTCGGTCATCCTCGGCGGCTTCGGCGGGGAGACCGCAGGCCCGGGCGCCGGGGCGGAGCAGAAGCCGGTGAAGCTCGGCTCGGCGGAGGACGCCGGCTACATCATGAAGAATGCCTCCAAGGTGATCATCGTGCCGGGTTACGGCATGGCGGTGGCGCAGGCGCAGCATGCGCTGCGCGAGATGGCCGATCACCTGAAGAAGGAAGGCGTCGAAGTTAAATACGCCATCCATCCGGTGGCGGGCCGCATGCCCGGCCATATGAACGTGCTGCTGGCGGAAGCCAACGTGCCCTATGACGAAGTGTTCGAACTGGAGGACATCAACTCCGAATTCGCCCAGGCCGACGTCGCCTTCGTGATCGGCGCCAATGACGTGACCAATCCGGCGGCGGAAGAAGACAAGACCTCGCCGATCTACGGAATGCCGGTGCTGCAGGTGTGGAAGGCCGGCACGGTGATGTTCGTCAAGCGCTCGCTCGCCTCCGGCTATGCCGGCATCGACAATCCGCTATTCTACCGCGACAACACCATGATGCTGCTCGGCGACGCCAAGAAGATGGCGGAGCAGATCGTCAAATCAATGTAGCTCATGCGGCGCGGGCGCCGCCCTGGCCGGGCTCCGGCCCCGAGGGGCCGGGCCTGATGCGCATGCTCTTGCCGCCCGGACGCGGTGGCGGGTCGTCATCCAGGCTGCGCAAGGCGTCGATAATGTCGTCGAAGCTCACAGCGGCCTTGGCGCCCGGAGGCCTGCGCAAGGCCGGGGCGGATTCGACGGCACAGGCGTCGGAAGCCCAGGCCGAAAGAATCGCCCGCTTTTCGTAAGTGGTGAGATCCGGGTCGTTCAAGACGTCTTGCGGATGTTCAAAAGCTGCCGAAGGATGCAGCAGCGCCTGAATTTCGGGATCGAGTTCCCCACGCGACCATGCTCTATGCGTATCGGTCATATCACGCTCCGCTCGTCGGTCATCCAATAGCATCCGAGGATGCACATAAGCGAAAGCAAGCCAGCGGCGATCAGAACCGCAGTCATCGGCTACCTCCCTGACTCCTCCTTTCCTGAACGGTTGAAAAAATTGGGCGGGCCGAAAAAAATTTCAAGAGGGCGCCATCCCGATTTTGCGCCGCAAAAAAATTGCCGGAAAGTTAGCCGCCGTTGGGCTAAAACGCTGCGATGACCAGCCTGAAATGGCTCCTGCTGTTCGCTGTCGCCGGTTATGCCGCGCTGGTGGCGCTGCTCTACCTGACGCAGCGCTCGCTGATGTATTTCCCCGACCCGCGGCGGCTGACCCCGGCCGAGGCCGGCCTGCGGCATGCCGAGGAGGTGATGCTGCAAAGCGCCGATGGCGTGCGCGTCAGCGTCTGGCACGTGCCGCCGGGCGAGAGCATGCCGGTGGTCATTTATTTCCAGGGTAACGGCGGCGGGCTCAATCTGCGCGCCGAGCGATTTCGGAAGCTGACCGCCGACGGTACCGGTCTGGTGGCGCTGAACTACCGCGGCTATGGCGGCTCGGACGGCAAGCCGAGCGAGGCCGGGATCATCCTCGATGCCAAGGCGGCCTATGACTTCGCCGCGGAACGTTACGGCGCGGACCGCATCGTGCTCTGGGGCGAGTCGCTCGGCACCGGGGTGGCGGTCGCGCTCGCGGCTTCGAGCCCGGTGGCCCGCATCATTCTGGAGTCGCCTTATTCATCGATCGCCGACGTCGCCGCCTCGATCTACTGGTTCGTACCGGTGCGGCTCTTGCTGATGGACAGCTTTCGCTCCGACCAGCGTATCGACAAGGTGACCGTGCCGGTGCTGGTGGTGCATGGCGAGCGCGACAATGTCGTGCGCATCACTTTCGGCGAGCGGCTTTACGAAATGATCCCCGGACCGAAGCAGTTCATCCGCCTGCCCAAAGCCGGGCACAACGACCATGACTCCCATGGCCTGCCGGAAATGGTGAGGCCGTTTGTGCACGGTCGCGAGAACTGATCTCGTCATACCCGGCTTCATGCCGGGCATCCCGCTTAGGAAGGCAATGCATCCTCAGCGAGATCGCCGGAACAATTCCGGGAATGACGATGATAGTCTTTGGAGAAATCAGAACGTCTGATAGGTCTGTCCGGACTTGCCGCCGACGCGGGCGAATCCGCTGCGCGCGGGATCGTAATCCTGCCTGATGTTCATCGCGCGGGCATAGGAGCCGGCGGCTTTTTCCTTGTCGCCGAGCCGCTCATAGGCGAGCCCGCGGCTGGTCCAGGCCTGCAGGCTTTGCGGCTCGAGCTGCACCGCCTCGTCGAAGTCGCTCACGGCGGATTTGAAATCGCTTACGGCGATGTAGCTCAGCCCGCGCGCGATGAAGGGCTCGGCCTGCTGCGACGCCAGCCCCACGGCGGTGGAAAAATCGTCGATCGCGAACTGGTGCTGGCGCTGGCTCTGATAGAGCAGGCCGCGATTGTAATAGGCCTCGGCGGTATCGGGGCGGATCGCAATCGCCTTGTTGAAATCCTGCAGCGCGTTGACGGCCTGCTTGCCTTGCCGATAGACGATGCCGCGTCCGAGATAGGCGCCGGAATAGCCGGGATCGATCGCCACCGCTTTGTTGTAATCAGCCAGCGCCAGGTCGAGCTTGTTCATCTGCCGGTGGACCAGGGCGCGGTTGGCATAGGCCTGGGCATATTGCACGTCGAGCGAGATCGCCTTGTTGAAATCCGACAGCGCCTCCTCATGCCGTCCGGCGAGGCCGAGCACCGAGCCGCGCATGTTGTAAGCCTGCGGGTCGTTCTGATTGCGCTGCACCACCTCGGTGAGCGAGGCGATATTGGCGGGGGAAGCGGCGAATAACGTGTCTTCGCTTTCGGACACGGAATTGGCGCCGGGCGTCAGCGCGGTGGTGGAGCAGCCGGCGAGCAGGGCGGCCAGCATCAGCAGGCCCAAGGCTTTCTTGTTCAGCAAGCGCAGGAAGCTTTCCGTCATGCTGCCTCGTCACGATCCGGCGCGGCGAAGCCGCATCGCGCCGGTTCACCTTGCGAATGCGGCGATTGAGCGACGCTGGCCCAGGACGCCGACAATCGCGCCGAAAAATAACAGCGCGGGCCGGATCGCTCCGCCCGCGCCATCATAGACCGAAAAACTTCGAATTAGCCGCGGCGCGGCGCGGCGCGTCCGCCCGGGGCACCGCCGGGTCCGCCGGGGGCGCCCGGGACCACGCGCGGCTTCATCGGCAACAGGCCTTCGCGCTGCAGCTTCTTGCGCGCGAGCTTGCGGGCCCGGCGGATGGCTTCCGCCCGTTCCCGCGCTTTCTTTTCTGAGGGCTTTTCGTAGTGACCGCGGAGCTTCATCTCGCGGAAGATGCCCTCACGCTGCATCTTTTTCTTGAGCGCCTTGAGGGCTTGGTCGACGTTATTGTCGCGAACGAGAACCTGCACGCAGTCAATCCTCTTCGATCGGGTTAGCTGGGTGGCCTTGCGGAAACCGTCCAAACGGGCCGGCGACTCGCAGCCGAAGGCGCGCGTGTAGCAGAATGGCCCTTAAAAGTCCACCGATTAGGGCGCCGGCGGCAGGAACTTCCAGACCAGCCCGTACATCAGCAAAAGCCCCGCCAGGCCGACGATCAGCCGGTTGACCGCTCCGGCGGCATTGACGTGCAGCCAATTCGAAGCCGCAAAACCGCCCCAGCCGGCACCGCCCATGACGATGAAGACGGCGGCGGAGGGGATCGCCCGGAACATCCACAAAATCCCGCCGGTGCCCAAAGCCGCGCCCACGGCCGAAAGCGCCAGAAGGAACAGCATGCCTGCGGTCCCGCCGAACGGGTTGGGCCGGCTCTCCTGCCGAAACAGCACCTCGGCGGCCGCCACGGTCCAGCCGATCAGGAAAGAGATCAGCGCGCCGATGATGTAACCGGTCACGGCTTGTCTCCGCTGGATATCACCCGCGTCACATGACCCATCTTCCGGCCGGGGCGCGGGTCGGTCTTGCCGTAGAGATGGAGCGACACGCCGGGCTCGCCCAGCCAGCGGGCGTAATCATTCACCTCCGCGCCGATCAGGTTGGTCATCTCCGCATCGCCATGGCGCACCGGTTTGGCCAAATCCCAGCCGGCCACGGCCCGGATATGTTGCTCGAATTGCGAGACCGAGCAGCCGTCGATGCTCCAATGCCCGGAATTATGCACGCGCGGCGCGACCTCGTTGACCAGCACCGCCGGGCCGCTGCCCTGGCCGACGATGAACATTTCCACCGTCAGCACGCCGACATAATCGAAAGCATGGGCGATCTTCTCGGTGATGCGCCGCGCCTCGACCGCAAGATCGGCGGAAATCGGCGCGGGCACGCGCGAGGTCTTCAATATGTGGTCGCGATGCTCGTTTTCGGCGACGTCGAAGCATTCCACCCGGCCGTCGCGCGAGCGCGCCGCCACAACGGAGATCTCCCGCTCAAACGGAACGAAGCCTTCCAGGATGCAGGGCACGTTATGCAGCGCGGCCCAGGCGGGGATCGGGTCGCCATCCGCGCCGATCATCTTCTGGCCCTTGCCGTCATATCCAAGCCGGCGTGTTTTCAGCACCGCCGGCAGGCCGATGGCCGAAACCGCCTTGGCCAGGTCGGCTGCGGATTCTACCGGGGCGAAAGGCGCGGTGGCGATGTCGAGGTCCTGGATGAAATTCTTTTCCACCAGACGGTCCTGCGTTTTCGCCAGCACCGCCGGATCGGGCATCACCGGGCGTCGCGCCGAGAGAAAGGCCGCGGTTTCCGCCGGGATATTTTCGAATTCGTAGGTGATGACATCCACCGCGTCGGCAAAGCGCGCGAGCGCGGCATGATCGTCATAGGCCGCGCAGGTGGAATGCTGCATGACGTCGAAGGCGCAGGAATCCGCGTCGGGCGAAAAAGCATGGCAGCGAAAGCCGAGCCGCGCGGCGGCCAGCGCCAGCATGCGGCCCAATTGCCCGCCGCCCAGAATTCCGATGGTGGCCTCGGGCTTCAGCACCGGCGATGCGCTCACGCGCCACCCTTGGGCCGCTTGGCCACGGCTTTGGTCTGTTTGGCGCGCCAGGCGTCCAGCCGCTTGGCAACGCCGTCATCCGACAGCGCAAGGATGGCTGCGGCCAGCAGCGCGGCATTGATTGCCCCCGGCTTGCCGATGGCGAGGGTACCGACGGGAATGCCGGCGGGCATCTGCATGATCGAGAGCAGGCTGTCTTTTCCTTCCAGGGCGTGAGTGTTCATCGGCACGCCGAGCACAGGCAGCGATGTGAGCGAGGCGGTCATGCCGGGCAGATGCGCCGCGCCGCCGGCGCCCGCGATCACCACCTTAAAGCCTCTCTTACGCGCGGCTTTGCCGAACTCAAACAGCCGGTCCGGCGTGCGGTGAGCGGAGACGATCAGCGCTTCATAGCCGATCTTCAGTGTGGCGAGTGTCTCGCCCGCATGTTTCATGGTTTCCCAGTCTGACTGGCTTCCCATGATGATAGCGACCGGCTTTGCGGCCATTGGCCCCCCGAATCCGGCTCGCTGCCGAAAGGAAGCGGCGGATTATAGGTACCGGCTTTGCAGTGGCAAGACGAAACGGCTCGGCTATCCTGCCTCTCGCGATTCCCGTGCTGGGGCTGCAAGAATGGCGAAAAGCAAGATCCGGCTGGCCAGGTCAGCGGCCGAAGCTGTTCCGCGCGGGCGCGGGCCGGCGGCATCCCGGAACACTGCGGGCGAAGCGGCCAAAGCAGTGCCGAAGAAGTCCGCCCGTTCAGTCGCCATGCGGCTTTCCGCCGAGCTCGACCGCCTGCAGGCGGAACTTGCCGCCGCCCGCGCCCAGGTGGCGCAGCTCGAGGCGAGGGCGGATGTCGACCCTCTGCTCGACATCCTCAACCGGCGTGGCTTCGAGCGCGAACTGCGCCGCTCGCTCGCTTATGTGCGGCGTTATGGCGCCGCGGCGGCGCTGATCTATCTTGACCTCGACTATTTCAAGCCGGTGAATGACCGCCATGGCCATGCCGCCGGCGACCGGGTGCTGCAGGCGGTGGCGGAGAGCTTGCGGCGAACGGTGCGGGAATCGGATGTGGTAGCGCGGCTCGGCGGGGATGAATTCGGCGTTCTGTTGTGGAACGTCAGCGAAATACAGGCCGCCGCGAAAGCGCGCGAGCTGGAAACAGCCGTCGCCGCGACGGTGGTGATGCAGGGAAACCTGCCGCTCTCGGTCCGTGCTTCGGCAGGCCTCGCCCTGCTCACGCCCGGCGATGCGCCGGCGCATGTCATTTCCCGCGCGGACCTCGCGATGTATGCGCGCAAGCGCGCAGGACGGGTCGCGGCGGGATAGCAATCAGAAAAATCGCTCCAGGGAGGAGAAGGGGAATGTACCGAATTCTGGCCGGAATTATTTTGCCGCTTGCTATCGGCACGCAGGCCTTCGCGCAAGCCGATCCGGCGGCGAATTATCCCGACCGGCCGGTGAAGATCATCGTCTCGGTTCCGGCCGGAGGCGGCGTCGATACCGTCACCCGGCTTTATGCCGACAAGCTGCGGCAGCGCTGGGGCCAGACTGTCGTGGTCGAAAATCGCGGCGGCGTCGCGGGCAATCTCGGCGCCGAGGCGGTGTCGTCCGCCCCGGCCGACGGCTATACGCTGTTGGCGTCGCAGCCCTCGCCGATCACCACCAACAAATTCCTCTACAAGAAGCTCAGTTTCGATCCGGATGCGCTCGTCCCGGTGGCGATCATGTCGCAGATCGCCAATGTCCTGCTGGTACGGCCGGATTTCCCGGCCAAGACCGCGCAGGAATTCCTGGCTTATGCCAAGGCCAATCCCGGCAAGCTCAACTATGCCTCGCAGGGAACCGGAACCACCTCGCATCTGACCGCGGCCCTGTTCGAGTCGCGGACCGGAATAAAAATGACGCATGTGCCTTACAAGGGAACGGCGCCTGCGCTGAATGATCTGGTCGGCAGCCAGGTCGATTTCATTTTCATGGAGCTGGCTGCCGCCCATGAGCTGCATGCAGGCAATCGGGCGCGCATCCTGGCGGTGGCGACGAAAAAGCGCATCGCCGAGCTGCCGGACATTCCCACCATGGAAGAAGCCGGCGTGGAGGATTTCGTCTCCGGCACCTGGAACGCGATCTCGGCACCGCCGAAGACGCCTGCCGCCATCGTGAAAAAGATCAATGCCGCCATTAACGAGATCGCGCAATCGCCCGAGATCAAGGCCCATTTCGCGCGCGTCCATCTCGCCGCGGTGCCGGCCGATCCCGCGCAGACGGCGGCCTTCATCAAGGAAGAGGCCAAGCTTTGGGGCGAGGTGATCAAGGCCGCGGGTGTCCAGCCGGAATGATCAGCGTGCGACCATAAAGGCGCGCATGACCTGGTCCGAAAACCGGTGCCCACCCCGGATCAGGCCCGGGGCATGCTTTTTCGGGATGCCTCAGGCGATGATGTCGGGTGTCAGCTGATCTTCGATGGCGTTGATGCGGTCGCGCAGATAGAGCTTGCGCTTCTTCAGACGCTGCACCTGCAGGATATCCGCTCCGGGCGAATCCTGCAGCGCCGCAATCGCGGCGTCGAGGTCACGATGCTCCTGCAGCAGCCGCGCCAATTGCGCGCGGAGCTCGCGTTCTTCCTCGTCGGTCATCGTCGCCCATTGAGCGGCCGGTATTATTGTGCATCCGGCCGCAAAATCCTGATTATTATGAACTTTTCGGCCGGTTCGTTCAAGGCGTGTCGCTCGCCCGGGTGAGGATAACGGCGATTTGTTGCACCGGGCATTAAAATGGGGCTTCGGCCTGGCGTCCGTCTGATGTAAAATCTCCAGGTCGGGCAGTCAGGAGACATCCCCTATGTCCATTTCAACCAACCTTGTCGAATTGGAACAGCGCCACCGGGCGCTGGAGAACGAAATTTCCGAAGCGCTCATGCATCCGTCCACCGATGGCTTGGTGATCGCGGAATTAAAACGTCGCAAGTTGCAGTTGAAAGACGAGATCGCGCGTCTGCGTCAAGAGGACGGCGCTAGCGTTCACTAGCGCCAGGTAAGTTTTTAGTCTTGAGTGTTTATGCGGTCGAGCCGCCGGCTCTCCGAGAGGGCCGGCATTTTATTGCAAATTTAATCCAAGAGCGCATTCACGCGCCGTGGTTCCGGGAGGGGGCGATCATGATCAAAGGTGCGATATCCCTGTCGCTGGCGATGGTAGCCGGCGCGATGCTGGCTGGGCCGGCGCAGGCCCAGGCCCAGGTGCGCGACGCCGAATACCGGGGAACGCTGGTATGTGGAAAGCTGCCCTTTGCGCAGGATCCGGGCCGTGCTGCGATCACGGTCAAGCTCACGGGCAGCGAAGGGCCCTATGAGCGGCCGGTGCATATGCCGGTCCGCGGCAAGATCGTCGGCCAGGAAACCGGCAAGGTGAAGGTGGACGGCGACAAGATCGCGATCACCGGCGGCTGGAAGGGCGAGAAATCGTCTTACGAGGCGAGCTACAGCGGCACCTTCGTGCGCCGCAGTGCCAAGCTCACCGGCCAGCAAAGCTGGACGCATGACGGCAAGAGCTATACCCGCACCTGCTCCGGCGCCATCACGCGGCCGCTCGCAGCCTTCCTGCCCAAGCCACGAAAGCCGGCGCAATAACTTTCCTCGCGATGTTTATGAAATCCGGCCGCGCGCGACGAAGCTTCGCGCGACCGGAAGAATCTCTCGTCGCAGGATGCTGCTTGTTGTCGTTCGAGCGGCTATAGCCTCGGCGAACCCAGCCCGTCGGGAATCGTCACTGGGCCGACGGAAGCGGACGCCGTTTTGGCGCGCTCAGCCACCGGCTCAGCGATATGACGTTACGCTTCGGAGATTTGCGTTCCGGAACTTGCCGATGGCCAGCCGGAGAAGAGACCCGGTCCCGGCACTTGCTACACTTGCATCGCCATACTTCAGGCTTCGGCTGCCTGGGTGGCTCAAACCTGATCACCGACATTTACAAGACTCGATGGGCAACGGATTGGACGGAAGAATCTTCCGGGCCCCAGACCCTCGCAAAAAGAAGTAAAGGTTTCCTCTAACCGCTCGAACGGTCCGGCGCGAAGGCGGGTTCGAGCGGCGAGCGCGGGCAGGTTTTGTCTCGGCAACAACCAGCCGCCGGCATTCAAACTTTTCTTATCTTTGCCGGTCTGCGCGCCGAAAGTTGGTTAAGCAATCCATATCGATAAAATTGCTTATATCGCTCCCACCGTTAGTAAAACTTTATCGATTACCGTTCCGCTCCGTGTGGTCAGAACCAGCGGTGGTGGATTCGTAAATGGCCGTGTCGCCCCAATTGATCGCCTTGCATCGATTCGGGCTTGGCGCAAAACCCGGTGGTTACGCGCGCATTAGCGGCGCGGGTCCGCGCAACGCTTTGCGCGCGGAACTCCAGACCGCGAACATCGCTGACATCGCGAATTCCAATCTGCCCAGCTATGAGACGGCCTGCTTCGAGTCGCAGTTCACTTTCGATCAGAGCGAGCCGATCTGGCTAGCGGAGATGAATGCTCGCGTCGACAAGCACATGTCGGTCGAGATCGGGTTCGTGGAACGGCTGGTGTTGTTCTGGTCCAACCATTTCGCCATGAGCGTCAACAAGACGGAAACCATCCGCGCTACGATCGGTCAATGGGAGCGCGACGTCGTCCGTCGCCATGTTCTCGGGCGCTTCACCGACATGCTGCGCGGCACGATCGAGCACCCCGCTATGCTCGCCTTTCTCGACAACGAGAGTTCAATCGGTCCGAATTCTCCGATCGGACAGAGCTGGGGCGTCGGCTACAACGAGAATCTGGCGCGCGAGATTTTGGAACTGCATACGGTCGGCAGCGCCGGCGGCTACAGCGAAGCGGACGTCACCGCTTTTGCGAAGATGTTGACCGGTTGGTCCTACGTCCGCGGCTGGGAAGCGGACAATGGCTGGAACGGCGGCACCGCGCAAAACCGCGGACAATTCATCTATCGGCCCGACTGGCACGAGCCGGGGGAATTTACGCTGATGGGCAAGACCTATCCGGAGTTGGGCAAGCAACAGGTGGATACCGCTCTCGACGATCTTGCGATGCATCCGGCCACGGCGGAACACATCGCCTTCAAGCTGGTGCGCCACTTCATCACCGATACGCCGACGGCTACGATGGTGAATCCATTAAAGCAAGCGTTCCTGCAGACCGGGGGCGATCTCAAGGCCGTGGCGCTGGCGCTGCTCGATCTGCCTCATGCCTGGACGATGCCGTTCGTCAAGTTGCGCACGCCTTACGAATACCAGATAGCGACATATCGCGCGCTGGGCACGCGCTATAAGAATAGCGAGCCTTGGGTGCTCTTTGAAGCGCTCAAGGCGCTCAATCAAATGGAGTGGGAGTCGCGCTCGCCCGAAGGCTATTCCGACGAGACGCCTACCTGGCTCAATCCCGACGCCATGCGCGTGCGGCTCAACATCGCCCAATACATGAGCTGGCTCTTCGCCCGAAATCCCAAGCTCAAGGTGCCGGCCTTGGCGTACAGTCTCTTCGGCCCCGCACTCTCGCAGGCAACACTCAGCCGCCTTGCCGCCGCCTATAGCAGCAACGAAGCGCTGACCATCCTGTTTGCCAGTCCCGAATTCCAGCGAAGGTGACCGCCGTGACGGACGATAATCGCAACTGCACTGCTGACGACCATGTGATCCGCGCGGCCACTGAAGGATGCGTAGAGTCTCGTCTGCTGATGTCACGGCGGACGATGCTTGGTGTTACTGCCGGCCTGTTCTCCTGGGCTTACATGCCGCGTTTCGCGGAAGCGGCAGGCGACGATTGCCCGCGCTTGCTGATTGTCGTGCTCCGCGGCGGCATGGACGGCATCAATACCTTGGTGCCGTTCGGGGACAGCAATTACTACGCGATGCGCGGAAGCATCGCCATTCCAGCCGCGAGCACCATCCGGCTCAATAGTTTTTTCGGGTTGCATCCCGCCTTGAGGAATTTTGCTTGGCTTTACAAGACCGGTCAGGCGTCGATAGTCAACGCGACCTGCGTGCCGTTGCGCAACCGTTCGCATTTCGACGCGCAGGACAATCTGGAGACCGGTCTGCCGGGAAGGGCCGGCGCTAATCAAACAGGCTGGCTCAATCGGTTGCTGTCGGTGCTTCCGGCCGGCGCCCCGGTCAAACAAGCC